>NZ_JAYRLV010000013.1:0-67060 GCF_041912815.1 Allobrachymonas sp. | reverse complement strand
CGATGTGCTTGATGGTGTCGCGCGCCACCTGAATGTAGTCCACGGTGGCATTGGTGGTGATTTCGCCTGCCAGCACCACGAGACCGGTGTTGCAGAGGGTTTCGGCCGCGACCCGGCTGTAGGGATCCTGCGTGAGGCAGGCATCGAGAATGGCGTCGGAAATCTGGTCAGCCACCTTGTCGGGGTGACCTTCGGAGACCGATTCGGACGTGAAGAGAAAGTCGTTCGCCATGAGAGAACTCCAAAAAACGGCACGGGTTGAGAAAGGGAAAACGCGTTGCCATTGAGGGAGCCTGGCGAACGCTTTAGCAGTGAGCCGCTGTGCCATGGAGGCTGGCTGTCTGGCCCATGCGACAATGTCGAATGGGGTGTCGCCCTGCAAGTTGCTCGTTTAACTCGACGACGGGAGGCATTGTACAGAATCTGCCCGGAATGGGGGTGCGGGGACGTTGTTCCCGGTCAAGCATCATGGTTGGATTGTTTCGTTTCTTCTCTGTGTTTCCTCTGTGGCTGCTGCAAGGCATGGGGGCTGTGGCCGGCTGGGCCACCTATTTGCTGGCGCCGTCCTATCGCAGGCGCTGGAATGACAACCGCGCACAGGCGGGCCTGACGGCCGGGCAGGTGCGAGGGGCCGTGGCCCATGCCGGACGCATGATCTTCGAGCTGCCGCGCCTGTGGCTTGGACGCCCCGTCCCCTATCGCTGGACGGGGCTTGAGCATGTCGAGCGAGCCTATGGAGCGCACAGGGGCATCGTGTTTCTGACGCCCCACATGGGCTGCTTCGAGATCACGGCGCAGGCCATGGCGGAGACGTTTGGTCCGCAGTACGGGGACCTGACGGTGATGTACCGCCCTGCTCGACAGAAGGCGCTGGCAGACATGATGGTGCATGTGCGCAATCGCCCGCATCTCAGGACTGTCACGACCACCCTGACGGGAGTGCGCCAGATGATCAAGGTTCTGCGCAAGGGGGAGGCCGTAGGGGTGCTTCCCGATCATGTGCCGCCGGAAGGACAGGGCGTGTGGGCTCCCTTTTTCGGCCGCCCCGCCTATACCATGACTCTGGCAACCAAGCTGGTGCAGCAGACGGGCGCCGAGGTGATCGTCATCTGGGGCGAACGGCTGTCCTGGGGGCGGGGCTATGTGCTGCACTGCAGTCCGCTCTCGGCTCCGATGCCCGAGGGGCTGGAAGCAGGGGTGGCCCATATCAATCACGAGATGGAACGGCTCATCCTGAGCAATCCCAACCAGTACATGTGGAACTATGCACGCTACCGCAGGCCGCGCGGTCAGCCGGAACCTGCGCGTGCCGCGACTGCGCCCGAAGGAGGCACCGGCGTACCACCCCAGTCCGGGCAGGGGAACGGGCATGCATGACTCGGCACAGGAGGCGGAGCATCCGCTGTCTTCCCAGGAAAAGGCGCTTCCTCCACTCGGGTGGCGGGGACGTCTGGTGTATGCCCTGCTGGGCGTGTTGGCCCATTTGCCGCTGGTGTTCTGGCGAGGGCTGGGAGCGGTCATAGGCTGGGTGCTGTACTGGGCCATTCCTGATCGGCGCCGGATTGCCGACATCAACCTGCAGCTTTGCTTTCCCGAATGGAGTGCGCAGCAGCGCCGGCATGTGCTGAAGCTGCATTTCCGGCGCTTCGTGCAGGCCGTGCTCGACCGCATCTGGCTCTGGCATGGCTCGGAAGCCCTGCTCCGGCGCCGCCTGCGCATGGTCGGGGATGTGCGTGCGTTCGAGGGGGACGCTTCCACCATTCTGTTTGCGCCCCACTTCGTGGGACTCGACGCGGGGGGGATGGCCCTGTCGGGGCAGCTGCCGGAACGGGATTTCATTTCGATCTACACGCCGCAGCGCAGCGCGCTGGCCGATCGGTGGACAAGACGGGGGCGCACACGGTTTCCCAATGCCCGTGTGGTGTGGCGCCGTGACGGTGTCAAGCCGATCATCTCGGCGCTGCGCAGGCACGGTCTGCTGTATCTGCTGCCGGACATGAACTTTGGGCCGCAGGAGTCGATCTTCGTGAAGTTCTTCGGCCAGCCGGCTGCGACCGTGCCCTCTCTGTCACGCTTTGCGCGGCTGGGCCGGGCGCAGGTGGTCTCCACCATGACCTTCATGGACCCGCACGGCTATACGCTGCATGTGGAGGGTCCCTGGAAGGATTTCCCGACAGCCAATGTCGAGGCCGACACCCAGCGCATGAACGATTACCTGGAAGGCTGGGTGCGGAAGCGTCCCGAAGAGTATTTCTGGGTGCACAAGCGGTTCAAGACCCGCCCGCCGGGCATGGCGTCGGTGTACGACGCTCAATCTGCCTGAGGCGGTTCGCCGATGGCCGGATCGGCGGCTGACAGGGAAGGGGCGGCCGGGGAGTGCGTCCAGTCCCACAGCAGACGGGCCACGTCTTCGACCCCCTGCTTCTTGAGGGCGGAAAACAGTCGAACCTCGCCGCCGCCTGCCTGCAGGCGGGTGATGCCCAGAACCTTGGCGCCTTCGCTGCGCGTGAGCTTGTCGGCCTTGGTCAGGAGCACGAGAAAGTGCAGGCCTTCCTCGACGCGGGGGCGCACCACTTCCAGCAGGGCTTCATCGAGCTCGGTCATGCCGTGGCGTGGATCGCACAGCAGCACGATGGCGCGGAGGTTTGGACGTGTGACCAGGTAGTTCGCCATGACGCGCTGCCAGCGCAGCTTGTCAGCCTGTGGCACGGCCGCATAGCCGTAGCCGGGCAGATCGGTGAGGACGGCGTCGGTCAGGCCCTGCTTGCCCAGGGCAAACAGGTTGATGTGCTGGGTCCGTCCGGGAGTCTTGGAGGCAAATGCGAGCTGCTTTTGCTGTGTGAGCGTGTTGATGCAGGTCGATTTGCCCGCATTGGAGCGTCCCACGAAGGCAATTTCGGGAACGTCGAGTGCCGGCAGCTGGTCCAGCTGGGCCGCCGTGGTCAGAAAGCGTGCCGTGTGCAGCCAGCCCAGGGGGCTCGGCGTGGCGGGGGCGGAAGCAGGAGCGGATGCCCCGGATTTCGGAGGAATGGGGCTGCGTGGCGGACGTCGTGCGGGCATGGTGTGGGGCTGGGGCGTGAAGCGGAAAAGCCGGATGGCAGAAGGGTTTCCGGTTGACAGAAAAGTATCTGGCCGGCCAATTTTGCAACAGCGCGTTGTAGAATTGGCCAGTTTACCCGTATTGCGCTTGCTCTGGGCTCGGGTGTATCCGCTCACTTTGGACTATTGCGATGATGAAGCCTCTTACCTCTATTGCCGCTTCCCTGATTTCCGCCACGACTCTCCTGGCTGCCAGCGCGGCCATGGCGGCCGGTGCTCCCGACCTCGCCAAGGGCAAGGCCAGTTTCGTCACCTGTGCTGCCTGCCATGGAGCCAATGGCAATTCCGCCATCGCTGCCAATCCCAGCCTCGCGCAGCAGCATCCTGAATATCTCGTCAAGCAGCTCAAGGAATTCAAGGCCGGAGTGCGCAAGAACGCCATCATGAACGGCATGGCTGCGCCCCTGAGCGAGCAGGACATGCGCAACATCGCCTACTGGGTGACCACCCAGAAGATGACGCCTGGCTCTGCCACCAACAAGGACACCATTGCCCTCGGCGAAAAGATCTGGCGCGGCGGCATTGCCAACCGTGGGGTGCCTGCCTGTGCTGCCTGCCACAGCCCGAACGGTGCTGGCATTCCCATCCGCTTCCCGCGCCTTGCCGGGCAGCACGCAGCCTATGTCGAGCAGCAGCTCAAGGATTTCCGCGACGGCGTGCGCACCAACGACAAGGTCATGCCCGAAGTGGTCAACGGCATGAACGACGCCCAGATCAAGGCTGTGGCCGATTTCGTGCAAGGGCTGCACTGATCGGTGTCTGGGGCAGAAAGAAAGGCTGCGGGTGCTGTTTCCCGGCTCGCGGCCAGACGAAATGTCTGCGCGAACAGCGGTCTTTGACTGGCAAGGCGGGGTTTTCCCCCGCCTTTTCTTTTGGATTGCTTAACCGGACCACGGGTGTCTGACTCGCGGCAAGGCGAGGAGCTGGGGTTTCCGCTACCATGCGGAACCTGAACCTGCTGGAGGGACGGGCGCATGGGGTGCTCTCTGGAACTGTGGACGCAAGGGACGCAGAGACGGTTGGCCGGTATGCAGCAGGATGGATCACACATGACCACTTTTTCCACTGAAGGCTTCCAGGTAGGCAAGGGCGGGCGCCGCATGCGTGCCGCTGTCGAGCTGTTGTCCTCGATGCGCTTTGCGATTGCGTTGTTGACGGTGATCTGCATCGCCTCGGTGATCGGCACCGTCGTCAAGCAACATGAGCCTTACAACAACTACATCAACCAGTTTGGGCTTTTCTGGGCCCAGGTGTTCGATGTGCTGGGGCTCTACAGTGTCTACAGTGCATGGTGGTTCCTGCTGATTCTGGCTTTTCTGGTGACCAGCACCAGCCTGTGCATTGCGCGCAATACGCCCAAGATCCTGCAGGATCTCCGGAGCTTCAAGGAAAACATCCATGAGCAGGCGCTGCGGGCTTTCGGGCAGAAGGCCACCGCAGAGGTGGCGGGCACTCCCGAGGAGGCCGCGCGGCGTCTGGGACAGAGCCTGGTGCGCAGCGGATGGAAGGTGCGCCTTCAGGAACGCCGCACCGCCCAGGGCATGGGCTGGATGGTGGCTGCAAAGGCAGGGAGCTGGAACAAGATCGGCTATCTGGCTGCGCACTGCGCGATCGTGCTCATCTGTCTGGGAGGGCTGTTCGATGGGGATCTGATGGTGCGGGCGCAGACCTGGTTCAATGGCAAGCAGGTCTATCGCGGCGCAGGCATGATTGCCGAGGTGCCGGCTGCTTCGCGACTGGGACCGAACAACCCCAGCTTTCGTGGCAATCTCTTTGTGCCGGAGGGGGCTTCGGCTTCCAGTGCCATCCTGAGTCAGAAGGATGGCGTGCTGGTGCAGGATCTGCCTTTCTCGATAGAGCTCAAGAAATTCATCGTCGAGTATTACCCCACCGGCATGCCCCGGCTGTTCGCCAGCGATGTGATCTTGCGTGACCGTACTACGGGAGAACAGCATCCTGCCCGCATCGAGGTCAATCATCCGGCCAGCTTCAAGGGCATCGAGATCTACCAGAGCAGCTTCGAGGATGGCGGTTCCTCGGTGACGCTCAAGGCGGTTCCCATGGGAGGGGCTGCTGTGGCCCCGTTCGAGGTGCACAGCAAGGTGGGGGAATCCACCACGATCAGCAATGGCAAGGACCAGCGCACGCTGGAAATCACCAACCTGCGGGTCATCAACGTCGAGAATTTCGGCAAGGAGGGAGAGGGCAACGGAGTGGATGTGCGCAAGGTCGACCTGCAGCACACCCTCAATGCCAATCTGGGCTCGGCCCAGAGCAGGAGCGACAAGCAGCTGCGCAACGTGGGGCCGAGCATCGCCTACAAGCTGCGCGATGCGTCGGGACAGGCGCGCGAGTTCAACAACTACATGCAGCCCGTGGCTTCGTCCCAGGGGGGCGTGCCCGAATTTCTGTTCGGGGTACGCACCGACCCCAACCAGCCGTTCCGTTATCTTCGCATCCCGGCCGATGACAAGGGCGGGCTGGGCGAGTTCCAGCGTCTGCGCACCGCGCTGATGACGCCGGCCATGCGGGCCGAGGCCGTGCGGCGCTATGCAGCCGAAGCCACCACAGGGCAGCCCCCCGAGGTGGTGAAGCAGCTCACGGCATCGGCCGAGCGGGTGATGGATCTGTTTGCGGGCGATCCGGCCAAGATGGCGCAGGCCGGGCTGGACCCCAATGGCGACGCCGCGCGCGGCTTTGGCCTGCAGGCGGTGGCGAGCTTCATCGAGAAGACCGTGCCGGCCGACCAGCAGGCGCGTGTGGGCGATGTGCTGCTCAAGATTCTCAACGGCAGTCTGCTGGAGCTGGCGCAGCTGGAACGTGCCCAGGCCCATCTGCCGGCACTCGACATGGGCCAGGAGCGCAACCGCGCGTTCATGGTGCAGGCGGTCGTGGCTCTGAGTGATGCGCCGCTGTATCCGGAGCCCCTGCTGTTCCAGCTTCAGGACTTCAAGCAGGTGCAGGCCAGCGTGTTCCAGGTGACGCGTTCGCCGGGCAAGTGGGTCGTCTATACAGGCTGTTTCTTCCTGATTCTGGGAGTCTTTGCCATGCTGTACATCCGCGAACGTCGCGTTTGGGTCTGGCTGACACCGGTTGATGGACAGGAAGGCGTCAGCGCCGCTACCATGGCGCTTTCAAGCAATCGTCGCAACCTCGAAAGCGACCGGGAATTTGAAGTCCTCAAGGACAAACTGCTGGGAATCCACGCATGAGCACCCCCATGAACACCACGCTTGATCTGTCTGCAGGCTCCCAAGCCACACGCATCATCCATCTGCAGGAAGGGTGGCTGTCGGGCCGCACCTGGTTCGACTGGCTCTTTGCCGTGCTGGCCGTGGCCGGTGGCATCGTGGCATTTGCCCAGTACGGCGGTGCCATGGATGGCTATGAAAAGGCCATTCTGGCCGGCACAGTACCCTTCGTCATTGCGCTCGGATGGTTCTGGCGTCCCGCCGCGCGGCTGATGCTGGTGGTGGCAGCCTTCTCGCTGCTGGCCATCTCAGCCTATCAGGGAGATCTCAAGCGGGCTGAGTCGGTGTTCTGGCTCAAGTATTTCCTCTCCAGCCAGTCCGCCATTCTGTGGATGTGTGTCCTCATCTACATGAGCACGCTCTTCTACTGGATCGGCCTGTTCACGAGCGAGAAGCATCCCGTGGACGGCGTGGCACATGCCAACACCGCACAGCGCATGGGAACCTGGCTGGCCTGGGGCGCGGTGGGCATGGCGCTCATCGGGACCATGGTGCGCTGGTACGAAAGTCACCACATCGGGGCCGGCATCGGCCACATCCCCGTCAGCAACCTCTATGAAGTGTTCGTGCTGTTCTGCTGGATGACCACTCTGTTCTACCTGTACTACGAGCAGCTCTATCGCACCCGTGCGCTGGGGGCCTTCGTGATGACGGTGGTGAGCGCGGCGGTCGGGTTTCTGCTGTGGTATGCGCTGGTGCGCGAGGCGCAGGCCATTCAGCCGCTGGTGCCTGCCCTGCAGAGCTGGTGGATGAAGCTGCATGTGCCTGCCAACTTCGTGGGCTATGGCACGTTTGCCCTGGCGGCCATGGTGGCCCTGGCCTATCTGCTCAAGACCAGCAGCCTGCGGGCCCTGTTGATCGGGCTCGTGGGAGTGCCGGCTGTGGTACTGGCGGGAGTGGGTCTGTACGCGCTGCTCGGTTCGCCGGATCCCACCATGACGCAGGCCCTGACCAAGAGCGGCCGCATGCTGGGTGGGCTGCTGGTGTTCTTCGGGCTCATGGTGGCGCTGCGCGGCACCATCAACCAGCACACGCCGAGCCTGACGGTGATGGATGATGTGCTGTACAAGGCGATTGCGGTGGGATTCGCCTTCTTCACCATCGCTACCGTGCTCGGGGCGCTCTGGGCGGCCGAAGCCTGGGGCGGATACTGGAGCTGGGACCCCAAGGAAACCTGGGCTCTGATCGTGTGGTTGAACTATGCGGCATGGCTGCACATGCGGCTCATGAAAGGGCTGCGCGGGACGGTAGCCGCCTGGTGGGCTCTGGTGGGGCTGGTCGTAGTGACCTTCGCCTTCATCGGCGTCAACATGTTCCTGAGCGGCCTGCACAGCTACGGCACCCTGTAAGACCCGTGTCGAGTCGGGCAGGCAGGACTGTCTGGTGGACAGTCCTCTTCCCGTGGCGGGCAGGGCCGAGTCCCTTGGCCGATGAGGGGAATTGCTTTCGGCAGGGGGTGTGCATGGCGCACAATGAGTCGAACCCCATGCTGAACGAGGCCTGCTGCCGGGATGCCGGTGCTCGCCATGGCTGTACTCCCCTTGGGACGCCGGCTGCAGGGGGATCCGGATGCGTGCAATGACTTCTTGACCCACGGAGGAGAAATGGCGAATCGCTTCGGGGCGGTTCCGCCCATTCTTTCCAGCGAGATCACGCCCGAGGCGGTGGCAGGAAGCCGCAGGCGCTGGATGCAGCACGCCGGGGCATGGATGGCCGGGGCAGGCCTGGCAGCCTGTCGAGGCAATGGCGAGAGCGATTCCGTGCGGTCCCCGAAGGACATGGGCACTCCCCTCTCCTCCGTGCGAACTTCCGTGGCTGGCGGCTGGGCCGTGGATCGGCCCACGCCGGTTCGTGATGCCACGCACTACAACAACTTCTACGAGTGGGGAACCTCCAAGACCGATCCGTCCGAGCGTGCGGGTGCCATGCGGCTGCGTCCCTGGACGCTGCGCGTGGAGGGGGAGGTGCTGCACCCCTATACCCTCGGAGTCGAGGACCTGATGCGGCTCGCCCCCCTGGAGGAGCGGCTCTATCGGTTGCGGTGCGTGGAAGGGTGGAGCATGGTCATTCCGTGGCAGGGGTATGCGCTTGCGCATGTTCTGAAGCGTGCCCAGCCCACGGGAAATGCCCGCTACGTGGCCTTCGAGTCGCTGGCCGACCCAGGACAGATGCCGGGAGTGCGGGATGCGGTGCTGCACTGGCCCTATACCGAAGGCCTGCGGCTCGATGAGGCCTTGCACCCCCTGAGCCTGCTGGCCTTTGGAATGTACGGGCATGCGCTGCCAGCCCAGAACGGTGCCCCGCTCAGGCTCGTGGTGCCCTGGAAGTATGGCTTCAAGAGTGCCAAGAGCATCGTGACCATCCGCGTGATGGCCACTCCGCCGGTCACGACCTGGGTGCGTGAGGCACCCGCTGAGTATGGGTTCTACGCCAATGTCAACCCAGAGGTGGATCACCCACGCTGGAGCCAGGCGACCGAGCGCCGCATAGGCGAAGGTGCGTGGGAACCGCGGCGCCCGACCCTGCCCTTCAATGGCTATGCCGAGCAGGTGGCCGGGCTGTATGCCGGCATGGATCTGCATCGGTATTTTTGAGCAGATTTGCCGATTCAAGAGAAGAGAAAGGAAGGTTGTTTTCATGTCCACTGTCATTGCCAGACATTCCTGGCTCACGAACCCCTGGAGCAAACCTCTGCTGTGGGGAGTGGCGCTCATGCCGCTGGCATGGCTGATCGGGCGCGCCTCTGCAGGGGCCTACGTCAATCCCGAGGAGGCCCTGGTGCGGGGGACTGGAGATTGGGCGCTGCGCATGCTTCTGCTTACCCTGGCGGTGACGCCTGCCCGGGTGAGTCTGCACCTTCCCCAGCTGCTGCGGTTCCGGCGCAGTCTGGGTCAGCTGAGCTTTGTCTATGCCTGTGTGCACCTGTCCCTGTATCTGTGGCTCATCGTGGGCTTCGAGAGCGGGAAGCTGGTGCATGACCTGGCGCGCCATCCCTATGTCTTTGCAGGAATGGCGACGTTCGTGTGCATGCTGCCGCTGGGACTCACGTCGTCCAATGCGGCCATTCGGGCACTGGGGGCTGCACGCTGGCAGGTGCTGCACCGGCTGGTGTATGTGGTGGCTGCACTGGCCATGCTGCACTTCTTCTGGGTGCGCGCCAGCAAGAATCAGGTGATCGAGCCCATGCTGTATGCCGCCGTGCTGGGAGGGCTGCTGGCATGGAGACTCTGGTACTGGAACCGGAACGCCCCTGCCGGTGGCTGCGGGCATTGACACACGGGGACAGGGGGCCGCGTGAAGCAGACGGCAGACACCCGCCCCATGCCCATGAGGCGGGAGACCACAGCACCCGGCGGGATGGCCGTTCGATCAGAGCAGCCGTTCGCGGGCATGCAGGGAGGCAATGTCCTCGCGGGTTGCAATGAGGTGCGGCTGGCCATCGACGACCAGCACTTCGGCCGCCCGTCCCCGGGAGTTGTAGGTGCTCGCCATGCTCATGCAATAGGCTCCAGCCGACATGACGGCCAGGATGTCGCCCGGCTGAACATCGAGCGTGCGGTCGCGTCCCAGCCAGTCCCCGCTTTCGCAGATCGGGCCCACCACATCGTAGGTCGGCATGTCGCCTGTGGCCGGACGTGACTGCACGGGCAGGATCTGGTGATAGGCCTCGTACATGGCTGGACGCGGCAGATCGTTCATGGCGGCATCCACGATGCAGAAATTCTTGGCCTCGCCGGTCTTGAGATAGAGCACTTCGGCAAGGCACACCCCCGCGTTGCCGACCATGGAGCGTCCCGGTTCGATGAGCAGTCTGCGCTGACCGAGGCCGCGTGCATCCATGCGAGCGAGCAGGGCATGCCACAGGGCATGGGCCGAAGGGGGCGTTTCATCGGTGTAGGTGATGCCCAGGCCTCCGCCGAAGTCGAAGTGTTCCAGCCGGATGCCTTCGGCCTCGATCTGTTCCACCAGATCAAGCATGCGATCCATGGCGTCCAGATAGGGACTCATCTGGGTGATCTGCGACCCGATGTGGCAGTCGATGCCGACGACGCGCAACCCCGGCAGGTCGCGAGCCAGCCGGTAGGCAGCCAGGGCCTCTTCATGGGCGATGCCGAACTTGTTGCCCTTGAGCCCCGTGGAAATGTAGGGATGGGTATTGGGGTCCACATTGGGATTGACGCGGATGCTGACGGGCGCCTGTGTGCCCATGGCCACTGCCACCTCGTTGAGCACATGCAGCTCCGGCAGGCTTTCCACGTTGAAGCAGCCGATGCCCGTCGTCAGGGCCAGGCGCATTTCGGCGCGGGTCTTGCCGACACCCGAGAAAATGATCTTGGCCGGAGGGGCGCCTGCAGCCAGGGCGCGCTGGAGCTCCCCGCCTGAGACGATGTCGAATCCACATCCGGCCTGCGCGAAGACCTGCAGCACGGCGAGCGAGGAATTGGCCTTCATGGCGTAGCAGATCAGGGCATCTCGGCCACGGAATCCCTCCTCGTAGGCGTGCAGGGCCTTGAGCATGGCTGCGCGTGAATAGACAAACAGCGGCGTGCCATGTTCCCGGGCCAGCTCGGCAAGGGGAAGACCTTCCACGCACAGCGCTCCGGCGGTGTTGCGTGCAAAGAAGGGATGGCCAGGAAGAACGGGATGTGTCATGAAGAAAGGGGTCCGAAAGAGGGAGGAGGCACAGGGAGCTCAGTGCGCGGGCACGGCATCGACAGGATTGCCGGCGGTCGGCAGCGCAGCAGCGGTGGCCGCAGGACTCGATGCAGCAGAGGCTGGACGCAGAGGCCCCAGCAGCAGCGCATGCAGCGGAGCTCGATGGGCCGCTTCCGGAGCGGTGGGGAGATACAAATTCCCCTTCTGGCCGCAGCCGCTTGCCGCCACGATGCCGAAGGCCGCGAGGCCGCTCATTACAATGATTCGCATGTTCATCATAGGCTGGAATTGTAATGACTGACCTGGAATACATGGATGCGGCTGAGCAGGTACTGCAGCGCATTGAAGCAGCATGCGACCGCATCAACGATGAAACCGATGCCGATATCGACAACCAGCGCGTGGGCGGCATGGTGACGCTGGTGTTTCCCAACCGCAGCCAGATCGTGATCAACCTGCAGAAGCCGCTCCACGAAATCTGGATGGCTGCCAAGGCGGGGGGCTTCCACTACACCTTCGATGGCCAGCAATGGGTCGATACCAAGGGGCACGGCGAATTTTTCGACCACCTGAGCCGCTGCGCCACCGAGCAGTCGGGCATGCCGTTGCACTTTGCCTGAGTCTGGACAGACAGTCGTCACACCCTGTCGTCAGGCAGACAAGCAAGCAAGGAAAAGGCCGTGCAGCATGGGAGACATGCGGCACGGCCTTGGTGTTCATGAAGGAGACGTGACCTGAGCGGGAGCCCGTCAGTTTCCGCGGAACATGTCTTCGCTGCGGGTACCGGGGGGCGTGCTTGGGGCTGCTCCGCCTCCGCCACCCGATCCGCCTCCACCCGTGCCGCCGGCGGCAGGGGGAGTTCCTGCCGCTGCGCCCTGGCTGCCATCTACCGGATTGGCTGCATCGGTGCCGTCGCTTGCAGATGGAACGGCGGCAGAACGGGGGCGATCGGACACGCCGATGCGAGAGATGCCGCGGCCACCGGCAAACTCCTCATAGGCCCAGTCACCATTGGAGCGCACCACGCCCAGAGGGGGCTTCACGTGGATCTCGTTCACGGGCACATCCTTGAGCGCCGTGCGCATGTAGTCGATCCAGATCGGCAGGCTCAGGCCCCCGCCGGTTTCGCCATCGCCCAGGTTGCGCGGATTGTCGAAGCCAAACCAGACCACCGTCACCAGCGACGGCTGGAAGCCTGCAAACCATGCATCCTTGGAGTCATTGGTGGTACCGGTCTTGCCATAGAGGTCGGGGCGTCCGAGGGCCTGTGTGGCGCGGGCAGCCGTGCCATGCGTGGCCACTTCGTTGAGCAGGCTGTCCATGATGAAGGCGTTGCGCGTGGGAATGGCGCGTCGCGCCTCGTTCGGGGCAGCAGGCTTGGTTTCGAGCAGGGTATTGCCGCGCTGGTCCTTGATGAGGGAGATGATGTAGGGGTTGACGGCATAGCCTCCATTGGCGAACACCGAGTAGCCCACCGCCATTTCCAGCGGATTGGTCGTGCCCGCGCCGAGCGCCAGGGTGAGGTAGGGCGGCGTGCGGTCAGGAGGAAAGCCGAAGCGGCCTGCCCATTCCTGGGTCTTCTGGGTTCCCACCGTCTGCAGGATGCGGATGGACACCAGGTTCTTGGACTTGGCCAGGGCCTGACGCACGGTGAGCGGCGGTCCGAAGGAGCCATCGTAGTTCTTCGGAGCCCAGGGCTGTCCGCCCGTCACCCCTGCATCGAACACCAGTTCCGAGTCGCTCACGACCGTGCTGGGACTCACGCCGGCTTCCAGTGCGGCCGAGTAGATGAAGGGCTTGAAGCTCGACCCCGGCTGCCGCAGCGCCTGGGTCACGTGGTTGAACTTGTTCTTGGCGAAATCGTATCCACCCACCAGCGAACGGATGGCGCCGGTACGGGGATCCATGGCCACCAGCGCAGACTCCACCTCGGGCAGCTGCCGGATGGACCAGCCACCACCAGGCGCCTTGACGATGCGGACAATGGCTCCGCGCCGGATCTGCTGCGCCGATCCTGCACGGCCCGACAGGGCCCAGGCAGCAAACCGCAGACCATCGCCGGCGATGGTGATGTCGTCGTTGTCGCTGCGTCGAACCACCACGCGGCGCGGAGAGGCTGAGATCACCACTGCAGACAGCATGTCACCCGCATCGGGGTAATCGGCCAGGGCATCCACCACGGCGTCGTCGAGCAGGGCGGGATCGCTGGGGAGATTCACGAAATGTTCAGGGCCGCGGTATGGGCGGCGGGCGTCATACCGCAGGATGCCGGCGCGCACGGCTGCATAGGCCGCATTCTGGTCCTTGGTGGAAATCGTGGTGTAGACATCCAGGCCGCGGGTATAGGCTTCGGCTCCATACTGCGCATAGATGAGCTGGCGCACCATCTCGCCGACATATTCGGCGTGCACGGTCTCGCCCTTCGTGGCGTGCTTGAGCACGATCTGGGTGTTCTTGGCCTCCTCGGCCTGTGCCGGCGTGATGAAGCCGTTTTCCACCATGCGCTGCAGGATGTAGAGCTGGCGGATGCGGGCCCGACTCGGATTCACGACCGGGTTGTACTGCGAAGGCGCCTTGGGCAGACCGGCCAGCATGGCGGCCTCGGCCAGGTTGATCTGCTGCAGGGGCTTGCCGAAGTAGGCCTCGGAGGCGGCCGCGAACCCGTAGGCACGGTTCCCGAGGTAGATCTGGTTCATGTAGATCTCCAGGATCTGGTCCTTGGTGAGCGCATGCTCCATCTTGAAGGCCAGCAGCATCTCATAGATCTTGCGGGTGAAGGTCTTCTCCGACGAGAGGTAGACATTGCGTGCCACCTGCATCGTGATCGTCGATGCGCCCTGGCTCTTGGAGCGGCTGAAGTTGGCCAGACCCGCGCGCAGCACACCGGTGAAATCGATGCCTCCGTGCTCATAGAAGCGGGCATCCTCGATGGCGAGCACGGCGTTTTTCATGCTCTTCGGAATTTCGTTGAATGGCACGAAACTCCGTCTTTCCTCGCCGAATTCGGAAATCAGATCGCCATCTGCCGTGTAGATCCGCAGCGGCAGCTTGGGCTGATAGTTCTGAAGACTGGAAATGTCGGGCAGGTTGGGGTAGGCCACCGCAAGGGCCACCATCAGCAGCATCGCGCCCGTGACCACGAACGCCGAAACAAGGCCGAGCACCCAGAGCACAAGCCGGGAAAACCAGCCTTTCCTTGCGGGAGGGCGGGGAGCTTGAGGGGGCGTGGAGGAAGGCTGAGGGGCAGCGTGGTCTGTGGGCATGCGCGTCATGAAGTGGCTCGTGAAATGAGGCCAGCGAAAAGGGAACGGAGCAGGAGCTTGGGACTTCCGCGAGGGATTCAGGATTCTGTCAGATCAGGGGCCTGTCGGGAGGGATTTCAGCACCGTGCCTGTCGACATGGGCAGCCGGCTGGCATCGCTGCTGGGAATCATGGGCCATTTTCTCCGCTCAGCGCGGCGAAACCCGTGCCTTGGGCCACTTCCATGAGCAGGCCCCCGAAGGGTCGCGCCACATTGTGCACCACCTCCACCGCCGGCGCATGTTTCATGTGGTGTTCATGGTGTAACAGCCTCCCACTGAAACCGCTACCGCAATTTTCAGGCAAGAAGCAAAGTGATAATAAAGCGTACTTTTTTGACAACAAAAGGCGGCGAATGTCCCGGGCGGCACCATGGGCCCGGATCAGCGCTGCTACGATGTGGCGGTGGCAGAGTGTAAGCAAAAGTCATAATCTGCTGCATTGTGTCCTGATATCTTTTTTCAAAACACCGCAGCAGCAGGGGGGCTCCGTTGAGCATACTTGACAATCTGCTTCGCAGAAAACCGCCGGCCATGCTCGGACTGGACGTGGGTTCCGCCAGCGTGCGCCTGGTGGAGCTGGATCGTGATGCCGCCGGCCACTGGGTACTTGAGCGCTGTCTGGCCGAGCCCCTCGAAAAGGGGGCTGTGGGAGCCGACGGCCAGATCGAGCAGTTCGATGTGGTGGTCGACACCATCCGCCGTGTGGTTCTCAAGTCCGGCACCAAGGCACGACAGGTTGCGGCAGCCCTGCCGGCCTCCGCCGTCATCGCCAAGAAGGTCGTGCTGCCCGAAGGGCTGCGCGAAGATGAGCTCGACCAGCAGGTCGAAGGCGAGGCGGGGCAATACATTCCCTTCCCGCTGGAGGATGTCAGTCTTGACTACTGCATCATGGGGCCCTCCATGGTGTCGGCCGGCGACGTGGACGTGATGATCGTGGCGGCGCGCCGCGAGCGTGTGGATGACATGCAGGCCGTGATGAGCGCCGCCGGGGTCGAGCTCAAGGTGCTCGACGTGACGGCCTACGCCGCACAGCTGGCCGGCGGGCGGCTGGTGTCGACCCTGCCCAAAGGCGGGCGCGACGCGCTGATTGCCCTGGCCCATGTCGGAGCCGAAAGCACCACCGTGTATGTCATGCGCAACGATGAGGTGCTGTTCGAGCGCGAGCAGACCTTCGGGGGCATCCAGCTGACCCAGCACATTGCCAAGTACTACGGCATGACCTTCGAGGAAGCCGAGGCCAAGAAGGTCAATGCCCAGCTGCCCGACGATTATTCGCATGTGGTGCTTCAGCCCTTCATGGAGCGGCTGGCCCAGGAGCTGCAGGCGGCATTGCAGTTCTTCTACAGCAGCACGCCCTATCACAAGGTGGACTACATCATGCTGGCAGGAGGATCTGCCGCATTGCCCAAGCTCACCGAGGTCATTACCGAGGCAGCCGATGTGCCCTGCCTGTTGGTCAACCCCTTTGACGGCATGACCATGGGCCCGGCGCTCAAGGACCGCAAGCTGCGTCGTGATGCACCTGGATTCCTGACGGCATGTGGTCTGGCCATGCGGAGATTCGCATCATGATTCTGGTGAACCTGCTTCCCCATCGCGAGGCGGCGCGCAAGCGTCGCCAGCAGATGTTCAATGTGGTGCTGGGCATGGCCGGAGTGGCTGGCCTGGCACTGGCCGGGCTGGTCTATGCCTACTACCAGATCCTCATTTCCCAGCAGGAAGGGGTGAATACCTTCATCAAGGCGGAAAACAGCGCCCTCGATGTGAAGATCAAGGACATCCAGAACCTGGAATCCGAGATTGCCGCCCTGCACGAGCGGCAGCAGGCGGTGGAAGGTCTGCAGCAGCAGCGCAACGATCCGGTGCAGCTCTTCAATGAGCTGGCAGCCAAGCTTCCTGACGGCGCCTATCTCACCAGCATCAAGCAGACCAAGGACACGGTGGCCATTGCCGGTGTAGCGCAGTCGAATGAACGGGTGTCCGAGTTCCTGCGCAACCTGAGGGATTCCACGCTGCTGGCCAAGAGCCCCCAGCTGGAAGAAACCACGGTGCAGGACGTCACGCTGCCCAACAACAAGGGCAAGAGCAAGGCCTATGGCTTCAAGATGACCCTGACGCTCAAGCAGCCAGAAACCAAGGATGCACCGGCTGGCAAGCCTAGGGCGCCTGCAAGTGCGAACAAGGGGTAAGGCATGGCAACACTCAAAATCAAGAAGGACATCGATTTCGTCGAGCTGCGCGAGCGGATCGCGGAACAGTTCCGTGGCCTTGACACCAGCAATCCTTCGTCCTGGCCCCTTCTGCCGCGCATCCTGCTGTGCGTGGGCGTGGCACTGGTGGTGTTTGCCGGGGCCTGGTATTTCCTCATCAACGACCAGATGGATGAACTGGCCAAGCGTCAGAAGCAGGAGACCGAGCTCAAGAAGGACTACGTGGACAAGTACGCCAGGGTCGTCAACCTGGAGCCGCTGCGCAAGCAGCGCCAGCAGGTCGAGCAGTATGTGGTGCAGCTCGAGAAGCAGCTGCCGGGCCGTGCCGAAATGGATGCACTGCTCTCCGACATCAACCAGGCCGGTGTGGGGCGGAGCCTGCAGTTCGAGCTGTTCAAGCCAGCCAAGGAAGAAATCAAGGACTACTATGCCCTGCTTCCCGTCGACATCAAGGTGTCCGGCAGCTTCCCTGACGTGGCCGGATTTGCGGCAGACATTGCCCATCTTTCGCGCATCGTGACCCTCAGCAACATCGAGGTCACACAGGCCAAGGAAGGCGGTGCACTGGGGCTCCATGCCACGGCGAATACTTACCGCTATCTGGATAAGAGCGAAATGGCCGTGCAGCAGCAGAACGCCAAGGGCAAGAAGGGCGGTGCACCGGCTGCATCCGCCTCGCAACCCGCAGGAGGCAAGCCATGAACCACACCCTGTTCCGTGCGTCGCTGAGCGTGCTGGGCGTTTCGCTGGCGCTGGTGGGATGCAGCAATTCCACCATCGACGGCACCAAGGAGTGGATGCAGCAGCAGCAGCGTGCAGCCCGTCCGTCGGTGCGGCCCTTGCCCGAGCCCAAGCCCTATGCGGCCCTGGATTACAAGGCGCCCCAGCAGGGGGCCGATCCCTTCAGTTTCGACCGTCTGGCGAACGCCCTCGGCATCAATGCAGCAGCAGCCAACAACCCCCTGCTGCTCAAGGAGCAGAACCGGCGCAAGCAGCCGCTCGAATCCTATCCGCTGGACACGATCTCCTATGTGGGCATGCTGCAGAAGAACGGCCAGCCGATCGCACTCGTGAAGGTCGATACCCTTCTGTATCAGGCGCACGTGGGAGACTACATGGGCCAGAACTACGGGCGCATCACTGAAATCAAGGAAAATCAGGTCACGCTGCACGAAATCGCGCAGGATGCGGCCGGTGAATGGATCGAGCGCACAACCACGCTGGATCTGCAAGAGGGCACCAAAGAGGGAACCAAGAAATGAAAACCATGCGTCATCCTTTTGGCAGGCTGGGCATGCGCTGTCTGGTGGGGCTGGCTGCAGTCGTCGCCAGCGCGGCAGCCATGGCACAGAATGCCATCGAACACGTCTCTGGCTCCCTGCAGGGCGGTACCGAAGTGGTTCGCATCGACATGGCAGAGCCGCTGTCCAAGGTGCCGGAAGGCTTTGTGGTACAGAGTCCGGCACGGATTGCACTCGATTTTCCGGGCGTGGGCAGCAAGCTGCCGCGCGGCATGATCGAGCTCAACCAGGGCAATCTGCGGTCTGCCCAGGTCGTGCAGGGCGGTGAGCGTTCCCGTGTGGTGCTGAGCCTGAAGCAGGCCACCAATTACCGCGCCACCATCAGCGGCAAGACGGTGCTGATCACGCTCGATCCCGTGGCAGCGGCCACGGTTGCGAATGTGGCTCCCCGCACCTTTGCCCCCAGCGTCAACCGGCATGTGATGGGGCTGCGGCACATCGACTTCCGCCGTGGCTCGGACAACAGCGGCCGCATCGTGGTGGATCTGCCCAGCAGCCAGGTGGGCGTCGACATCAAGCCGCAAGGCCAGAATCTGGTGGTGGACTTTCTCAAGTCCTCGCTGCCGCCTTCCCTCAGCAAGCGTCTGGACGTGACCGACTTCGGCACCCCGGTGCAGAGCGTGACCACGACCCAGACCGGCGACCGGGTGCACATGGTCATTGCTGCGCGCGGGGAGTGGGAGCATTCTGCCTACCAGAGCGACAACCAGCTGGTCATCGAGGTGCATCCGCTGCAGACCGATCCCAACAAGCTGACCCAGGGGCGTGGCTATCACGGCGAGAAACTGTCGCTCAACTTCCAGAACATAGAGATCCGGGCGCTGCTGCAGGTCATTGCGGACTTCACGAACTTCAACATCGTGACTTCCGACTCGGTCAACGGCAGCGTCACGCTGCGGCTCAAGGACGTTCCGTGGGATCAGGCACTCGACATCATTCTCCAGGCCAAGGGTCTGGGCATGAAGAAGAGCGGTAACGTGATCTGGATCGCGCCCAAGGACGAGCTGGCCGCCAAGGAAAAGCAGGAACTGGAAAACCGCAAGGCGGTCTCGGATGTCGAGCCGCTGCAGACCCAGTCCTTCCAGCTCAACTATGCCAAGGCCGTGGACATCGCCAAGGGGCTGAGCGGACAGAGCAGTTCGGGCGGTTCGGGCAACTCGACCAAGATGCTGAGTGCACGGGGATCGGTGATTGCCGAATCGCGGACCAACCAGCTGTTCGTGACGGATGTGCCTTCGGTGCTGGAGCAGGTGCAGGCCCTGGTGCAGAAGCTCGATGTGCCGGTGCGCCAGGTCATGATCGAGGCACGCATCGTGGAGGCTACCGACAGCTGGGGGCGTTCGCTGGGGGCCAAGCTGGGAATCAATGGCACGGCAGGAACGGGGCGGTCCGGCACCAGCGGTGGCATTGGCATCGACACCACGAACTCCACCAACGGCGGCACGCTGTTCAATCTGCCGGCCACGGCACAGAACGGTTACAGTGCGGCAGCCATGGCGGTGTCGATCTTCTCGTCGGGTGCCTCCCGTTTCCTGACGCTGGAAATCTCTGCGCTGGAAGCGGACGGCGAGGGCAAGGTGGTGTCGAGCCCCCGTGTGGTGACGGCGGACCAGACCAAGGCCATCATCGAGCAGGGTACGGAGCTGCCCTACCAGTCCGCCACGTCGAGTGGTGCCACTTCGGTGCAGTTCCGCAAGGCCAACCTCAAGCTGGAGGTGACGCCGCAGGTCACGCCCGAAGGCAATGTGATCATGGATGTCGACGTGACCAACGATTCGGTCGGACAGGCCACGACCGATGGCTACGCCATCAACACCAAGCATGTCCAGACCAATGTCCTGGTCGAGAATGGCGGCACGGTGGTGATCGGCGGCATCTACACCATGACCAACAACAAGGACGTGACCAAGGTGCCGCTGCTCGGCGACATCCCGATCCTGGGCAACCTCTTCAAGAACACGACCAAGTCGACCAAGAAGACGGAACTGCTGGTCTTCATCTCTCCCAAGATCGTCAGCTCGCGGGCTGCGATGCAGTGAGAGACCGAAAGCACTTGCGACCGCAGAAAGGGGCCGGGGAACCGGCCCCTTTTTCTATGGGGCGGCGAGCGTTTCGTTTCAGGTGCATGTGAGGGGACGGATGCTGTCCTTGCACGGGGGCGCTGTTCTGGCCAGAGGTGTCGTTCTAGAATGCCGACTCTCCCTGTCCATCGATCTTCATGCATTGTGAGGCGAACGTCGTGATCATTCTCATCGGCATGCCCGGCTCGGGCAAGTCCTCGGCGGGCCGACATGTGGCCCGGCGCTTTGCGCTGCCCTTCATCGACACCGACCAGGCCATCGAGGAGGAGATCGGCATGTCGATCCGGACTTTTTTCGAGGCCGAGGGCGAGGAGGCCTTCCGGAATCTGGAGACAGCGATGCTGCGCCGGCTGGTGGAAGAGGGCCGCCCGTGCGTGCTGTCCACCGGGGGGGGCTCGGTGTTGCGGCCCGAGAACCGTGCGCTGATGCGTCAGGGAGGTACGGTGCTGTATCTGCGCGCCACGCCCGACGAGCTGTTCCGGCGGCTGCGACACGATACCAAGCGGCCGCTGCTGCAGGTGGGCAATCCGCGCGGCAAGCTGCAGCAGATGTTCAAGGCACGCGATCCCCAGTACCGTGATGCAGCGCATTATGTGATCGAGACGACCCGGACGCCGGTGCAGACGCTGGTCAATCACATTGCCATGCAGCTGGAAATGGCCGGCATGGCTCCGCAGGATGGGGGCGACGAGCCTCCGGAGGCATTGCCCCAGCGATCAGAAGGGGGCAGCTCCTGCTCCTCGCCGGAACACCTGCAGCAGGCAGTGCGCTGAGCACCGGAAAAAACGCGGGTGCAATGGGCCCCGCGAGGGTGTCGTGATGGGAAAGGGCCGTTCCTGCGTCACAATGCCAGCATGACCCTCTCCACTGCTTCCGATACTGTTTCCCTCTCCCGTTTCGAGACCCTTGTGCCGCTGCCCGCATGGCAGGCGGGTGGTGCAGGCGTCAGCGCCCAGGTGCCGATTGCGCTGGGGGATCGCAGCTATGCGATCGATATTTCCAGCGGGGGGCTGTGCAGCCCGCAGACCTGGGAGGGGCTGCCCAGGGCCAGTCATGCCATGATCGTGAGCAACACCACGGTGGCTCCCCTGTATGCCGATGCGCTCGTGGCGCAACTCGCAGCGCACTATGCCCACGTGCATGTGCTGGAACTGCCGGATGGCGAGGCGTACAAGACCTGGGAATCGTTGCAGCAGATCTTTGATGCCCTGCTGTCACGGCAGTGTGACCGCAAGACGGTGCTGTTCGCGCTCGGGGGGGGCGTCATCGGGGACATGACCGGATTTGCCGCCGCCTGCTACATGCGGGGAGTGCCTTTTGTGCAGGTGCCTACCACGCTGCTTGCCCAGGTCGACTCCTCGGTGGGGGGAAAGACCGCCATCAACCATCCGCTGGGCAAGAACATGATCGGGGCGTTCTACCAGCCCCGCAGGGTGGTGGCGGATATGCGCACGCTCGATACGCTGCCGGACCGCGAATTGAGCGCCGGGCTGGCCGAAGTGATCAAGTACGGACCGATCGCGGACATGGCCTTCATGGAGTGGCTGGAGACGCATGTCGAAGCCCTGCGCGCGCGCGATGCCCAGGCGCTGGCCGTGGCAGTGCGGCGCAGCTGCGAGATCAAGGCCTGGGTGGTGGGGCAGGACGAGCAGGAGGGCGGCATGCGGGCCATCCTCAATTTTGGCCATACGTTCGGACACGCCATCGAGGCTGGTCTGGGGTTCGGTGTATGGCTGCATGGCGAGGCGGTCGGATGCGGCATGGTGATGGGGGCCGAGCTGTCCTGCCGGTTGGGACTGGTGGATGCGGCCTTCGTGCAGCGACTGCGTGCGCTGGTGGAGCGGGCAGGTCTGCCGGTGGTGGCACCCCGTCTGGCGGAGGCGGAGGACGCCAATGTGCAGGCCTGGCTGCATCACATGCAGGTGGACAAGAAGGCGGAGGCCGGGCATATCCGTTTCGTGGTGCTGGCCCATCCTGGGGAAGCTGCGCTGGCCACCGCCCCCGATGCCATGGTGGCCGAGGTCATCGCAGCCTGTTCGGCACCCCGCTGAGGCGCGGCACAGGGCACGCGCATGGCGGTCTACATTCCTGATCTGCACGACGAGGTGCGCGAGGCGCTGGGGGTGGCGCCCGAGGGCCATGCGCCCTGGGCTGCGCATCCCCTGCATTCGCGTGGGCGACGACATGCCGAACCGGCGGCCCCGACGCGGGGAGATTTCCAGCGTGACCGGGATCGCATCGTGCACTCGTCGGCATTCCGGCGTCTGGTGTACAAGACGCAGGTGTTCCTGAACCACGAAGGGGATCTGTTTCGCACCCGGCTCACGCACAGCCTGGAGGTCGCGCAGCTGGGGCGCAGCATCGCCCGCGCCCTGGGGCTCGACGAGGACCTCACAGAGGCCATTGCGCTCGCGCATGACCTGGGGCATACCCCCTTCGGGCATGCGGGGCAGGATGCGCTGCATGCGTGCATGAAGGACCACGGCGGGTTCGAGCACAACATGCAGAGCCTGCGGGTGGTGGACGTGCTGGAGCAGCGCTATCCGGATTTCGATGGGCTCAATCTGTGCTTCGAGACCCGCGAAGGCATTCTCAAGCATTGTTCGGCCCGCAACGCCCGGTGGCTGGAGGAGCGCGAGCCGGGTGGGGTGGGGCGGCGCTTTGTCGATGGCACACGCCCCGGGCTGGAAGCGCAGCTGTGCAATCTGGCCGACGAGATCGCCTACAACGCCCATGACATCGACGACGGTCTGCGCAGCGGGCTGCTGCAATGGGAGCACGTGCTGCAGGTGCCACTGGTGGCTCGCCACCATGCGCGGGTGGTGCGCGAGTGGCCGCAGCTGGCAGGACGCAGGGTGCTGTACGAAACCATCCGGCGCATGCTCAGCGAACAGGTGTATGACGTGATCGACGCGACCCAGGCGGCCCTGAAGGAATACCGTCCGATGTCGATCGACGACGTGCGGCAGTGCCCGCCGCTGGTCGGCTTCAGTGCCGCCATGCGGGAGGAGTCGGCGCGGCTCAAGCAGGTGCTGCTGCATTCGCTCTATCGCCATCCGCATGTGATGCACACCATGGAGCAGGCGCAGCAGGTGGTGCGTGATCTGTTTGCGCATTACCGTGCACACCCCGAAGCCATGAAACCCGAATTTGCATGCCGCCAGGATACCGAACGGGCCGTGGCGGACTATATTGCAGGCATGACCGACCGCTTTGCGCTCCGGGCCCATCAGGAGCTCACCGGACGCGAGTGGCAGGTGGCCTGAATCCCCGCCCTGGATCTGGAGGAATTTGTCATGTCCGAGAATGTTTCGCATCCTGCCCATCCCCTGACCGATCAGGTGCGTGCCGATACGCTCGAATGGGTGGACAAGGCCGTGATCGGCCTCAACCTGTGTCCGTTTGCCAAGGGATCGGTAGGCAAGGGGCGGCTGCAGGTGACGGTAAGCGTCGCCCAGACCGAGGAGGAGGCGCTGCAGGCCGTGCACGACGAGCTGGTGGCACTGGCCTCCTGCGCACTGGAAGAGCGCGAGACGACGCTGCTGGTGTTTCCGGCCATGTTCGACGATTTTCTGTATTTCAACGACTTTGCCGGGGCAGCAGAGGAAATTCTGGCGGACCTGGAGCTGGAGGGGGTGTTGCAGATTGCCACCTTCCATCCGCGCTACCAGTTCGATGGCACCGAGGAAGACGACATCGGCAATGCCACCAACCAGGCCCCCTATCCCACGCTGCACCTGCTGCGCGAGGAGAGCATCGATCTGGCGGTCGATACCTATCCGGATGTCGAAGGCATACCGGACCGCAACATGGCTCTGCTGGAGGAGATGGGGCATGAAGGCTGGGAAAAGCTGGGCATCACGGCCCATGTGACCCCGGAGGAGTGGGTGTCCCGCTGCCCGGTGCATGGGCATACACAGGAATGAACGCATGAATGACACACGGACTGTCCGCCCACGCGGACAGGAGCGCTCTCGCCACGCGGCGGCTGGCAAGGCCGAGGCACGGCAGGAGCAGGTGCGGCAGGCCCTGCGGCCGGGGCAGTCGATCGAGCTGCTCAAGGAGCTGCACATCCTGACCCGCGAAGGCGAGCTCAACCAGGATTCGCGGCGCAAGCTCAAGCAGGTCTATCACCTCTACGGATTCATCGAGAAGATCCTGCAGGATCTGGAGGCAGGGGGACGGCAGGAGGTCACGCTCGCCGATCACGGGGCAGGCAAGTCCTATCTGGGCTTCATCGTCTATGACCTGTATTTCTCGCAGCGCACGGGTGGCACGATCTACGGCATCGAGACTCGACGCGAGCTGGTGGAGCGGTCGCAGGAGCTCGCGCGCCGACTCGGATTCGAGCGCATGGCCTTTCTGCCGCTGACCGTGCAGGAGTCCGAGCACAGCGCGGAGCTGCCCGAGCAGATCGACGTGGTGACGGCCCTGCATGCCTGCGACACCGCCACTGACGATGCCATTGCGTTCGGGCTGGCCAAGCATGCGCGCGACATGGTGCTCGTGCCCTGCTGTCAGGCAGAGGTGGCCTCGTGTCTGCGACAGGGCAAGGCCCTGCAGCTGGCACGCACTCCGCTGGCTGAGCTCTGGCGGCATCCGCTGCCCACGCGCGAAATCGGCAGCCAGATCACCAACGTGCTGCGCTGTCTCTACCTCGAATCGCAGGGGTACAGCGTCACCGTGACGGAGCTCGTGGGCTGGGAGCACAGCCTCAAGAACGAGCTGATCCTGGCCCATTACACCGGCCACCGCAAGCGCAGTGCGGCCGAACGCATGCAGGCCATTGCCGAGGAGTTCGGGCTGCATGAGCTGCTGGCCAGACGCTATCCCCGGGTGGCCGAAGTGCTGACCGCAGATGCCGCACATGCCGCCTCCGCTCCGGAGCCTGGGCTGTCCCCGCAGGTTCCCGAAGACGGCCGGATATGATGCAGAGGCAGTTCGCTTTTTGCTGATCCGCCGCGCAGGCGATGCGGATCTTTCCCTTTTCCGAGGAGCACACCATGTATACCGGTAACTACGATATGCCCGCCCTGTTCGAGCAGCTGGGGCTCGATGCCAGTCCCGAGGGTATCGAGACCTTCATTGCCAAGCATCGCACGCTGAGCAATTTTGTTCACCTTCATGAAGCTCCCTTCTGGACTGCCAGCCAGGCACGCTTTCTGCGCGAGGAGCTGTGCCGGGACGGCGGATGGGCCGAAGTGGTCGATGAGCTCTCGGAGCGTCTGCGCCGCAGCGCGTGAGCCTCTGCGCCGGGCATGTTCCGGCACACCGCCGGCCACGCCCATCATGCTCGCCATGACAAAGAGCGCCTCTTGCGAGGCGCTCTTTGTGTTTCGGGCGGCAGGACCATGTGCGCGCCCGAGACCCTGCCCCGGCATCGAGGAATGCCGGGAGAGGGGCTTACTTGCTCAGACAGGACTTCATGAAGGCCTTGCGCTCGTCGCCCTTTTTGCCGGCGGCGTTCTTGTTGCAGACCTTCATCTTGTCCTGCTGCGTCAGGGGCTTGGCTGCCGGAGCGGGAGCCGATGCGGCCATGGGGGTGGCAGTTTTGGCGGACAGGCAGGACTTCATGAAGGCCTTGCGTGCTTCGCCGGTCTTGTTGGCCGCCTTGGCCTGGGCGTTGCAGGTGCCCATGAGCTGTTGCTGGGGCGTCAGGGCGAAGGCGCTGCCGGACATGGCCAGGGCGAGTGCGCCCAACAGAATCACTTTACGCATGGAACATGCTCCTTGTAGATGGATGGAAACGCCCTCACTTCCGGGCAGTTCGATTGCACCACAAGTCCGTGACAGGAGACAGGCCCAGTCCGACAGACTGTCGAAAATTCCCGCACAGGAGCTGTCGGGCCTGTCTCGGCCCGGCTCAAGTGTGGCGAAATGACAAAAAATGAAGGCCCTGCCTGCAGGACAATGAAGGCTTCTCCGAAGGGCCTGTCGTCTGCCGTATCGCACGGCCGAGGCAGGGTGCCCGTGCTTTCAGGAACATCATGAAGACCCTGCGTTCGCATCCCCGCCTTTTTGCCAGCATTGCGCTGGGTATGGCCGTGGGAGGGCTGCTGCCCTATGTGTGGCATGCCCGTCCGAGCACGCATTTTCTGGTGGCCTGGAACGCGGGTGTGCTGGTGTATCTGCTGGCGGTGCTGCAGATGTGCTGGGGAGCGAGCGTGGACCGCATCCGGCGACACGCCAAGCTCCAGTCGGAGGCCAGGGGGGTGACCGTGGCGCTGTCGGCCGTGGCCATCGTGCTTGCGCTGGTGGCCGTGGTGGCCCAGCTGGCCACTGCCAAGGACATGCACGGCATTTCCCGGGTGGCGCATGTGGGCCTCACGGCGGTCACGGTGTGCATGGCCTGGCTTTACATCCACACCATGTATGCGCTCATCTATGCGCATGACTACTACGAGGCCCTGCGCATCGACTGCAAGGCCAATCCGGGGCTGGAGTTCCCGCGTACGCCGCTGCCGGACTACATGGACTTCTTCTACTGTGCCTTCATCATCGCCACGTCAGGGCAGACGGCCGATGTGGAGTTTTCCAACCGGCACATGCGGCGCACGGGACTCGTGCACTGCGTGATTGCCTATGCCTTCAATGCCGTGGTGCTGGCCATGACGATCAACATCGCCGCCAGCTTTTTCTGAGCGACAGGCATGAAAAAGGCCGCCTGGTGGCGGCCTGTGGAGGAGTGGCAACAGGGGGCTGGCAGCAGCGTGCGCAGCTCCCTGGGCCAGTGCCTTACGGACGGGGAGCGGGCATGCCCACACCCATGCCGGGGCGGTGTTCGGCGCGCATGGCGCGGTGTTCTGCCCGGCGCTCATGGCGCAGGGCACGGCGTTCGGCGCGGTGTTCACGGCGCAGCTCACGGCGTTCGCGGTGAATTTCGCGGCGTTCCATACGGCGCTGCTGGCGCACGTCGCGATGGGCTTGGTGGGCGGCTTCGGCGCGGGCCATGCCGGGAGCGGCAGCCGGAGCGGGCATCTGGGCAAAGCTGGGAGTGCTCAGGGCCGTCACGACGGCAGCACATGCGATAGCGAGGAATTTCTTTATCTGACCTTCTCCAAGTCATCAAAACCGCAAACCCTGCGGTGGGGGAACTGTCTGGATGCATTGTGCGACAGGAACAGCCCGAAAAAACCGCGCGCGTGCGCAACCAATGTCAGGTATTTGTCACTGTGTGTTGACAATGTCACGTGGCCCAAGTCGGGCCCGTGACAAGGACCACAAAAAACCCGCGATGCCGGAGGCGGCATGCGGGCAGATGGGTGGCGCCCCCGACAGGAATCGAACCTGTATCTAGCGCTTAGGAGGCGCTCGTTCTATCCATTGAACTACGGCGGCTGTCGCGCGGCAGGGGCCTGTGCGATGTGCCGCCATTGTAGCCCCAGAGCGTTTGCTGGGCAGGTCAGTGAAGGTGGTCGTAGCTGATGGTGTAGATGAAGGAGATGGCGCTTTCGGTGCCGGTCTCTCCGCGCAGCTTGAGGTGGCGGGTGAGGTCGTAGAAGAAGTAGAGGGTACCCATGGTGGCGTCGAGGGAGCGTTCGTAGGCCATGGAGAAGTTGCGGCTGAAGTGCTTGCCGAGGGTGACGCTGCTGCCGGCGAGGCCACTGGAGGTGGTGCTGCTGGACGAGGTACTGCTGGTGGTGTTGCCGAAGGAGAGCTGGTCGAGGCCCAGGGCGTCGGCGAGTTCGCCGGTGAGGCCCTTGCCGTCCTGTCCGGCCAGCAGGGCGAGCGCGGCCTGCTGGAGCAGGGCGGTGTCGGCGGTGCTGCTGGAGGAGCGGCCGAGGACGAGCCAGGAGAGTTTTTCGGGCTCGGTCATCTCGGGGTCGGAGAAGAGCTGCACCGTGGGGTGCTGGGCGGTGCCGCGCACACGCACGCCGACCTGCACGTCGGTGGACAGGTTGGGGCGCACGGCGGAGATGTCGAGGGTGGGGTTGCTGGCGGCGCCGGTGAAGATGAGGCGGCCGCTGCTGATGGTGAGCTCCTGCCCATAGGCGCGGAAGGTGCCACGGTCGGTGCGGATGGTGCCGTTGAGGCGGGGCAGGGCGTTCAGGGTGGGGCCGTTGTCGATGGTGAGCTGGCCGCGCAGACGGGTGTCGAGGCCGCGGCCGCGCACGCGCAGGTCGTCTCCCATGTCGAGGGTGACGTGGATGTCGGGCACGATGCCGTTGTTCTGCGCGGAGGCCGATCCGGAGGATGGAGCGGTCTGGGCCGGGGTGGCCGCGGGGGCGCTGGAGGTAGAGGAGCTGTCTCGGGCGGTGGCCTGCGTGGCGCGGGGGTGGCGCTTGCTGGGCAGGACGATGACGTCGTCATCGAGGCTGGGGGCGGTGTCGGTGGGCAGGACGAAGTAGGCGTGGTCCACGCGCAGCGCGCCGCGCATGGTGAGGCGCAGGGCGGCGAGCTGGGTCTGCATGTCGCCCGAGAGCACGATCTGCCGGTCCGACAGGGTGGAGAGCTGGAGGCGGTCGAGGTGGGTGGCAAGCTGTGCCCGCAGGGTGTGGAGGAGCGGCTGGCCGCCGTCGCCCCACTGCAGGTTGCCGCTGATGCGGAGGCTGCCGCCGGACTGGCCCTGCTGGGGGGCGCCCTGAAGCGTGAAGGTGTCGATGTCGAGGCGGTTGCCCGACAGGCGGGTGCGGAGGGTGCCGTGGTTGAATTCGATGCCGTCGACGACCGAGCGGACGCCGAGTTCGTCGGCATTCAGGGTGCCCTGCAGGGTAGGGGATTGCAGGGTGCCGCCGACGGTGGCCCGTGCCTGCAGGGTGCCGCGCAGGCGCCAGCCCGGAGGGGCGAACAGGCTCCAGATGCCGAGCTGGGGGAGGTCCGCACGGATGGTGCCCTGTACGGGGGCGGTGCCGGGCAGGCTCCAGCCGCCCGATTGCGACACGAGCCGGGTGGCGAGCTGGAGGTCGGCGGTGCCGGCGTTGGCGCTGTCCCAGTGCAGGGCGGCATGGAGGGCGTTGCCACTGCCCTGCAGGGTGAGGCGTGCGTCACGGACGCCGGCAGCCATGCGTGCGCCGGTGCCTGCGCTGCCGCCGAGCACGACCAGATCTCCCCGGGAGCGGGCCAGGGTGGCGGTGAGGCGCAGCCCCTGGTCGAGTTGGGCGTCCCACTGGCCGGCCAGCACCATATCTCCGGCGAGGCTGTTGCCGCTGAGGGCGTGGTTGCTGAGGGCATCTAGCCAGCTCAGGGGGACGTCGGCCAGTCGGCCCTTGCTGCTGAGGGTATAGCCCTGTCCCTGCAGCCGGAAATGGAGGGGGTCGGCATCGAGGCGGGGCTGTCCGGAGGCCGCTCCTGCCAGCACGACATGCCAGGCGCCGGTACGCAGGTCCAGGGCCTGGGCGTCGCGGGTGAGGTCCAGCGTCACGGGCTGGGTGAGGGTGGCGGTCCAGGGGGCGGCACCTGTGCGGTCTTCGCGCAGGAGGAGTCGGGTGGCACGCAGATGGGCCGCCCAGCCACTGGAGAGCAGGCCGGCGGTGCCGTCGAGGGCCACGGTGAGGTGGTGGGTGGCCTGCTGGGCCTCGGCAGAGGCTTGCAGAACAAGGCGGGACAGAGGGCCGCTGGCTGCGAGCTGCATCTGGCGCACCTCGGTGCGGGGAGCGGTGGCAGGGCTCTGGGCCTGCATGGACAAGGTCGGGGCGGCGAGCCGGGCCTTGAGCTGCAGGGCTCGTCCCTGGTTCTGCCAGCCGCCCGTCCAGCTGGCATCCAGAGTGGCCTGCCCGGTGAGCGTCTGCCGGCGCAGGGCATCGGTGCCTGGCCACTGGGTCAGCCAGGAGGAGAGCCGGTGCAGGTCGGTGATGGTGGCGCGCAGGGTGCCCTGTCCGGTGGAGGCGCCGAGTGCGCCATCGACTTGTGCCGTGGCGCCGGGCAGTGCCAGGGCAAGTCGGCCCGACACGTTCGGAGAGGACGGGGTGTAGCGGGCATGGCCTTGCAGGGTGGCGCCGAATGCGCGCATGTCGAGGGTCGGAAGATCGAGTACCTGGCCGTTCCAGCTGCCCTGCACGGTCACGGTGTCGAGCGCGAGCTGGCGGTCTGCTGCACGGCGGGTTGTGCGGCTGCCGCCGTCCGAGGCCAGCCGTGCCTTGAAGGCGATGGGGGCCTGGGCCGAGGCGGCGGCAGCGGCGGTGCTGTGTGCCTCGATCGTGCCGCTGATTGGTGCAGCGGCGAGATGGCTGTCGAACAGGGCGGGGTCGAGATGGCGGATGGACAGGGCGCCCAGCCAGCCGGTCCGGGGGCGGTAGCTTCCGTGTCCCTCGATCTGTCCCTTGGCGATCTGCACGGCCAGGCGGGTCATGTCGAGGGAGCCGGCACGGTACTGCATGAGGGTGTCGAGCCGGTCGAGCGGGAGGAGTCCCCGGTCCCAGGCGCCGCTGCCCTGGTTGGTGATCTGGGCCTTGAGCTGCCAGTGCGCGGGGCCGAGTGCGCCCAGCATGCCGGGGGTGGTGGCGGTGGGGCTGGCCCCGCTGGCGGCGGAGGCACTGCCGGCGAGGGGCTGGAGATCCAGCTGGCCCTGCAGCCGGGTGCGTGGTGCGGCAGGCCAGAAAGCCTGCAGATCCAGTGCCTGCCACTGGGCCTGGGCGCTGGCGATGGGCTGGGTCTGCCAGGGGAAAAGGCGCGCGCGCAGGTCGAGCTGTGTCGGCACGTCAGGGGCAGTCGTGCGGGAACCTGACTTGGCTGCGGCCGTGGTGTGCGCGCGGCCGGGGGCAGAGGCAGAAGATGCGGCGGGGATCGCCACGGGGCGCACATGGGATTCGACGGCCAGCAGGGCGTCCGTGCCCGACAGGGTGCCTGCTGCACCCAGGGCCGCAAGCAGGCGCTGGGCCGAGCGGTTGGCACTTGCCGGCAGATCGAGCACGGCAGAGGCCTGCGCCTGCAGGGCCATGGGGGCAGCGCCCTGGAGGTCGAGGGCAGCGCGGTAATGCCCCTGCGCGAGGGTGAGCGCATCGATCTGGAGCTGGTGATGGGTGGTGAGCCGGTCGTAGCGATAGCGCCCGCGCAGCTGGGTGACGACTGTGTCCGGCGAGGCCGGGACCTGTGCCGGCGGCGTGGAGCGGGAAGTGGCCTGTGTGCGTGCAGTCTGCGCGCGCTGGGCCGATGCTGCAGCAGAAGCCGCCTCGGCCGGGGTGTCGGCGCGGATGTCGGCCTGCTCCTGCGGCTTGCCCACGAGGCGCAGGGTATCGATCGAGAAGGGCAGCTCCACCCCGATGGGCAGCGTGAGCGACTGCAGGGGCTGCGTGGGGGACGTGAGGGGCTTCTTCACCCGTGTGTCCTGCCAGGTCACGGTGCGTGCATGGACCTGGCTGAACCGGGTGGCCCGATCCCACAGGGCGGCCAGCTCCCAGGCCACGTCGATCCGGTCCAGCGTGACCACCAGCGTGCCGCCGGTGTAGCCGTCCGCATCGGTGCCGGTACGGGTGTACACCAGCCGCTTGATGTGTCCCCCGTGGCGCACGGTGCCCGATACGCCTTCGGCCTGCAGGGACATGGTGGCAGGCAGGTAGCCCTGCACGATGCGTACCACGGTGGCGAGGGACTGATCCCGCGCCGACCAGGCCCACAGTCCGCCGAGTGCCAGCGCCAGCAGCACGACTCCCCCCAGCAGGGACCAGAGGCTCCAGCGCACGGTGCGGCGTGCCGCGCGCCGTGCACGCTGCCAGCGGGTGGGTGGCACGGGGCGTGCGGGAGCGGTGGATGGCTCAGGAGAGGCGGCTGGCGCCTCCCCGAGGGCGGGCGTCAGGGGCGCTTGCGAATCGGAAGAGGGCGGGAGATCGGAGGCCGGCATCAGAACGTGAATCCCAGGTTGAGGTGCAGGCGCAGCTTGTGGGTATAGAGCCCGTAGGCGACCGACATCTGGATCGGCCCGACCGGGCTGCGATACAGCGCCCCCGTGCCGATGCCGATGCGCAGCGGGTGCAGGCCCGATGGCGCATCGGCCACGGCACCGGCGTCGACATAGGCCACGCTGTCCCAGCTGGTGCGCTTGCCCGCGCGGAAGATGGGGCGCCGGTACTCCACGCTGCCGGTGACCAGGTAGCGCCCCGGCACCACGATGCCGTTGGCGTTGGTGACGCCCAGTTCCTGGTAGCCATAGCCGCGCACCGTGGTGTCGCCGCCAGCCAGAAACAGCAGGTTCGGCGGAATCACGGCATCGCTCTTGGTGTAGACCCCGGCGCCTTCGATGCGGAACACCAGCTCGCCGTTGCGGCGCTGCCGCTGGCGCAGGGCAGCCGCCGCCTGCCGCTGCAGGTCGTCGGAGGCGTCGCTCGCGGCGGCAGCCTGACCCGTGGCGGCCGCCTTGATCTGCGAGGGCAGCGGCAGGGCGTCGCGCAGGCCCTGCCCGAGGCTGTCGTCGAGGGACAGAAAGCCCAGATACCGCCCCACCACCCGCGTGAACGGAATGCGGCGCGGATGCAGCGTCATGCCGCCGCCGACCTCGATGCCCACGCCATAGCCGCGCGTGGGAAAGGTGGTGCTGTTGAAGCGGCGATAGGTCCAGATGAAGTTCGCGCTCAGTGCCTGTGCGTTGATGCGGCTGCCGTCCGTGTAGTCGGCCTTGCTGCGGTCGTAGGCGAGATACACGGTGCGGTCGATCTCCCGGTCGGTCTTGGTGCGGCCGAACTTGAGCTGCTGGGTGGTCTGGGTATGGTCCGTGAGATGCTCGTGCGAGGCGGTGGCATTGGTCATCCAGTGCCAGAGCCCGTCATCCGGCGGCGACAGCAGGCTGGTACTGAAGGTCTGGAGCTTCTTGTCGACTTCCAGCTTGGTCAGGGCGCGCCAGCCGAGGCCGGGGAGCTGGTTGTGGGTGTGGTCCATGGTCACGCCCGGCCCACGATCGGTGCTCACACCCACCCCGAGCACCACGCGCTGCAGCTTGGCCTCGCGCACCTGTGCCGTCACCGGCGCGGCGGCCGGATCGGTGTGGGCGTCTGTATCGAGGGTGACGAAGGCGCTGTTGTAGTAGCCGCTGTCGAGCAGGCGCTGCTGGGCATCGAGCAGGTCGCGCTGGCGGTATTCGGAGCCGACCGGCAGGCGCACCAGACGCTCGATGATCTTGGGGTCGTACCGCTGGGCGCCCTGGATGCGCAGCGGGCCATAGCGGTAGAGCGGGCCCGAGTCGTAATCGACCACGAGGTGCGCCGTGTGGGTGTCGGGATCGACTTCGGCGCGGCTCTGCACGAGCCGTGCCGTGGGAAAGCGCCGGTTCTGCAGGCGCTGCAGCGTCTCGGCCTTGGCCGTGCTCCAGGCCGTCTGGGTGAACGGGCTGCCCGTGGGCAGGGACCAGCGCGTGCGTGCAGAGGCAAGCTGCCGGGCGGCTGTGGGAGCGGAGGCAATGGCGCCCGCAAAGCCCAGATCCACCGCGCCGATGGTGGTCTTGGGGCCGGGATCGATGGTGATGTGCACCTCAGGCAGCGCTGCCGCAGGGGCTGACGCGGAGGCTGCGGGGGGCGTGGCCGATGCCGGTTCGAGCTTCTGCGTGATGGTGGGGGTGAAGTGGCCCTGCGTGCCCAGCAGCTGGCGGATGTTGGTGTCGGACAGGTCGAGCAGGCGCTGCAGCTCGACCGCGTCGAGGTCGCTGACCTTCTGGTACTTGTGCAGCTCCAGGTAGCGGTCCACGAAAGTGCGGATGTCCTCTGGCGCCTCGATGCGAATGGTGAAGGTCTGCCCCTGGGCCACCGGCGCAAAGCCGGGCTCCGAGGCAGACGCAGAGGACGCGGGAGATGCCGCAGCGGAGGCCGCAGCGTGCGTCGAGGTAGACAGCGGAACCGATGCCGGTGCAGACGGCAGCACCGCCGATGCGGCAGCAGCAGGGACGGTGCCCGAAGCCGCACTGCTGGCGGCCCAGGCCAGGGGCATGGCCCCCAGGCACCCTGCCAGGCACGCACGCAGACCCTGTCCCGCCGCGCGGGGGAACAGGAGAGGGGAGACAGCCCTGTCAGTGCGGGCAAGCGGTCGCGGAGAATTCATGGAACATGCGCATCGTGACCTGCCGACTGTAGCGGATTCCGGTACGGTGCGCCCTGCTTCAGGTCAGCAGCTGCACGCCCTGTTCAAGTCCCTTGAGCGTCAGCGGCACCATGTGGTCATGGCCGATGATCTGGCCGATCAGGTCGACGCTGGGGCGGTAGGGCCACACATCCTGCGGCTCGGGATTGATCCACAGATACTTGGGGAACCCCTGCAGCAGCCGCTGCAGCCACACGGCGCCGGCCTCTTCGTTGGTGTACTCCACGCTGCCGCCGGGCTGGAGAATTTCGTAGGGACTCATGGTGGCATCGCCCACGAACACCAGCCGGTAGTCCTTGTTGTAGGTGCGCAGAATGTCCCAGGTGGAGAACTTCTCGGCGTAGCGGCGATGGTTGTTGCGCCACACGTGGTCGTAGACGCAGTTGTGGAAGTAGAAGAAATCCAGATGCTTGAACTCGGCGCGCGCGGCGCTGAACAGCTCCTGCACCCGCTGCACATGGTCGTCCATGCTGCCACCCACATCCATGAGCAGCAGCACCTTGACGGCGTTGCGGCGCTCGGGGCGCATGCGGATGTCGAGCCAGCCGGCATTGGCTGCCGTGGCACGGATGGTCTCGTCGAGCGCCAGCTCGTCGGCTGCGCCCCGCCGTGCGAAGGAGCGCAGCCTGCGCAGCGCCATCTTGATGGTGCGGGTGCCGAGCTCCTGGGTGTCGTCGTAGTCGCGGAAGGTACGCTGCTCCCACACCTTCACGGCGCTGCGGTTGCGGCCCGGCCCCCCGATGCGGATGCCGGCCGGGTTGTAGCCGCCATGCCCGAAGGGCGATGTGCCCCCGGTGCCGATCCATTTGTTGCCGCCGGCGTGGCGCTCCTTCTGTTCCTCCAGGCGCTTGCGCAGCGTCTCCATGAGCTCGTCCCAGCCCATGGCCTCGATGGCGGCCCGCTCCTCCGGGCTCAGGTGACGCTCCAGCGTCTTGCGCAGCCAGTCGTCAGGCAGCTCGCGCAGCACATCCGACACCTGTTCGATGCCCTGGAAGTACAGGCCAAACGCCTGGTCGAAGCGGTCGTAGTGGCGTTCGTCCTTGACGAGGCAGGTGCGGGCCAGGTGGTAGAAATCGTCCATGCCGCAGGCATCGGCTTCCGGGCCGATCACCTGCGCCTGCAGGGCTTCGAGCAGGGAGAGAAACTCCCGCACCGACACCGGGACGCCTGCCTGGCGCAGAGCCTGGAAAAAGGGGATCAGCATGAACGATTGACTTCCATCAAAACAGCGGTATTCGGCGCCCTGTAAGGCAAAAAAACCACCCACCACCCTATGGTGCACAGAAAAGCTGCGTGCTATAACTCCAAAACTGCGCATACATGCATACCCGGGTGTCAGGGGCATGACGCAGCATGCACTTTCTGCCGAAAGAGAAGTTCAGGTGGCAGGGAGATCGTTGAAGTTATAGCAGAAAGCATACGGATGTTGATGGAATGCACAGAGGCTGGCCGGCAAGCTCTCAAAAACGGTTCGCGTGTACTGTCCGTGCGGGAACGCCAGATCATGCGGCTCGCCACCAGCGATGCTGAATGCAATATCAAGCTCCTCGAAGCCATGGGTGCAGAGGGCGAGCATCTGGTGCGCGAGCTGCAGACACGGGGGTTCCTGAAGGTGCCGGGTGCACCTGAGGCGGTGATGGGGAGTTTTCTCGATGCCGACTTCTATGCGGCGGCCAAGCCCCAGAGCGCAGAGGAGCGCCGTGCCGCCGAAGAGGCCCTGCGCAGCCTGTCGGACATGACGGCCCATGCAGCCGCCATGGCGCCTGCCCCCGAGGCTCAGCCGGCAGCCCCGGATGCTGCCGACAGCAGCCCCGTGCGCTCGGCCAAGGCCACGCAGCTCTACCTGCAGGCGATGCTGCGGACCCTGGCGCAGCCGCGAGCCGAGGAACTGGCCCTCCAGATCGGAGCTGCCAGTGAGCCGATCGACCTTCTGCGGGCCTTCACCGAAGGGGCAGGGTACTTCCTGCGCATGGCGGGAGAGGAGCGCGCGGGCCACATGCGCACCAAGCTGCGCGACATCCTTCCGCTCGAATACACCCAACGCATGGCCAGCCTCCTCAAGGACGACTGATCGAGCCGGTGGATCTCCTGCGTCCATCGCAGGGGCCTGCGTCTGCGGGAGCTGCACCCGTGTGAAACTGCCCATCTCCCCACGTGCACAGGGGAGATGTTTCATCGTATTGTCAAACAGACTTCCTATAGTCGCGCCCGTAGGGTTGTCAGCGCGGGTGGTGACGTGCCACCGGGGAGGAAGTCATGGAATACACGGCAGCAGGGCTCGAAATTCTGCAGTCACGCAGCAAGACGCTTACGGTGCGGGAGCGTCAGATCATGGTGCTGGCCACGGGGTCGGATGCCAGCCGGCGCATGCTCCAGACCATGGGCGAGGAGGCGCTGCACATTCTCATCAAGCTCGAAGACATGGGGCTGATCCGTCCGGTGCGCACGCCCGGTGCATCCGCTCCGCATGCGGCTCCGCCGAGTGCTTCTGAGGAGCGGCCGGAAGATCAGCGTTCCCTCCTCAGTCGGCTCTTTGGCGCCCGCGAGGCCACGCCCATCCCATCGCAGGCGCCTGCGCCCATCGTGACCCGGCCTGCCGTTCCGGTGGCAGAGCCTGTGGCCGAGCGTGCGGCCCGCCCGGTCGAAAAGGACACGACGCCTGCCGTGGCTCCCATCGTCACGCGCGAAGAGACCGAGCCCGTGGCTGCGGCTGCGCAGCCGGCCCGGACACGCCCGGCCGCGCGGCGGTCCATCGTGGCAGCCAAGATGTACATCCTCGACATGCTCCAGCTTGTGCGCAGCATGGAGGCCTCTGCCCTGGCGGTGGACATTCAGACCAGCGCGGATGAGAACGAGCTGGTGGGGCACCTGCTGCGGGGCGCGCGCCATTTTGCCGAGGCGACCAACCCCACGTATGCCGCCAAGGTGCAGGAGCGCCTCTCCGAAGTGCTGCCCGAAGAACACCTGCCCCGGCTCGCCAGCCTGCAGTGAAGGAATGAGTGGGTGCGGACGGCGGCAGTCGACCGGACTGGTTCTGCCTTGAGTTGACACGGCCGCAGTCAGTCCGCTCCTGACTGAGCAGCGGCTCTACAGCCCGGATGCGTGGCGGGTCAGCCGTTCCTGCAGATGGGGGCGGGCTGCCGGCCATTCCTCGCGGAGCATGCTGTACATGACGGTGTCGCGCACGGTGCCGTCGCGGCGCAGGGTATGCTGGCGCAGCACGCCGTCCCTGCGGGCGCCGAGCCGTTCGATGGCCTGCTGGCTGGCCGTGTTGAGGATGTCGGTGCGCCATCCCACGACGGCAGCTCCCAGCGTATCGAAGGCGTGGGCAAGCAGCATGAGCTTGCAGCTCGTGTTGACATGGCTGCGCTGGACGCTGCGGGCGTACCAGGTGTAGCCGATCTCCAGCCGTCCGATGTCGCGCAGGATGCCGTGGTAGCCCGTGGAGCCCAGCACGCGCCCGCTGGCCTCGTCGATCACGGCAAAGGGCAGGCGCTCTCCTGCGGCCTGCATGCGCAGCGCCGTGGTGATGTAGCTGGCTTCGTCTCCCGGAGCCGGCACACTGGCCACCCGCAGCTCCCAGAGCGCGCCATCGGCGGCGGCTGCGGCCAGTCCCGGGGCATGCGTGGGAGCGAGCGGTTCGAGCCGGATGCCCTGCAGGCGCAGGGTGACTGGAACGGGATCGATGGGGCGGGGCTGGGACATGGCAGAAGCGAAAAAAACGGGAGAGGGCCGGTGCCCGGCCTCAGACCGGGTCGATGTGGGTCATGACGTTGAGCACCTGCGGCATCGCGTCGAGCACGCGGTCGCGCGCGCGCAGGGCGATGTCATGCCCCTCCCGCACGTTGAGGGTGCCGGCCACCTCGACGTGGACGTCCACGAGGATGAGGTCGCCCATCTTGCGGGTGCGCAGATTGTGCAGTCCGGCCACCTGGGGCGTGGTGCGGATGAGGTCTTCGATGCGGGCATTGTCCGCCGCGTCAGCCGAGTGGTCCATGAGGTCGCTGAGCGCCGCCCAGGTGAAGGAAAAGCCCATGCGCAGCACGAACAGCCCCACTACCAGTCCGGCAACGGGGTCGAGCACGGGGTGGCCAAGCAGGCTGGCCCCGATGCCCACGAGCGCGATCAGCGAGGAGGCGGCGTCCGAGCGGGCATGCCAGGCGTTGGCCACCAGCAGGGTCGAGCGCACGCGCTGGGCCACGGCCAGCATGTAGCGAAAGAGCAGTTCCTTGGCGATCAGGGCTGCCCCCGCGACCCACAGCGCACTGGCGTGGGCGGGCGTGATGGCCTCGGGGGCGAGCACCTTGTGCACGCCGGACCACAGCATGCCGGTGGCCACGGCCAGCAGCAGCAGGCCGATGACGAGCGAGGCGGCGTTCTCGTAGCGGTAGTGGCCGTAGTGGTGGTCCTCGTCCGAGGCGGCGGAGCTGAAGCGGTTGGCTACCAGCACGACGAAGTCGGCGAACAGATCGGAGAGCGAGTGCAGCCCGTCGGCCACCAGGGCCTGGGAATGGGCCACGAGGCCGACCAGGATCTGCGCGCACGACAGACAGAGATTGACGCCGACGCTGACCCAGGTGCTGCGGCTGGCGGCCCGTGCGCGCTCGGCGCTGCTGACGGGTTCGTCCGCAGGCAGGGAGGCAGTGGAGTGAGAGGGATGTTTGTCCATGGCAGGGGCGGAGGAGGTTCAGCGGCGGCGGTTCTGCATGGCGACGAGCTTGTCGAACAGGGAGAGATCCTGTTCGTTCTTGAGCAGGGCACCCAGCAGCGGCGGGGTGGTCATGCTGCCGCCTTCGCCGGTGCGCAGGGCTTCCGGGGGGATGTGCTCGGCCATGAGCAGGCGCAGCCAGTCGAGCAGCTCGCTGGTGCTCGGTTTCTTCTTGATGCCGGGCACGGAGCGCAGGGTCTGGAAGGCCTCCAGCGCGGCGGCGAGCAGGTCCTGGTGCAGGGTGGGGAAATGCACAGCCACGATCTTTTCGAGCGTGGGTGTGTCGGGGAACTGGATGTAGTGAAAGAAGCAGCGGCGCAGAAAGGCGTCTGGCAGCTCCTTTTCGTTGTTGCTGGTGATGAAGACGAGGGGGCGGTGCCTGGCGCGGACCAGCTCGCGCGTCTCGTAGCAGTAGAACTCCATGCGGTCGAGCTCGCGCAGCAGGTCGTTCGGGAATTCGATGTCGGCCTTGTCGATTTCGTCGATCAGGAGCGCCACCGGCTGCTCGGCCGTGAAGGCCTGCCACAGCACGCCCTTGACGATGTAGTTGCGGATGTCACGGACGCGGTCCTCGCCCAGCTGGGAGTCGCGCAGGCGGCTCACGGCGTCGTATTCGTACAGGCCCTGCTGGGCCTTGGTGGTGCTCTTGATGTGCCACTGCAGCAGGGGCATGTCGAGCTCGCGGGCGACTTCCTCTGCCAGCATGGTCTTGCCTGTGCCGGGTTCGCCCTTGACCAGCAGCGGCCGCTGGAGGGTGATGGCGGCGTTGACGGCCAGGCGGAGGTCATCGGTGGCGACGTAGTGGGAGGAACCTTGGAATTTCATGGCGTGGAACGGAAAGGAAAGGAGCGGCGGAGCAGTGCAGGGAGGATGTGCCGGAGGCCTCAGGCCGGACCGGCGGGGTTGGCGTGCAGGTACTGCATGCCGTGGAGTTCCATGGGCAGGCCGACCGGCGCGCCGACGGCTCCGGGCAGGTTGGCGGCGAGGGAGGCGGCAAAGTCGCCCCGGTAGAGCTTCTGGCCCTGGTGGCTGAGGTTGGAGTTGGCGTCGAGGTGGATCTTGCCGCCCATCTGCGACCATAGCCAGCAGAAGCCGTAGTCCTCGGAGAGGTAGCGGCGCGAGACGGGGTGCACCATCACGTCGAAGAAGCGGTAGTGCAGGCCCTGGTCCTCGTGGCCGATGCTGTCGGGCACGTAGCGCAGCTCGGGGTAGTGCTGCATCATGGCCAGGAAGACTTCGCGCCGGATGGCCATGAAGCCGGTGGGGGCCTCGGTGACGGTGAGGAATCCGTCCTCGTCGATGTCGAGCACCACCTTGCCATCGGTGTTGGCGTCGGTGTTGACGGTGTAGCGCGCATGGCGGGCGTTGAATTCCTCGCGGGTCGTGCCGGCAGGGACGCCTTCGGCGGGCCAGTTCTCGTACTTGAGCGGGTAGACGCCGGCAGCGATGTCGTGGTTGGAGAGCAGCAGGCGGAACACGGCGTCGGGCGAGAAGCCGATGTCGGAGTCGATCCAGATGAGGTGCGTCCAGGCCGGGTTGGCGAGAAAGGCTGCCACGCAGTTGTTGCGTGCGCGGGTGATGAGGCTCTCGCCCGCGTGCAGGCTGATCTGCAGGTCGAGCCCGAGGCGCACGCTGTGGGCCTGCAGGTTGAGCAGGCTCACGATGTAGTTGTGAAAGTACTTGCCGTCATGGCTGGGAGTGCACACGAGGGGGCGGAAGTCGCGCAGGGCGGAGACGGGCAGCATGGTGAGTGAAAAAGAGGCAGGGGAGAGGGAGGTCAGTCGATGTGCAGATTGCGAAGTTCGGGGATGGCCGGCGGATAGTGCAGCCCGAGGCTCTGGAGCACGTCGCGCACCAGGGTGGCGATCATCAGGTTGCGATGGGTCTTGCTGTTGGCCGGCACGATGGTCCACGGCGCCCACGGGGTGCTGGTGGCACCGAGCAGTGCGGCGTAGGCGGCCATGTAGTCGTCCCAGTGCTTGCGGGTCTCGAGGTCGTCGACGTTGAATTTCCAGTTCTTGGTGGGGTCGTCGATGCGGGCCTGCAGGCGTTGGCGCTGTTCGTCCTTGCTGATGAGCAGCATGCACTTGATGATGACGGTGCCGTTCTCGGTGAGCATGCGCTCGAAGTCGTTGATCTGGGCGTAGCGCTGGCGGGTGGTTCTGTCGTCGATCTGGTGGTTCACCACGGGCACGAGCACGTCCTCGTAATGGCTGCGGTTGAAGAGCATGATCTCGCCGTCGTGCGGCATGGCGGCATGGATGCGCCAGAGGTAGTCGTGGGTGCGTTCGAGGTCGCTGGGAGCCTTCCAGCCGACGGTGCGCACCCCGAGGGGGCTGGTGCGGCTGAAGACGCCGCGCAGGGTGCCGTCCTTGCCGGCGGCATCGAGCCCCTGCAGCACCACCAGCACCTTGTGCGACTTGCTGGCGTAGAGCAGTTCCTGCAGGGAGTTGATGTCCTCGGCCAGCGCTTCAAGGGCGGCACGGTCGGTGGCCTTGTCGCCGGTCGAGAACGGACGCGCATCGGGATCGAAGTGGTCGAGCCGGATGGGGGAAGACCTGGTGGAGCGGAGGTCGGCCTCGCTGGTGCGGGGCTGCCAGTTCTCGAAGCGGCTGGCGGACTTGTGGGCGGTGCTGGACATGGGGAAGAATCGGAATGGAATCGGAATGGAGAGCGGGCGGCTGGTCAGTCGCGGGTGGCCTTGCGCTGCACGCAGTCGAGGTAGGCCTGGCCGTCGGGCGGGCGTCCGCTGCGCTGGCTCTCCCAGATCATGCGTCCCAGACAGTCCATGACGGCATGGTGGGCCTCGTGCAGGTCCTTGCGGCGGGCGGCGAGCAGTTCCACGGCCTGCCGAATGCCCCGGGGCTGGTCGATGCTGCACTGCTCGCTGATGGTGAGGTGCATCGACAGGTGCAGGAAGGGGTTGGTGGCACCTTCGGTGTCCGGGACGTGCATGGCGGCGAGGGCTGCGTCGGTGTCGGCGAGCGCTGCATGGAACTCGGGGTGTTCCGCGATCCATCCGGCGATCAGGGATTCCATGGGGTCGAGCGTGGCGCCGGTCTGGGATTTGGCGTGGACGGCGCAGAAGTAGCGGCGCACGTCGGCCTGGCTGGGTTGCATTAACATGGGAGAAATATAAGCGATCTGTGCGCGGGCAGGGCGACGGGAGGTGCAGGGTGGCCGTCCGCAGGCTGTTCCGGCGTGCAGTCGGTCACGTCCCGGCCCGTGCCGGGGCCCCATATGGGACAGGAGGCCTGTGCGGCCTGCGGAAGGAGCGGATGTGCCGGTCATCGTCGTGATCAATCCCAAGGGAGGCGTGGGCAAGTCCACGCTGGCAACCCAGGTGGCGGGGTACTTTGCCTCGCAGGGGGCGTCGGTGATGCTCGGAGACCTGGATCGGCAGCAGTCGGGGCGCCAGTGGCTCGCGCTGCGGCCGTCCTCGGCGGCGCCCATCCTGCCCTGGGAGCTCGATCCCGAGGCGCGCAAGCTCAAGGTGCCGCGCGGGGTGACGCATGTGGTGCTCGATACTCCCGCAGGCTTCGACGGCAAGCCGCTGCGCGAAGCCCTGCGCATGGCCACCAAGGTGGTGGTGCCGCTGCAGGCGAGCGTGTTCGACATGATGGCCACGCGCGACTTTCTGCAGCAGCTCGCCGAGCATCGCAAGCTGCTGCGCCAGCTCGATGTGGGGCTGGTGGGCATGCGGGTGAAGGAGCACACGATCGCGCTGGCGCAGCTGCGCGACTTTGTGGCCGATCTGCCGTTTCCGCTGCAGGCGGTGATCCGGGATACCCACAACTACGTGCATCTGGCCGCGCAGGGGCTGACGCTGTTCGATGCCGGGACGGTACGGCGGTTCGAGCGCGATCTGGCACAGTGGGAGCCGCTGTGCCGCTGGCTCGATGCACCGTCGCAGCCGAGCCTGGAGGAAGCCCCTTCGCCCGAGGCACCCGAAGTCTGGTACTGATGCCAGGAATCGGGGCTGATCCATGCCCATCCATGCCTCTGCGGCGGTGTACAGGCGGGTGTGCGTGGCGCATCCACCGGCGCCCCACGCACACTGCCATTTTCTGCACCGCCATGCGGCGATGCAGCCCTCACACAAGGACATTGCCATGCATACCCATGCCCCACTGGAAGCCGCTGCGCTGGCCCAGCTCTTTGCCGAGGCCCGCACGGCCAGTGGCTTTCTCGACCGGCCCGTCTCTCTGGAGATGCTGCGGCGCATTTACGCGCTGGCGAGCTGGGGCCCCACGGCCATGAATTCCCAGCCCGCGCGGTACGTGATGCTGACCACCCCCGAGGGCCGGGAGCGGCTGCTGCCGCATCTCAAGGAGGGCAACCGCTCCAAGGTGACGGAAGCCCCCGTCTGCGTGATCGTGGCGACGGATACCCGGTTCTACGACCATCTGCCCGAGGTGTGGCACGACGTCTCGGCCCGCGAGCTGTTCGCCGGCCAGCCGGCCCTGGCACAGGCCACGGCCAGCCGCAACGGCACCCTGGGAGGCGCCTGGTTCCTGCTGGCCGCCCGGGCGCTGGGGCTCGATTGCGGTCCCATGAGCGGCTTTGATGCGGAAGGGGTGAACCGCACGTTCTTCCCCGATGGACGCTGGCAGGCGAACTTCCTGCTCAATCTGGGCTACGCCGATCCGGCCAAAACCCATCCGCGCCAGCACCGGCTGTCGTTCGACGACGCCTGCCGCGTGCTGTGAGGCGCGGGGTGCACACGATGGTGGAGGCCCGGCCGTGAGCGGCACCTTTGCGCCCCTCACGCTGGTGGCGGTCGATGGCAGAGCCGATGCGGCGGGGACGGCGCTGGGGCTGGTGTGGAGCCTGGAGCAGATGCCGGGCGCGTCCGCGCTGCTGTGCAGTCCGCAGCGTCCTGCGGAGCTGCCCGCCTCGATTCGCCATGTGCCCGTGGCGCCGCTGGACTACCAGGGCTATTCGTGGTTTGTGCTGTATGCGCTCGGCCCGCTGGTGCAGACGGAATTCGCGCTCATCGTGCAGCAGGATGGCTGGGTGCTCGATGCCGCCAACTGGCAGGATGCCTTCTATGCCTGCGACTATCTGGGCGCGCCGATCCACCTCGCACGCGTGCTGCAGGCAGGCCGCGAGCAGTGGATGCGGGGCTTCGAGTGGACCGAGGCGGCGCTGCCCGACGGCGCGCGCATCCTGCCCGTGCTCAATGGGGGATTTTCCCTGCGCAGCCAGCGCATGCTGCGTGCGCTGCACACCTACCGGGACCGCGTGCGGGTGACGATCGACCCGCCGGACCGGTTGTGGCGTGCCGGAGAAGACCAGCCGCTGGCGCTGCACTGGATGCATGACCCGCTCAACGAGGACGTGCAGCTCACCGCCGTGCTCCGGCCTGCGCTGGAAGCCTGTGGCCTGCGCTACCCCACGCTGGAGCTGGCGCGGGACTTTGCCATCGAATACGCTGCCCCTGCGCTGCATGCAGGCATGGATGTGCGCCGGCTGTTCGGGCAGCATGCGCCGCTGCGCAAGCTCGTGTCCCTGCGGCCGCCCACGGTGCGCTACGCCTGCACACGGGCACAGGCCCTGCGGATTCATGGCGAGGCGGCCATGGTCGCGCTTCTGGAGGGGCGAGGCTATCGGGTGGGCTTTGCGGACGAGGGGGGCGCAGCCTCCGCCGGCTGACAGGGCCCGCAGCCCGAGAATGGCTGCGGGGCCGGGGACGCCGGCAGGCACATCATGCCGTGGCGCCTTCGAAGCCACACTGGCGCCAGGCCTCGTAGACCGAGACGGCCACGGCATTGCTCAGGTTGAGGCTGCGCTGCCCGGGACGCATGGGCAGGCGCAGACGCTGCTCCGGTGCAAACCGGTCGCGCAGCTCGGGGGGCAGTCCGGCCGTTTCGCAGCCGAAGACGAACCAGTCTCCCGGGGCAAAGGTGGCGCTGTGCACCGGGCGCGCCCCCCGGGTGGTGAAAGCGTACATGCGGGCGGGCTCCGGGTGCGCGCTGCGCAGGAACTGTTCCCAGTCGGCATGGCGGCGCACGTCGGCGTATTCGTGGTAGTCGAGCCCGGCGCGGCGCATGAGCTTGTCTTCCATGCTGAAGCCCAGCGGCTCGATGAGGTGCAGGTCGCAGCCGGTGTTGGCGCACAGGCGGATGATGTTGCCGGTGTTGGGGGGAATCTCGGGATGCACGAGGACGACGTGGAACATGGGGGACGGTTTCCTTCAGGGACGGTCGGCACGGGCGAGCACCACGGCCTGCACCGAGGCACAGCCTGCCCGGCGCAGCACGCGCGCCGCTTCCTGCAGCGTGTGGCCGGTGGTCATCACGTCGTCGAGCAGCAGGGCATGGCGCCCCTGCAGATCGGCGCCGGTGTGGCCGGCAGGCACGGCAAAGGCGCCCCGCACGTTGCGCCGGCGGTCGGTGGGGTTCAGGGTGCTCTGGGGCAGGGTGGAGCGCACGCGCTGCAGGGCCTGCGGGCGCAGCACGGCACGGTCGTCTGCCCCGCCGAGGTCATGGCGCCACAGGCGGCGCAGGGCGCGAGCCAGCAGCAAGGACTGGTTGTAGCCGCGCTGGGCCAGCCGGTCGGCCGACAGGGGAATCGGCACGAGCAGATCGACCTGCCGGAGTGCGTCCGCGATGCCGGAGTGGGCAGCCATGCGCTCGGCCAGGGCGGTGGCCAGCCCCGGCTGGGCATGGAACTTGAAGCGGTCGATGCAGCCGTTCCAGGGCCATGCATAGGGAAGGGCTGCGTGGCAGCCGGCCAGTGCGGCAGGCGGTGCGGTCAGGCAGCTGGCGCACAGCGTGGCATCGGGGTCGGAAGCGGGCAGGGGCAGGGCACAGGCCCGGCAGCGCCGCACCGGCACACCGAAGCGCTCCACGCAGGTCTGGCACACCAGCCGGGCGGGCCACGCATGGCAGATGCTGCACACGGAAGGCATCTGCAGGGTGCGCGGTGTCAGGAGCCGCTGCAGCCAGCCACGGGGTGCGGTGCTGCGGGAGATCGAGGTCGGGAACAGGCTCATGCAGGGGCTCCGTCAGCCCCGCCGCACACGGCATGCGGCACCTTCCGATCACGGACGGCGCGCATGGGCATGGAGGGGCAGGGGGCAGGCAGATGCATGGCTGCCACTATACTGCGGCCCCGTGAGTACCCCGGATCTTCCCCCCAGCATCGATCCCCGTGCCGCGCGGCGCTGGCAGCAGCTTGTCCTGCCCCAGAGCCCCTGGCTGCACGAGGAGGTGGCGCGCCGCATGCAGGAGCGCCTCGACGTCATCACCCTGCAGCCCCGGCAGTGGCTGCACTGGGCGCCGCTCAAGGGCGGGCGCGCCGCGCATGCGCTCGTGCGCGGGCACTATCCGCAGGCCGAAGCCTGGGCGCTGGAGCCGGGCCTGCCGCCGGCGCGGGCGGCGGGGCTGGCGGAGGCGCTCGACGCCCCGGCTGCAGCGGCCGAGGCGTCTTCCGGCTGGCTGCAGCGCACCTGGAGCCGTCTGCGCGGGCCGCACACCCATACTGAAGCCCCCCAGCCTGGCAGCATGGACATGCTGTGGGCCAACATGGCGCTGCACATGGCCGCCGATCCGCAGGCCCTGCTCGCCCGCTGGCGCGAGCTGCTGGCCGTGGACGGCTTCGTGATGTTCTCGGCCCTGGGGCCGGACACGCTGCGCGAGCTGCGCGACCTGTATGCCCGGCTGGGCTGGCCAGCCCCCACCCACACCTATACCGACATGCACGACTGGGGCGACATGCTGGTCGGGGCCGGGTTTGCCGAGCCGGTGATGGACATGGAACGCATCACCCTCACCTTTGCCACTCCCGAGCGCGCCCTGCAGGAGCTGCGCGAGCTGGGGCGCAATCTGGCCGTGGACCGCGATGGCGTCACGCATGGCCGCGCCTGGCTGGGCCGGCTGCACGAGGGGCTGCGCAGCCTGGAGCGCAACGGCTCCATTGCGCTGACGTTCGAGATCATTTATGGCCATGCCCTGCAGCCCTCGCCCCGAGCGGGGGCCGACGGCACGACCGCCATCGGGCTCGACCAGATGCGCCGCATGCTGCGCCGCGACCGTCCCTGACATCCCCTGCATGTTCCACAGACGTGCCGGGTGGCCTTGGACGAGCAGGCCTTCGTACAATGCCGGCATGACACGCGAACACCCGCTTTCTTCCTTCTCCTCCTCCGCCATGGCGCGCCGCCGTGTGCTGCGCATGGTGCCGGGCCTGGGACTGGCGGCGGCTGCCGCTGCCGCTGCTGCACTGGGGCTGGCCGGCTGCGATGCCGGATCTTCCTCGGCGGGCAAGCCGGGCAGTGCCGGCAGCTTCAACAGCTTGGACGTGAGCGGGGCGAACTACGCCAAGGACTTCTCCCTGGCCGACATGCACGGCCAGCGGCGCACGCTGGCGGACTTCCGCGGCAAGGTGGTCGCCATGTTCTTTGGCTACACGCAGTGCCCCGACGTGTGCCCGACCACCCTGTCCGAGATGGTGCAGGTCAAGCGCCTGCTGGGAGCCGATGCCAGCCGGCTGCAGGTGCTGTTCGTCACGGTCGATCCTGCCCGCGACACGCCCCAGATGCTGCAGCAGTACATGGCCAACTTCGATCCGACCTTTCTCGCACTGGTGCCCACCCCGCAGGAGCTCAGGGACCGCGTGGCCCCGGACTTCAAGGTCTACTACCACAAGGTCGAGGGCAGCACTCCCACGAGCTACACCATGGACCATACCGCCGGCGTGCTCCTGTTCGACCCGCAGGGCCATGTGCGCCTGCACAGCAACTACGGCTCCAAGCCCGAGGCCATGGCGGCCGACATCCGGCGCCTGCTGCAGGGGCAGTAGGGCGCGGCCGGCAAGTCCCGCCCTGTGCGGGGGACACTGTGTCCGCGTGCGGGCGCAGGGCCCGGGTTGCGCCACAATAGGCACATCTTCTGCGCCCATCGCCCCGTGTCGGACGGAGCGGGGGTGCGGCATCCGGAGCCCTTCATGAAACACTGGCAGTTTGCCACCCGTGCGGCCACCATGAGCCCGTCGGTCATCCGCGAGATCCTCAAGGTCACCGAGCAGCCCGAAATCATCAGCTTTGCCGGGGGCCTGCCCTCGCCGGAGGCCTTTCCGGTCGAAGCCTTCAACGAGGCCTACGCCAAGGTGATGCGCGAGCATCCGCGCGCGGCGCTCCAGTACGCGGCCAGCGAGGGCTATGGCCCGCTGCGCGAGTGGGTGGCCGAATCGCTGCCGTGGGACATTTCGCCGAGCCAGGTGCTCATCACCACCGGCTCCCAGCAGGCGCTGGATCTGGTGGGCAAGATCCTGCTCGACGAAGGCAGCCGGGTGGCGGTGCAGACCCCGTCCTACCTGGGGGCGCTGCAGGCGTTCTCGACCTACGAGCCGGAAATCTTCAGCGTGCCCAACGACGCGGGCGGGTCCATCAATCTGGATGTGCTGGAGCGCGAGCAGCTGCGGTATGCCTCGCGCTTTCTGTACCTGCTGCCGACCTTCCAGAACCCCACCGGGCTCACCATGACGGCCGAGCAGCGCCAGGCCGTGGGGCAGACCTGCGAGGCCCTGGGGCTGCCCATCGTCGAGGACAATCCCTACGGCGAGCTGTGGTTCGACGCACCGCCGCCTGCTCCCATCAGCAGCCTGCACCCCGAGCACAGCCTGTATCTGGGCTCGCTCTCCAAGGTGCTATCGCCGGGCCTGCGGCTCGGCTACATCGTGGCTCCCGATGCGGTGTACCCCAAGCTGCTGCAGGCCAAGCAGGCATCCGACCTGCACAGCCCGAGCCTCAACCAGCGTCTCGCTGCCGAGGTGCTGACCAAGCCGGGCTTCTTGCCCGCGCATCTGGCCCGCATCCGGGAGCTCTATCGCACGCAGTGCCATGCCATGCTGGACGCGCTCAGGCGCCACATGCCGGAAGACGTCACCTGGAACACGCCCACCGGGGGCATGTTCCTGTGGATGCGCCTGCCTGTGGGCATGGACAGCGTCAAGCTGCTGCCGCAGGCGATCCAGAAGGGGGTGGCCTATGTGCCGGGGTCGGCGTTCTACGACACCAATCCCGACATGCGCACGCTGCGGCTGAGCTTCGTCACGGCCACGGCCGAGGAGATCGACCGCGGCATCCAGCTGCTCGCGCAGGCCATCGACGCTGCCCGCGCAGGCTGAGCACCACTCCATCATCTCCAGCCCTTCGTCCGTCCGGGCGCTGAGGGCGCTTTTTTGCAGGCCCAGGGCGGCAGCCATCCAGGTGCCTGCCCTTGTGCTGTCCCGCGCTGTCTGGCTTCGGGGCTTCGGGGCTTCAGGCCGATGTCGAGGGAGAGGGCGCTCCCAGGGCCCGGATCTCGTCGGCCAGGCAGCGCCAGAAGGCAGCCTCCTGCGACACTGCAAAGTTGATGCGCATGCAGGTGCTGGTGCGTCGCTCGGGATAGAAGAGGTGGCCGGGCGCGATGAGCCAGCCATGGTCGAGCAGCCGCTGGCCGAGCCGCTCGGTATCCACGCCCGTCTCGATCCAGCCGAATAGGCCTGCTGGCGGTGCGGCCAGATGCAGACCATGCTGGCGGGCCAGGCGCACACAGCGGCTGCGGGCGGCATCGAGCCGGGCGCGGGTGGCTTCGGCATGGCGCCTGAGCCAGCCCTGCTGCAGGCACAGCGCAAGGGCACGCTCCGTGGGGGTGGGGGTGTTGAGTCCGGCGATGAGCTTGGTGTCGAGCACGGCATCGGTCCACCGGGGCGGGCAGATGACACAGCCCACGCGCCAGCCCGGGGCCACGATCTTGGCAAAGCCGGTGACGTAGAAGGTGCGCTGCAGTCCGTCGAGCGCGGCCAGCCGGGGACTGTGCGCAGGCGCAAAAGCCGCGTAGCTGTCGTCCTCGATGAGCAGGAAGTCGTGTGCTTCGGCCAGCTGAAGGATGCGGTGTGCCTCGACGGGCGAGAGGCTGTGGCCGGTGGGGTTGTGCAGCACCGAGACGAGCGAATACACGCGTGGCCGGTGGCGTGCCGCCAGCTGGGCGAGCGCCTCCAGGTCGATGCCGTCGCCGCTGCGGGGCACCGGCAGGAGCCGTACCCCCATGCGTGCCAGACGGGCGTACTCCACCGACCAGCCGGGCGCATCGACGAGGGCGCAGTCGCCGGGGCGCAGCAGGGTGCGCGCCACCACATCGAGCGCATGGGTCGCGCCGGTGGTGGTGACGATCTGCGCGGCACTGGCCTGAAAGCCCAAGGCCTCCACGTGCTGCACCAGCATGGCGCGCAACAGGGGATCGCCCTTGGGGCTGCCGTACAGGGCGCCGCTGGCCTCGATGTCCTGGCTGCCGGCGCGGCGCAGGGCGCGCGTGAGCAGCGAGGGATCGAGCCATTCGGGTGGCAGCACGCCCGAGGCGGGAGAGGGCTTGCCGAGGTGGTGGCTCGACATGGCGGGCGCCTGATGCATGGCCGTGGGCGTGTGCTCGTCCTCGGGGAGCTGCACCCCTGCGGGAAACATGGTGCGGATGAGCGTGCCCACGTCGTTGGGCACGCCAGCCGGTACCGCTTCGGAGGCAGGGGCGCTGGCGCTTTGGCTGGCGGCCGAGGTGCGGAGGTCGCGCACATAGAAGCCGCGCTGGCTGCGGGCCTCGATGAGGCCGCGCGCGAGCAGCTGGTCGTAGGCGGCCACCACGGTGTGGGGGCTCACGCCATACCGCGTGGCGGCATCGCGCACCGAGGGCAGGCGAGCGCCGGGGGCCAGCAGCCCGGCCACGATGCGCTGTCCGAACAGGGCGGCAAGCTGGTCGGTCAGTGCGATGCCGGACTCGCGGCGCAGGACTGTGGACTCATCCGAAGAAGGCGGGGGCGCAGCAGGTGTCATGGTGGCTGTATCGGGAAACTGTAGAGGTGATGCCGGCAGTACAGTGAGCTATGTGATCCGGTCAACTGTGTCGCTACTGTATCGGATGTGGCGTGTCCAATGAAGTCCTGTCGCGGGTCTGGCCGGACTGGAGCGGGAGACTTTCTGCCGTTGCCCTGTTCTGCTCCCCCGCGTGCCCTGTCTTTTGCGGAGATGCCCTCATGACTGCCCTGTCCATGGCGCCGGCGCTGGCTGGCCCGATCGTGCTCTACACCGTGGTGACGTCGATCACCCCGGGGCCCAACAACCTCATGCTGCTGAGTTCGGGTGTGCGCTTCGGCGTGCGGCGCAGCGTGCCGCATGTGATGGGCATTTCGATCGGGGCGGCGGTGATGGTGGCCCTGACGGGGCTGGGGCTTGCACAGCTGTTCGTGCGCTGGCCGGTGCTGCATGGTGTGCTGCAGGGGTTGGGCATGGCCTATCTGCTGTGGCTGGCCTGGCAGCTCACGCGCATGCCGGCCCCTCGGGAGGCCGAGGAGCGTGCAGGGGAGGGCCATGAAGGCGAGGGCAGCTCCCCGCAGGGAGTGCGTGCGCAGCCTCTGGGATTCTGGGGGGCGGCGGCTTTTCAGTGGGTGAATCCCAAGCTCTGGGTGATGGCGCTGGGCCTGTACACCACCTATGTGCCGGCCGGCAGCGGCGTGCCGATGGTGCTGGGGGCGGCAGCCCTGTTCGGAGTGATCAATCTGCCCTGCGTGAGCGTGTGGGCCGGCATGGGGCAGGCCCTGCGCCGCAGTCTGCGGCAGCCCCGCGTGCTGAAGGCCTTCAACTGGAGCATGGCGGTGCTGCTGCTCGCGTCGATGGCGCCAGCCTGGATGCATTGAGACGCGCGCACAGCGACAGGGATCAGATGGCCAGAGGATCGACGTCGATGGCCCAGCGCAGGATGGCACGGTCCCGATGGGCGTGCAGCATCTGCGAGAAATGGTGCAGAAAGTGCTGCAGCGCGGCGCGGTTCGGGCTTTCGAGCAGCATCTGGGCCCGTTCCTGGTTGGCCACGCGCTGGGGCGTCATGGGGACGGCGGGGTAGCAGTACACGCCTGTGGCAGCAGCCAGCTCGCCACAGGCCTCGGCGGCCGTCCGCAGAAAGCCCTGGGCGGCCTCCTGGCTGCGGCTTTCGGCGCGCACGAGTGCATGGTGGCTGTAGGGGGGCAGGCCCGCATCATGCCGCTCCTCCAGCTGCCGGGCCGCAAAGGCCGGGTAGTCGTGTGCGCGCAGGGCCGCAAAAAGCGGGTGGGTGGGGAACTGGGTTTGCACCCACAGCTCGGCGGGGGTGTCGGGCCGCACCAGTGCCGCGTCGCGGCCGGCCCGTCCGCCCGCCTGCATCAGCAGGGCAAAGAGGCGCTCGGGGGCGCGGAAGTCGCTGCTGAACAGCGCCCCGTCGGGGTTGAGGGCCGCCACCAGGGTGACGCGGCGGAAGTCGTGCCCCTTGGCAATGATCTGGGTGCCCACCAGCACGTCCACATCGCCGCTGTGCACGCGGGCGAGCTGGGCTTCGAGCGCGCCGGCATGGCGGGTGGTGTCGGCATCGATGCGGGCAATGGCAAGGGGGGCACCATCGGCGCGCCGCAGGGCCTGCAGGTGCTCGGCCAGGGATTCCTCCAGCCGCTCCGTGCCCTGGCCCAGGGTGCGGATGTCGAGATTGCCGCACACAGGGCAGGCCCGAGGGACGCGTTCGGTGTAGCCGCAGTGGTGGCAGCGCAGGGTGCGGTCAGCCTTGTGAAACACCCGATAGGCACTGCAGTGCGGGCATTCGCTTTTCCAGCCGCAGTCGGGGCAGTGGAGCACGGGGGCGTAGCCGCGCCGGTTGAGCAGCACCAGGGTCTGTTCTCCCCGGGCGGCACGTGTGCCGATGGCTTCGAGCAGCAGCGGGCTGAACACGGCTCCCCGTGGCGCATGGGCCATGTCGACGAGGCGCACCCGCGGCAGGGGTGCTGCGCCGATGCGCTCCGGCATGGCGAGCCGCAGATAGCGTCCTGCCGGTTCGTCTCCTTCGGCCGGGCGGCTCTGGTACCAGCTCTCCAGCGAGGGGGTGGCCGAGCCGAGCAGTACCCGCGCCTGCTGATGGTGCGCACGGTAGATGGCCAGATCACGGGCGGAGTAGCGCGCACCTTCCTGCTGCTTGTAGCTGGGGTCGTGCTCCTCGTCCACCACCACCAGCTGCAGGTGGGGAATGGAGGCCAGCACGGCCATGCGCGTGCCCAGCACGATGCGCGCCACGCCGGTATGCGCGGCCAGCCAGTGCTGCAGCCGCTGCGCAGGCGTGAGGCCGCTGTGCAGGGCGGCGATGCGTTCCTGCGGGAAGCGGTCTGCAAAGCGAGCCTGGAGCTGCGGAGTGAGGTTGATCTCGGGCACCAGCACCAGCACCTGGGCCTGCGGGGTGGCGGCCAGGGCGCGTGCCACGGCGTGCAGGTACACCTCGGTCTTGCCGCTGCCCGTGCTGCCGAACAGCAGGCAGGGGCGTGGAGCCTGCCCGCCAGCCCCCTCGCCCGAGGTTTCGAGTGCCTGCAGGGCCTGTTGCTGCTGCGGGGTAAGGGGAGGCGGCACAGAGGCGGGCGTGTCCGGCGGCTGGGCCGTGGCGGTGGCCTGGAGCTTGCGCAGGCGGCGCCCGAGCTGCACGGCATCGAGATCGCGCAGCTGCGGAGGCAATGCCGAGAGGGCCACTTCCCCGGGGCTGCGCTGGTAGTAGCGCCCCGTGAAGGCGATGAGCTGGCGCCAGTGCGCATTGAGCGGGGGCAGGTCGGTGAGGGCTGTGCGCACGGGGCGGATGGCCTCGGGCGCCACCTCGGTGCCGGGCATGTCGGCAGCTTCATCCCAGACGATGCCCAGCACCTCCCGCGCTCCCAGCGGGACCCGAACCAGGGTGCCGGGCGGCAGAGCCGTGTCGTGCAGGTAGGGCAGCGGTGCCATCGACAGCGGACTGTGGGCCGGCAGGGCTACCAGCACGTCGAGCCGCACCCCCGCACCGGGGAAAGCGGGGGGGGATGGCGAGGGGGTGGGCGGTTCCAGGTCCGGGAACAGGGCCTCGTCGGAAGGTGGGAGCTGCATGGCACCGACTGTACCCGCAATCGTCTGTGGGCATGTCCCCACCGCCTGTGGACAAAGGTGTGGGCCGTGCGTGACAGGGAGGCGCAACTCCTTGATTTGTATGGAGTCACACCATGCTGCCTGGTAAATAGGCAGCTCCTGCACAGAGCTCTTCCTTGCCTTCATGAGAGGTCCTGGCGTCCGGCGCACACGCAGCGCAGGGAGCTTCCCCTTGCCGATGTCGGGGCCAGACAGGGAGGCTGCCGTCAGCCGGACGGAAAGAAATTTTCCATGCACAGAGCCTGTGGATAACTTTGTGCATGACCTTGGGACGGAGCGCGTAACCCCGCGTCACGCCACGTGGAGCTTGGCCTGCACCCATTTCGGGCAATCTCATGCAATATCAATAAAATCAATAACTTGCATTTTTTGTGTAATCTTCATGTCGCATGCAGGAGCGCCCAAAAAAGACTTGACACTGGAATCCCTTTGTTGTGTACAAGTCCCATCGCTTCGGAATGGGCATCCCCTTCCCGGCATATGAAAAACCGTGCATGGTGAGCCCTTGCGGTTTCGGTGTGACGCCCCTGGGCGGGGCAGACATGTCCCCCGGCAACGGCCCGGCGTGCATGCACCTTGTCACCTCCCCCTTTCTGCTCGTCCATCGTGGGGCGCAATCTGGGAGATGCACCTGTGGTGCAGGGAGTGCCAGGGCGTGTCAGGCCTTACATGGCAGATGTCCCTCCATTCTGTGGACAACGGTGTGGAGCCGGAAGTGCGAAACCGCTGGAAGCCGCATGGCACAAGGCTTTCAGCGCGATGCCTAAATGACAGGCAGATGAGGCCGTATGGGCAGAAGGGGCGGGTTGGAGCCCTTCTTGGAGCCTTCTGGGACAGATTTTTCCGGGATTGGCGGCCCGACAGGGCGCTGCGGTGCCGCGCGTGTCACTTGGCGCCACGTGAGCAGGGCTGGCAGGTGAATTCATCCCCGGATCGTGGGGACAAGGCTGTGGAGTCCCACGTGCGAAACCGCTGGAAGCCGCATGGCACAAGGCTTCCAGCACGATGCCTGAAAAATGGTCACGCAAGGATCTGGCGACAGGAAACGCATGGGAAGGTGCCCCAGCAGACGGTGCACTTCCATGCGTTTCTTCATCCCGACCGCGCATGATCGGCGCCAAGCCCCGGTTTCCAAAGGCTTTTTTACCCCCTCGTCAAACCTGTGGATAACTTTGTGCATAGTGCCTGCACAGCACGGGACAACCCAGCCGTGTCCTGTGGATGAGTGGCACGGACAAGCGTATGGCATTCGCAAAAAACATGCATCTTTTCAATAGGTTGACGATTTCATGCCCATGCGCATCGCCAGGCATGGCCGCCTGAGGAGCGGGTCTGTTCGCTTGCCCATTTCTGTGCACAAGTCCTGTGCCGATGGGCAAGAATCGGGGAAAAGTGCAGGGCGTCGCACGCCTTTCCGGCGTGTGACGCCCCGAGACGCTTCCTGTGCTCGGGTGCGTGACTTGCCGGAGGGGGCGTTGCCCGGCGCTGCAGCTGAGGTGCGCAATATTCCTGCGCACGTGTGCATGCGTCCTGCGTGTGTGCGCAACGAAAAAGCCCTGCAAGGGCAGGGCGCGCATCAAAGAGTCAGTCAGCCCCAAGTGCACCTGCGCAGGGGCATGCGGGGCGGACGGCGGCTGACGCCTCAGGCTTCTGTAGAAGCCCGGCTCGCCTATGCCCGCAGCGTGCGGGAGTGGGCGTGCACCGTTTCGACCAGGGCCGACACATGTTCCGGGGGCGTGAACTGGCTGATGCCATGCCCCAGGTTGAAGATGTGCGTGGGGCCGCGTCCGACGCCCTGGTGCGGGGCGCCGAAGCTGTCCAGAACCCGGCGCGCTTCTGCGGCCACGGCCTCGGGCGGCGCGAAGAGGGCCATGGGATCCATGTTGCCCTGCAGGGCCTTGCCCTGGCCGTGCTCCCACAGCTGGGCACGCGCACGGCCGAGGTGGACGGTCCAGTCCACGCCCAGCACCTCGCAGTCCAGCGCCTGCATGGCGTCGAGCCACAGACCCCCGCCCTTGGTGAACACGATGCGTGGCACGGGCTGGCCATCGGGGCCGCTGCGCTTGAGCAGGGCCAGCACCTGCGCCGTGTAGGCCAGGCTGAAGGAGCGGAAGGCGGCATCCGACAGTACGCCGCCCCAGCTGTCGAACACCATCACGGCCTGTGCACCTGCGTCGATCTGTGCGTTGAGATAGGCCGCCACGCTGCGCGCGTTCACTTCCAGAATGCGATGCAGCAGGTCGGGGCGGGCATAGAGCATGGTTTTGACGGTGCGGTAATCGTCGCTGCTGCCCCCTTCGACCATGTAGCACGCCAGGGTCCAGGGGCTTCCCGAAAATCCGATCAGCGGCACGCGTCCCTGCAGGGCTCGCCGGATGCTGGTCACGGCATCGAACACATAGCGCAGGCGCTCCAGATCAGGGACGGCCAGTGCTGCCACTGCGGCCTCGTCCCGGATGGCACGGGCAAAGCGCGGTCCCTCGCCCTGCTGAAAGCTCAGGCCGAGCCCCATGGCATCCGGCACGGTCAGGATGTCGCTGAACAGGATGGCCGCATCCAGTGCATAGCGCTCCAGAGGCTGCAGCGTCACCTCGGTGGCGTAATCCACCTGCGTGGCCAGTCCCATGAAGCTCCCGGCGCGGGCGCGGGTGTCACGGTATTCGGGCAGGTAGCGGCCCGCCTGTCGCATCAGCCACAAAGGGGTGTAGTCGGTGGCCAGACCCATGCAGGCCCGCAGGAAAGTGTCGTTCTGCAAAGGCGCAAAGGACGTGCCAGCAGGGGAGATCGGTGCAGTAGAGGCTTCAGTCATGCGGGCTATTGTCGCAGGGAATTCTGATTCCACTCCCTGCCCGACTTGCGCGGGATCAGCGAGAGCCCGCATGGCTGCCAGGACTCTGTTGCTCAGCGCGGGACGGCGCTGCTCTGCACGGAGCACGCTCCGTGATCTGCGTCACTGGTGTGGACTTTGGTTGCAAGCTGTTGCCAACACGTCGGCTGCCATGCTCTGTCCATGCCCGATACTGTGGGCGAAGGGTGTCCCTTGCAGACACGGGGGCGCCTTCTTCTTTCCTTTTTCCACCTTCAGGAGAAACCATGGGACTGCTCGACGCACTCACGCAACTTGTTTCCACAGCCACCCAGCAGGGCGGCACCCAGTCGCATCAGGTGGATGCGGTGGTCGACCAGGCTTCGCCCGATGTGCTGTCCCAGGGACTGCGGGCGGCCTTTGATGCCACCGACACACCGTCCATCGGCAATCTGGTGGGGCAGATGTTCGGGCAGTCCAGCAGCCAGCAGCAGGCAGGGCTGGTCAACCAGATCATCCAGGCGCTGGGCCCGGCTGCCGCTGGTGCGCTGGCAGGCGGCATTCTGCAGAAGGTCATGAAGCCCGGTGCCCAGCAGGTCAGCGAAAGCGAAGTGGCCCAGCTCTCTCCCGCCGAGGTCACGCAGGTGGTGGATGCCGCTCAGGCGCAAAAGCCCGAAATCAGCCAGCAGCTCAGCGACTTCTATGCCCAGCATTCGGGCCTGCTCAAGGCTCTGGGCAGCGTGGCGCTTCTGGCTGCTGCCATCAAGATGAAGCAGTACTCCGAAAAGCACTGAGTCGACACACCACTGCTCTGTCCGCCGTGTGCCCTTTTCTGCAAGGGATGGGGCACCGAGTAGCAGAGGGGGGCAGAAACGGCCTCTGGCAAGGCCGCTCCTGCCCCGAAGCACTCCCGGATCAGGAGGTATAGACCACCCGGATCTGCGGGACCATGGTCACTCCCGGCTGCTTGCGCAGGAAGTCGGCGAGGAATTCGGTGAGTTTCTTCTCGCACAGCGCCATCACGGCCGGGTCTGAGGCGATGGTCTTGCCCGTGGCTGCGGCCTGGGCCGATGCCTGCTCATAGAGCTTGAGCACGGCTGCCTTTTCGTCGGTAAAGAGTCCCCCGGACAAAATCTTGTAGCGCAGATCGCGCACTGCAGGCTGTGCCACCAGCGCCGGTTTGTGCAGCCGGATCTCGATGCCGGCCGGAGTCGATCGAATGTCGTAGCTCCCGGGCTGCAGGTCATATCCCACCGGATACTCCACCGTATACCAGATGGCGACCGTGCCGGTGGACGAGAACCCCAGTACCGAGCGCTCCACGACCTGGGTCACCCCTTCCTCGCGCACCACGGTGGCGGTCAGAAGCTTGAGGTGTTCGGCCAGGGACTGCTTGCCCACCGTCAGGTAGGTGCTGTAGCGCGAATAGCCCAGCAGTTCGGCATGGGTCTGCTGGACCTGCCGCTGCAGGGTCTGCACCTCGTCATAGGCCTGCTGCATCCGGCCGCCCATGAGCAGCCAGGTCACGCCCGCAGTGAGGGCACACGCCACTCCCGCTCCAGCCAGATAGGGCAGGTGACGCAGCAGGCGTCTGCCCCGGTGCGCCAGGGGAGCGGCATGGGGCGAGGCGTGTTCGGCGGCGGAAGACATGGCCATCATGCGTGGCGCACAATGCCGCGGTGCCCCAGCTCGATCTTGATGCACTTGTCATGCACCACCGTGAGCCCTGCCGCCTCGGCCTTGTGTTCGGCATCGGGATGGTGCACTCCCAGCTGCAGCCACAGCGCGGGTGCACCGATGGCAATGGCCTGGTCAGCCACGGGAGGCACATCTTCCGACTTGCGGAACACGTCGACGATGTCGATGGGATGCTCGCCCGCCTCCTTGAGGGCCTGGGCTGCAGTCGGCAGATCCGGGTAGACAGTCTCGCCGAGCACCTTGGCACCCTTGGCTGCCAGCACGGGGTTTACCGCCACCACCCGGTAGCCGGCGCACTGCAGATAGTGGGCCACTTCATGGCTTGCGCGCTCCGGATTGTCCGACAGCCCCACGACCGCCACGGTATGGCTGTTTTCGAGAAGGCGGGTGATGTTTTCCTGCATGGCAGAGTCTCCTGATGGGTGAGCAAATCAATGGTGGGGTGGTGCGTGACTGACCATTATGGAGAGCCGCGCAGCATCCGGCACCTACAGCGCAGATAGCGCCTCCTGCACATTCTTCAAGCGCAGGACTTCCACCAGCACGTGGGGCCGGTCGGGGTGGCGCGGATCATGCAGCACGTACACGGGCACGCCGCTGCGCCCCAGCCGGGCCAGCGAAGCGGTAATGGCCGGGTCGGCCCGCGTCCAGTCGGCACGCAGCAGCAGCACATGGCGTGCCTGCACGGCGCGGCGGAAGTCCTCGGTTTCCAGCACGGTGTGCTTGTTGACCTGGCAGGTCACACACCAGGCTGCGGTGTAATCCACGAATACGGGTTGCCCTGCGGCCAGGGCCTGCTGCACCCGCGCTTCGGACCATGGCTGCCACCCGGCAGCAGTCTCGGTGGCCTGTGCAGTGTCCCCGGCGGGCAAGCTCCTGCCGATCAGCGGTGCGTAGCCGGTCATCAGCCAGATGAGCACGGCGGCAAACAGGCCGCGCAGCGCCCAGCGTCCCCGGCCTTCCAGCGTCAGGGTCCATACCAGCCCGCTGCCCGCCAGCAGCAGCGCCAGCAGGGCGGCGGCGCCATCCATGCCGCTCTGCTGCCCCAGGACCCACACCAGCCAGATCACCGTGCCCAGCATGGGAAAGGCCATCAGGGTGCGGAAAGTCTGCATCCAGGCCCCCGGCCGGGGCAGCCAGCGCGTCAGGCCGGGGAAAAAGCTCCCCACGCCCACAGGCAGTGCCAGTCCCAGACCCATGGCGGCAAAGATCGTCAGAGCCTGCCAGGCCGGCAAGGTCATGGCCAGCCCGAGCGAGGCCCCCATGAATGGTGCAGTGCAGGGCGAGGCTACCAGCACGGCCAGCACTCCCGACAGCAGGGCATCCGTCACCGGATGTCGGGCCGTGGCCTGCATCCAGCGGGCCGGCAAGACATGTCCCACCTCGAACAGGCCGGCCAGATTCAGACCCAGCAGCGTGAACAGGGTGGCCAGCGCCGCCACGGTCCAGGGATTCTGGAGCTGGAATCCCCAGCCGAGCTGCTGCCCCGTGGAGCGCAGCGCCAGCAGTCCGCCAGCGAGCAGCACGAAGCTCAGAATGACTCCCGCCGAATAGGCCAGTCCGCTCAGGCGCTGCTGCCGGGCATCGTGGGCGTGGCGGCTCAGCGCCAGGATCTTGATCGCCAGCACGGGAAAGACACAGGGCATCAGATTCAGAATCAGCCCCCCCAGCAGCGCGGCCCCGAGTGCCAGCCACCATCCCGGCCCCAGAGCACTTTCGGCCGGGCCCTGCGTCGCGGATGCGGCCTGCTGTGCCGATTGCAGGGCAGCCTGCAGGGCAGGAGACACCTCGGCCCGCGCCTGGGCAGGCGCCGGCCAGGTCCCCTGCACCGGAGCCACCAGCCGCAGCGGCGGCACCTGTGCCGCATTGCGCGCGATGCCATCCGCATCCGTCTCGCCCCGCAGGGCGAGCACGATCGGCAGGGCGCCGGGGCTGTCGGTGCGCTGGGCCTCGTCGAGCGGCAGCGTCATCCACCAGGTGCCCCCCGACCATCCTTGCTTGCCCGCATCGGCCGGGGGCGTGATGGTGGGTGTTTCGGGATACAGGTTGAGCGCCTTGCCCTGCCAGGCAGCCGGCAGGCCCTGCACCTCGTAGCGCAGCGCATGCGCCGTGGCATCGACACGGGCATGGGCGCTGGGCGGCTTGGCTCCGGGCAGTGCCTCAACTGGTACCCGGGCCAGGGCCGCCTCGAAGGCCGGGCGCGAGGCGGTTTGCGCCTGTCCTGTCGGCAGCGTGAGACTGAACTGTCCCTGCTGCGGAATGCATTCCTTGCGGCATACCAACCACTGTGCTTGCAGCCGGAGAGTGACGGGGGCTCCCGCTTTCCATGCAGGGCCCACCTGTACCGCCACCGGCAGCAGCACGGTGCCGTCGTAACCGTAGTTGGCCAGCTGTCCAATCGGCAGCCGGGTGGGCACAGGCCAGCGCACGTCGCCGGCAGTCATGCCGGCCGGCAGCGTCCAGCGCAGGGAGGTGGCCTGTCCACTGTCACCGGGATTGCGCCAATAGGTGTGCCAGTGCGGCTGATGGGTGAGCTGCAGCCCCACCCACAGCGGCTTGCCTGCGGCCACCCCCTCCGGGGCATAGGCCAGCAGGCGTGCATCCACCTGGTCATTGCGCACCTCGCTGGCGTCCGTCGTCAGAGCAGCAAAGGCCGACGCAGAAGAGGCGCTCACGCTGCCAGATACCTGCTGAGCCTGGAGCGGTGCACCCGCCATGCAGGCCCCCAAGGCCAGGGCCATCCCTGCGCTGTTCCTGCGCCATGCCTTCTTTGCCAGCGGAGCCGTCATGCGGCCCTGTGGCAGGGGCCGCACCATGCCCCCACGACTGATCCGCATCCAGCCGGTCACGGCTCGGGCGAATCCCCTGATTGCTTGCTTCATACCTGCATCCTGTATGGCCCTGCACCGTCTCGGCCCGGCCGTCCAGCGAGCATGCCTATGGCTGGTCTGGCAGGGTGCCTGTGTGGCTCTGCATTATGCGCGGGCGGGTAGGGCAGCGATGCGGCAGCTATCATGCTGTCCATGGTTGCCGCATCTCCTTCCCCGTCCCTGTCGCGCTACTGGTCCGATTGGACCACCACCGATCTGGCACGCATTGACCGCCGTCGTGCCATTGCCATTCTGCCCGTGGCAGCCACCGAGCAGCATGGTCCGCACCTTCCTGTGCGCGTCGATGCAGCGCTGGCCGAAGCCATGATCGCCGCCAGCCTGCCCCATCTGCCCCCCGATCTGCCGGCCCTGTTCCTGCCCGTGCAGGCCGTAGGCTACAGCACCGAGCACACCGCCTTCGAGGGCACCCTGACCCTGTCGGCCGAAACCGTGCTGCGGCTGTGGACCGAGCTGGCCGAGTGCGTGGCCCGCAGCGGAGTGCGCAAGCTGCTCCTGTTCAACACCCACGGCGGCAATGTGGGCCTCCTGGACGTGGTGGCACGCGATCTGCGCACCCGCCTCGGCATGCTGGTCTATGGCTGCAGCTGGTTCAACCTCCCGCTCGGCGAGGCCGATGCCGCCTTCGATGCGCACGAACACCGCTTCGGGGTGCACGGCGGCGAGATCGAAACCAGCCTCATGCTGGCCATTGCCCCCGGCCTCGTGCACATGGATCGGGCACAGAACTTCGTCAGCACCTCCGAGTTCCGGGCTGCCCACTTTCCCACGCTCGGCAATGGCCGCAGCGCCAAGCTGGCCTGGCAGGCACAGGATTACAACCCTGCAGGCGCCACCGGCCATGCCGCCGCCGCCACGGCCGCCAAGGGACAGGCCCTGCTCGACGCTGCAGGGCAGGCCCTTGCCCGGCTGCTCATCGAAATCGACCAGCTGCCTCCCGACACCCTGCGCGAGCGGCCTCCCGTCGCCTGAGGGCACTGTGCGCCTGCTTTCCCGGACGAGGCAAGGAGCAGGGCGACTCAGAGAGCTCCCTGCGTGTGGCGCATCATGAAGTCCGCTGCCTGACGCAGGGTGCGCTTCGATTCCGGCAGCTTGGCAAACAGGGCCGGCCACGCATGCACCATGTGGGGCTCCAGATGCAGGGTGGCCTCCACGCCAGCCTCCAGTGCTCGTGTCACCAGCCGGGTGGCATCGTCGCGCAGCATCTCGTGCGCACTCGCAAACACGAGCAGGGGCGGCAACCCCTGCAGATCGGCAAACAGAGGCGAGGCCAGCGGGGTCGCCCGGGCATCGTGTCCAGCCAGATACCAGGCCGCAGCCTGCTCCAGCCAGTGAGCGTGGAACATCACGTCGCTCTCCGCACAGACCCGCACGCTCTTGCCACTCATCGACAGATCCGTCCAGGGCGAAAACGCCACCGCACAGGCCGGCATCGGCAAGCCTGCCGCGCGAGCGGCCACTAGCAGGGACAGCGCCAATCCACCGCCGGCCGAATCCCCGGCCACCAGGAGCCGCCCTGGCTTCACCCCCTGTTCCAGAAGCGTTCGGTACCAGGACAGGGCATCGTCCACTGCCGCTGGAAAGGGGTGCTCCGGCGCCAGCCGGTAATCCGGCACCAGCACCCGCGAGCGTGTCAGCAGCCCGAGCCGCGCGCAAATCTGTCGATGCGTTTCGGGGCTGCCGAAGAAATACCCCCCACCATGCAGGTAGAGCAGGGTGCGTTCGGTCACAGGCCCCTCCACCCAGTCGGCCGGGCACAGGCGACCGCTCCGAGGTGCTGGATGAACCACCACCGTGCGGGGCAGCGGCGGCGCCATGCGCATCACCCATTGCACCCGCTGGCGCACCATGGCGGGATCGAGCGGCACGGACGGGCTGCCTTTCACCATGCGGCGCAGCCAGGCATTGAGAAGGATGCGTTGCAGACTCATGAGGGGAATCCTCCAGACATGCGGCCAAGGCCGATCATGACGGCCTGTCCCTCGGGGCCAGGCCGTCTCCATGCCCACCATCATGCCCGATGACGGCCTCTGTCCGATCGGCGCACGTCCAGGGCGTCCCATCTGGCGCACACAAAACAAAACCCGCAGAGTCCTTGTGGGACCCATGCGGGTTCTGAGAGAGGTTGGTGCCGACTGCCGGAATCGAACTGGCGACCTACGCGTTACGAGTGCGTTGCTCTACCAACTGAGCTAAGTCGGCGCAGCGCGGATTGTAAAGTATTTTTGCCAACCTGGCCCGGTTCTGCAGCCAGCAGGACATCGCCTTGTCGTTCCCGGGCCACGCGCGGCACCCCGAGCCGCCTTGGGTTCACAGCAGTTCGTCTGGCGCAAAGGGGGCCATCAGGCGAAGCATCCAGCGCAGCGGACGACTGGCATCCGGTTCCTCTGTCTGGTCGTTCAGCCCGCTCTCTGGAGGGGCCTGCCACAGCAGGGAGCCATCGGTGCGCAGATGCACCGTCCAGGCGCTTTCGCGCACGATCGGAGTCACCCGCTCCTCGATCATCTGCGCCAGCGTCCGGCTGCGGATCAGCAGCCCCACCTCACTGTTCTGCAGGTGCGAGCGCTGGTCAAGATTCATCGACCCCACCGCCACGATCCGGCCATCGATCACCACCAGCTTGGCGTGCAGGCTCGCACGCGCCGCTTTTCCCGCCGAGCCGAACACCGTGCGTGCCGACTGCTTCTGCAGGGCACGCATCTCGTGCAGTGCGACCCCGCTGCGCAGCAGCTCCCGACGATGGCGGGCATAGCCGATATGTGCGGCAGGCGCATCGGTCGACGCCAGCGAATTCGTCAGCACATCCACTTGCACCCCTCGCTGGTGCATGGCGGCAAAGCGGGCCAGCATGTCCTTGCCCGGCACAAAGTAGGGCGAGACGATCAGCACCCGCTGTCGCGCGAATCCCATCAGATCCATCAGGCCATGCACCACGGTGTCGTCGGTGGAGACGCGCCCTCCGGAATCCGCATCCTCGGCTTCCAGCTTGGCAGGGGCATCGGCCAGCAGGGCGCTGGGAGCCCATATCCACGAGGCGTGCAGGATATCCATGGCGGGCGGGTAATGCCCATCCTCCGCAGGGCCGGAGGCCTGCGCCGCCGGCTCCTCCTCTGCTGGTGCGGGTGGAAACGACGGCCGCGTCGAAACCGGCTGCCAGGTGGTTCGCAGCCGATCGAGTTCCCTGCGGCTCAGCAGCCGCTGGACCGGGTAGGCCAGCGGATGGTTCCAGTACCTGTCAAAGCTGTCCGACATCCGGCGCACGATGGCCCCTGTGGCCAGCACATCCATGTCGATGAAATTGCTGTCCTCCGCTTGGCCGAAATACGCATCTCCCAGATTTCTCCCCCCCACGATGCCCATGATGTTGTCTGCGATGAACAGCTTGTTGTGCATGCGGTGCTGCAGCCGGGAAAAGTCCCGCAGCGTCACCATGGCACGCCATCCTCCCAGAGCGCGCCCCCCGGGCAACGGATTGAACAGCCGCATCTCGATGTGGGGAACGAACGCCAGCTGCAGCACCTGCGCATCCGCACCGCGGGTATTGAAGTCGTCCAGCAGAATGCGCACCCGCACCCCCCGGGCAGCCGCTGCCCGCAGGGCCTGCAACAGCACCCGCGTGCTGCCATCGGCGTGGATGGCGTAATACTGCAGATCCAGCGTGCGGGTGGCCTGCTCGATCAGAGCCAGACGGCTTGCCAGGGCCCCGTCCGCACTGTCCACCAGCACAAAGGCACTCGGCTGCCTGCCGCCGCTGTCCTGCATGGCCTTCTGTTCCCAGCGCCGCAGCGGAGTCGCCACGCCAGCGTCAAGTGCAAACGACGCCTCACGTCCCCGGTTGTCGGGCAAGCCCGCGCAGCCTGCAAGCAGCAGCATGCCCAAGCCCAGAAACATCCAGCCCATCCGGTGTCGCATCATGCTGCTCCTTCCTCTGTCCGGCTCTTGCCCGCACCCCCGGCAGGTCATCTCACGAAGAAGACTGCGTGCTCGACAGCAGCTCCCACCGCTCCAGCGCCTGCATCAGCTCCTCCTCGATCGCCTCGTCGCGGTGCTGCAGCGAAATGGCTTTCTGCAGGTCGCTGGAATACAGACTCCCATCGGCCAGAGCCGATCGGATCTCCCCCTGCTCCGCTTCCAGGGCCTCGATGCGCCCCGGCAGGGCATCGAGTTCGCGCTGATCCTTGTAGCTCAGCTTGCGGCGCGGTGCCGGCGATTTCCCGGAAGCACGAGCCTCGGTGGCCGATGCCGCCCCAGGATCGGTCTTTTCGTTGCGGGGCCTGTCTTCTCGCACCAGCTCTGCAGCACGCTGGGACTGCGTCAACCAGTCCTGCACGCTGCCTTCGTATTCGCGCCAGCGCCCCTCTCCTTCACTCACGATCGTGCTCGTCACCACGTGATCCAGAAACGACCGGTCATGACTCACCAGAAACACCGTTCCCTCATAGCTTTGCAGCAACTCCTCCAGAAGCTCCAGCGTGTCGATGTCCAGATCGTTCGTCGGTTCGTCGAGCACCAGCACATTGGCCGGACGCGCAAACAAGCGGGCCAGCAGCAGCCGGTTGCGTTCGCCGCCACTCAGACTCCGCACAGGAGACGCCGCACGCGCCGGACTGAACAGAAAATCCCCCAGGTAACTCTTCACGTGCTGGCGCCGCTGCCCGATCTCGATCCATTCGCTGCCCGGACTGATGAAATCCTCCAGCGTGGCATCCAGATCCAGCGCCTCGCGCATCTGATCGAAATACGCCACCTGCAGATTGGCGCCCTGTCGCACCGTCCCCGCATCCGGCGCAAGCTCTCCCAGAATCAGCTTCAGCAAAGTCGTTTTTCCGGCGCCATTCGGCCCGATCAGCCCCACCTTGTCGCCGCGCAGGATCGTGGCACTGAAATCCCGCACCACCACCTTCTCCCCGAAACGCTTGTCCACATGCTGGAGCTCCGCCACGATCTTCCCACTGGGAAGCCCACTCGCCACCTCCATGCGCACGCGGCCCACCGCCTCGCGACGTTCCGCCCGCGCCTGCCGCAGACGCTGCAGACGCACCACCCGGCTCTGACTGCGCGTGCGCCGAGCCTCCACCCCCTTCCGTATCCAGACCTCTTCCTGCGCCAGCAGCCGATCGGCCTTGCCCTGGATCACGGTCTCCTGGGCCAGTTGTGCTTCCTTGAGCACCTGATACTGCGCAAAATTACCGGGGTAGCTCCATAGCCGACCTCGATCCAGCTCCACCATCCGGGTACACACCGCATCCAGAAAGGCGCGGTCATGGCTGATCGTCACCACACTCCCCCTGAACCCCCTGAGCAAATCTTCCAGCCACACAATCGAATTCATGTCCAGATGGTTCGTCGGCTCATCCAGCAGCAGCACATCCGGTCGCGCAACCAGCGCCTGTGCCAGCGCCACGCGCTTGCGGGTCCCGCCAGAAAGACCACCCACCCGCACATCACGCTCCAGATGCAGCCTCTGCAGCGTCTCGGTCACCCTCTGCTCCCAGTTCCACCCATCAAGCGCCTCGATCCTCCCTTGCAGAGCATCCAGAGCCTGTGCATCCGTCTCGTGCAGAAAACGCTCCCTCAGCGCCAGAACCTCCTCCAGTCCCCGGCTGACCGCCTCGAACACACTCCAGTCCGGATCGAGCACCGGCTCCTGTGCCACATAGGTGACACGCACCCCTTGCTGCACCAGCACAGTCCCTTCATCAGCCTGTTCGAGGCTCGCCAGTATCTTCAGCAAGGAAGACTTGCCCGCGCCATTGCGCCCGATCAATCCCACCCGTTCCTGCAGTTCGAGTGAAAAATCCGCCCCATCCAGGAGCGCCACGTGCCCATACGCCAGATGGGCATTCAAAAGAGTCAAAAGAGCCATGCCGCCATTATCCGTGGGGCAATCACTTCCTGTATGCACCGGTCTGGAGCCCCTGCCTGTCGATCGCAGTGCAACCAGATCGTTGCCAACGCGCAACAAGAAGGGTTTCCCCCAGCTTTGGTGCGAGCAGGACTCGCGCATTGTCAAAAAAGGTGCATAATTCATTCCCATGCCGCAGCGCACCAAGCGAAGCGGCAAGTCAGCAAAACAAGATCTTCAAAAAGTTCTTGACTGATCAAGAAAGCGTGATATAGTAGAGGGCT
>NZ_JAYRLV010000012.1:0-70156 GCF_041912815.1 Allobrachymonas sp. | reverse complement strand
TACCAGACCTTCAGGCAGTTCATGCGGGACATCCAACAGGCCAAGACCGCTACCATCCACTGATCGAAGTCACTGCAGTTCCATCACAGTGTTGCACTTCGGATTGGAGACCGCCCATCAAAAACTTATTGTCGTTTGTGAAATTGGTGGATAGATTCTCTGTGAAATTTCACCAGCCGTCGAGCGGCCATTCTTTCAGGAGACACGATGTCCACTTCCCCCATTCCCCAGGTTCCGCTGTTCATCAACGGCGAGTTCGTCCAGTCCCGCACCACACAGTGGCGCAACGTGGTCAATCCGGCCACACAGGAGGTGCTGGCCCGCGTGCCGCTGGCCACGCCCGACGAGGTCCACGTTGCCGTGGCCGCTGCCACCGAAGCGTTCAAGACCTGGCGCAAGACGCCCATCGGCACCCGCGCGCGCATCTTCCTGAAGTACCAGCAGTTGATCCGCGAGAACATGAAGTCGCTCGCCGCCACGCTCACGGCCGAACAGGGTAAGACCCTGGCCGACGCCGAGGGCGATGTCTTCCGAGGTCTGGAGGTGGTGGAACACGCCGCAGCCATCGGCAACCTGCAATTGGGCGAACTTGCCATGAACGTGGCCGGCGGCGTGGACACCTACACACGCCTGCAGCCACTGGGGGTGTGCGCCGGCATCACGCCGTTCAACTTCCCGGCCATGATCCCGCTGTGGATGTTTCCGATGGCCATCGCCTGCGGCAATACCTTCGTGCTCAAGCCCTCCGAGCAGGACCCCATGGTCACCATGGCGCTGGTGAAGCTGGCCCACGAAGCGGGCATTCCCAAAGGTGTGCTCAACGTCGTGCACGGTGCGGCCGAGGTGGTGGACGCGATCTGCGACCACCCGGACATCAAGGCCATCTCTTTCGTCGGCTCGACCAGGGTCGGCACGCATGTCTACAACCGCGCCTCGCTGGCCGGCAAGCGCGTGCAGTGCATGATGGGCGCGAAGAACCACGCCATCGTCCTGCCTGACGCGCACAAAGAGCAGACGCTCAACGCCCTGGTCGGCGCCGGCTTCGGCGCAGCCGGCCAACGCTGCATGGCCACCTCGGTGGTGGTGCTGGTGGGTGAGGCCCAGCAGTGGACTGCCGAACTGGTGACCAAAGCCAAAGGCCTGCGGATCGGCAATGGCTGCGACAACCCCGACCTGGGCCCGGTGATTTCGTGTGCAGCCAAAGAACGCATCGAAGGCCTCATCGCCCGTGGTGTGGAAGAAGGCGCCACGCTGGAACTCGACGGCCGTCTGCCCGAACTGCCCGGGGCCCTCCGCGAAGGCAACTTCGTGGCACCCACCATCTTTTCGGGTGTCAGGCCCGGCATGGCGGTCTACGAACAGGAAATCTTCGGCCCGGTGCTCTGCCTGGTGGCAGCGGCCACTCTTGACGAGGCCATCGCCCTGATCAATGCCAACCCCAACGGCAACGGCACGGCCATCTTCACGCAGTCGGGCGCTGCCGCGCGCAAATTCGAGGAAGAGATCGACGTCGGCCAGGTGGGCGTGAATGTACCCATCCCGGTACCCGTGCCGATGTTCTCGTTCACCGGCTCGCGTGCGTCCAAGCTCGGTGACCTGGGCCCCTACGGCAAGCAGGTGGTGACTTTCTATACCCAGACGAAGACCGTGACCGCGCGCTGGTTCGAGGACGACGTCTCGACCGGTGTGAACACCACCATCAGCCTGCGCTGACCACCCGGGTCCGCCATGAACTTCGAGCTGAACGAGGAACAGTCCGCGTTCCAGCAGGCTGCGCGCAACTTCGCCACGAACGAACTCGCCCCGCGCGCGGCCGAATGGGACGCCCGGGGGCATTTCCCGAAGGACGTGATCGCGCAGGCCGGTGCACTGGGCTTCTGCGGCCTGTACGCCGACAGCGCCTACGGGGGTCTGGGGCTCTCGCGCCTGGACGCCACCGTGGTGTTCGAGGAACTGGCCGCCGCCTGTCCCTCGACGGCGGCCTTCATCACCATCCACAACATGGCCACCTGGATGGTCACGGCTTTTGCCCGCCAGGACGTGGCCAGCCGCTGGGGCCCCATGCTGGCCAGTGGACAGGGCCTCGCGTCCTACTGCCTGACCGAGCCGGGCGCCGGCTCAGACGCGGCCTCGCTCAAGACCACGGCCCGGCGCGACGGTGACAGCTATGTGCTCAGTGGCAGCAAGGCCTTCATCTCGGGCGCCGGCAGCACCGACGCGCTGGTGGTGATGTGCCGGACCGGCGGGCCCGGCGCGGCCGGCATCTCGGCCCTGCTGGTGGGCGCCGACAGCCCGGGCATCCACTACGGCAAGAAGGAAGAGAAGATGGGCTGGAACAGCCAGCCCACACGCACCATCAGCTTCGACCACGTGCGCGTGCCCGTTTCGCATCTGCTGGGCCAGGAAGGCGAAGGCTTCAAGATCGCCATGAAGGGGCTGGACGGCGGGCGCATCAACATCGCCACCTGCTCCGTCGGCGCGGCCCAGGGGGCGCTGACCGCCGCACAGCGCTACATGCACGAGCGGCGCCAGTTCGGCAAACCGCTGGCCGACTTTCAGGCGCTGCAGTTCAAGTTGGCCGACATGGCCACCGAGCTGGTGGCCGCGCGCCAGATGGTGCGGCTAGCCGCCAGCCGGCTGGACCACCGGCACCCCGACGCCGCCACCTACTGCGCCATGGCCAAGCGCCTGGCCACCGACATCGGCTTCGAGGTCTGCAACCAGGCGCTGCAGATCCACGGCGGCTACGGCTATATCCGCGAATACCCGCTGGAGCGGCTGCTGCGCGACGCGCGCGTGCACCAGATCCTCGAAGGCACCAACGAAATCATGCGGGTGATCGTCGCCCGCCGCATGTTGCAAGACCACGCCACGGAGACCATTCGATGACTGAACCCACCTATGCGGGGCTGTCGCTTGAAAAGCGCGGCCACACCGCCATCGTGACCCTGAACAACCCGCCCGCCCACACCTGGACGGACCACAGCCTGGCCGCACTGACCCGGCTGGTCAAGGACCTGGAAGCCGACCGCGACGTCTATGCCCTGGTCATCACCGGCGCTGGCGAGAAGTTCTTCAGCGCGGGCGCCGACCTCAAACTCTTCGCCCCCACCGCCACCGGCACCGACAAGGCCACCGCCGCCACGATGGCGCGCCGCTTTGGCGAGGCGTTTGAAACACTGGCCGCCTTCCACGGCGTGAGCATCGCCGCCATCAACGGCTACGCCATGGGCGGCGGGCTCGAATGCGCGCTGGCCTGCGACCTGCGTGTGGCCGAAGAGCACGCCGTCATGGCGCTGCCCGAAGCCTCGGTCGGCCTGCTGCCCTGCGCGGGCGGCACCCAGTGGCTGGCCTGGAACGTGGGCGAGGCCTGGGCCAAACGCCTGGTGCTGCTGGGCGACCGCGCCGACGCCGCCATCGCGCTGCGCATCGGCCTGGTCGATGAGGTGGTTGGCAAAGGCCAGGCGCTCGAACGCGCCCTGGCCCTGGCCGCGAAAGTGGCCCAGCAAAGCCCCAGCGCCGTGCGCGCCTGCAAGCGGCTCATTCAGGGCGCGCGACACGGCTCGCCGCAGCAGACCCTGGTGGCCGAGCGCGAAGCCTTCATCGATCTGTTCGACACCGCCGACCGCAGCGAAGGTGTGTCGGCCTTTCTGGAAAAGCGGGCGCCGCAGTGGAAGAACGGGTGAGCCGCATGACCGAAGCCGCCGTGCTCTTCGACACCATCTCCACAGCCAGCGGCCACCACTTCGGCCGCGCCACGTTGAACGCGCCAGCCAGCCTGAACGCGCTGTCGCTGCCCATGGTGGACCTGCTCCACCCGCAACTGCAGGCCTGGGCGCAAGACACGTCCATCGCTGGCGTGCTGCTCGACGCCGCCGGTGACAAGGCCTTCTGCGCCGGTGGCGATGTGGTCGGCCTGTGCCAGGCCATCCGCGCCCTGCCGCCGGGCCTGGTGCCGCCCGAGGCAAGTGCCTTCTTCGAGCGCGAGTACCGGCTCGACCACACCATCCACACCTACCCCAAGCCCATCGTGTGCTGGGGGCACGGCTTCGTCATGGGTGGCGGCATCGGGCTCATGGCCGGTGCCTCGCACCGGGTGGTCACGCCGCGCTCGCGCCTGGCCATGCCCGAAATCAGCATCGGCCTCTACCCCGACGTGGGTGGCAGCTGGCTGCTCGCGCGCCTGCCCGGCAAGACCGGGGCCTTCCTGGCCCTGACCGGCGCGCACCTCAACGCAGCGGATGCGCTGTTCGCCAGCCTGGCCGACTTCCTGTGCCCGCACGAGGCGCACGCCGGCCTGCTGGCCGGCATCGCGGCGGCGTCCTGGCGCGGCGAACAGGCTGGCGACGCGGCACAACTGAGCCACCTGCTCGAACGGCTGGGTACCGGCACCCAGCCGCCCGCCTCCCCGCTGCGCACCCACTTCGACCGCATCAACTCCGCCATCGGCCACGACGGGCTGGACGGCATCGCGCCGCGCTTGGCCGCGCTGGCGCAAGACGCCGACCCCTGGCTGGCCCAGGCCAGTGCCACCTTCGCCAAAGGCTCGCCCACCTCGGCCGTGCTGGGGCTGGAGATGCAGCGCCGGGCCAGGCACCTGTCGCTGGCAGACGCCTTCCGGCTCGAACTACAGGCCTCGGTCGGCTGCTGCGCCCAGCCCGACTTCGCCGAAGGCGTGCGCGCCCTGCTGGTGGACAAGGACAAGGCCCCGCGCTGGACGCCCGTCACCCTGGCCGAGGTCACGCCCGCCTGGATCGAGGAGCACCTGCGCCCGCGCTTCGAAGGCCCGCACCCGCTGGCCGACCTGAACTGAACCGACCCAACCGACGACTTCCCCCCATCGAGGAGACTTCCATGTCCACACTTCCCCGCATCGCCTTCATCGGCCTGGGCAACATGGGCGGCCCCATGGCCGTCAACCTGCACAAGGCGGGCTACACCGTCTGTTCCTTCGATCTGAGCACTGTTGCGCTGGAAAAGGCACGGGAGCAAGGGCTGGAAACAGCAACCTCGGCCATGGCCGCGATCGACGACGCGCAAGTGGTGATCTCAATGCTGCCAGCCAGCCGACATGTGGAAGCGCTCTACCTCGGTGAAATGGGTGTGATGTCCCAACTGGCACCGGGTGCTCTGGTCATCGACTGCAGCACCATCGCGCCCGCCTCGGCCCAGAAGGTGGCAGCGGCGGCGCAGGCCTGCGGTACCTCGATGATCGATGCGCCGGTTTCCGGCGGCGTGGCCGGCGCAACGGCTGGCACGCTGACCTTCATCGTCGGCGGTGAAGCAGCGGCGCTGGAACGCGCTCGCCCCGTGCTGCAGGCCATGGGCAAGAACATCTTCCACATGGGCGACGCCGGTGCCGGCCAGGTGGCCAAGCTGTGCAACAACATGGCCCTGGGCGTGATCATGGCCGTGACGGGCGAGGCCATTGCCCTGGGCGTGGCCCACGGCCTGGACCCCAAGGCCCTATCGCAGATGATGGCTGTGAGCACCAGCCGCAGTTGGGCCACCGAGGTCTGCAACCCCTGGCCCGGCGTGCTGGAGAACGCGCCCGCCTCGCGCGGCTACAGTGGCGGCTTCGGCAACGACCTCATGCTCAAGGACATGGGACTGGCGGTCGAAGCCGCCATGGGCATCGGCGCCACCATCCCGCTGGGCGAGCTGGCCCGCAACCTCTACGCCATGAACAAGCAGGCCGGACGCGGCGGGCTGGATTTTTCGAGCGTGGTCAAGCTGTTGAACGACAAGGCATGATCTCTTCGTGACAGACGGCCAGTGGGGTGAGCTGGCCATACCGCCCTTGAAAGTACAGCAAGGGCTGTGCAGCGGCGCCTGAACCTGAGGACCCCAGCGCCTTGACTTCGCCGATCACGATCAGGTGGTCGCCTGCGGCATGCTCGGCGTGAATCGCACAATCGAGCCAGAGCAGGCAGTCAGCGATGACCGGGTTGCCCAGTGACGAGGCCTGCCACTTGACGGCGCTCCATTTGTCCGCACCTTGCTGCGCAAACAGCCTGGACACATCCGCCTGGTCGGCGGACAGGATGTTGACCGCAAAACGGCCGGCCTGGCGGATCAGCGGGTAGCTGTACGAGCTGGACTTGACGCTGAAGGACACCAGCGGTGGGTTCATCGACACGCTGTAGAAGGCACTGCAGGTGAAGCCGATGGGCTCACCCTCGAGCTGTGAGGTGATGACCATGATGCCCGAGGCGAAATGCCCCAGCGCCTGTCGAAAGCGCTGGGAGTTTATGGCCGTGGTGTGGATGGCCTCGGTGTTGGCAGGCACCCTCATCCGGCAGCAAGTTCGTTGCGGACGATCTCTGCGCCAGCGCTCAGGGCCCTGAGTTTGTCGCGGGCGACCAGGCGAGACAAAGGGGCCATGCCGCAGTTGGTGCACGCGTACAGCTTGTCCGCATCGACATACTGCAGCGCCTTTCTCAGCGTGTCGGCCACTTCTCCAGGGGTTTCAACGGTGTTGGTGGCCACGTCAATGGCCCCCACCATGACCTTCTTGCCCCGAATCAGTTCGATCAGCTCCATGGGCACGCGCGAGTGGTGGCACTCCAGCGAGACGATGTCGATACTGGACTTTTGCAGCTTGGGGAAGGTCTCCTCGTACTGCCGCCACTGCGAACCCAGGGTTTGCTTCCAGTCGGTGTTGGCCTTGATGCCATAGCCATAACAGATGTGCACGGCGGTTTCGCACTGAAGCCCTTCAATGGCCTTCTCCAGCGTGGCGATGCCCCAGTCGTTGACCTCGTCAAAGAACACGTTGAAGGCGGGCTCGTCGAACTGGATGATGTCCACGCCCACGGCCTCCAGCTCCCGGGCCTCCTGGTTGAGGATCTTGGCGAATTCCCAGGCCAGTTTCTCTCGGCTTTTGTAGTGCGCGTCGTACAGCGTGTCGATCATCGTCATGGGGCCCGGCAGGGCCCACTTGATGGGCTGGCGGGTCTGCTGGCGCAGGAACTTGGCGTCCTCGACGAAGACGGGCTTCTGGCGCGAAACGGGGCCCACCACGGTCGGCACGCTGGCGTCGTAGCGGTTGCGGATGCGCACGGTCTCGCGCCTGGCGAAATCGACACCGTCGAGGTGCTCGATGAAGGTGGTGACGAAGTGCTGGCGTGTTTGTTCACCGTCGCTGACGATGTCGATGCCGGCGTGCTGCTGTTCTTGCAGCGACAGGCACAAAGCATCGCGCTTGCCATCGGCCAGTTCGGCATCCTGCAGTTTCCATGGCGACCAGAGTTTCTCGGGTTCGGCCAGCCACGAAGGCTTGGGCAGGCTGCCGGCGGTGGATGTGGGCAGAAGTTTGTTCATGTTGGCTTGCGTGTGGCGTATTGGGGTTGCGTGTTGAGGTTGCGTGTCAATGGACCTGGTCGGCCAACCAGCGCTGAAGCACGGCCTGGTAGGGCTTGATGAAATGCTCTTCGGCGAACCTGCCCTGCTCGACGGCCAGCCGGCTGCGCTCTTCACGGTCGTACACGATGTGCGTCACCGAATGGTCCTGGTTCTTCAGGCTCGGTCGGTAGCAGGCCCCGGCGCTGGCGTTGGTGTTGTAGATCTCGGGCCGGTAGATGCGCTGGAAGGTCTCCATCGTGCTGATGGTGCCGATGAGCTCCAGGTTGGAGTAGTCGTTGAGCAGATCGCCAAAGAAGTAGAACGCCAGCGGCGCATTGCTGTGGGGCGGCATGAAGTAGCGCACCTGCATGCCCATCTTCCTGAAATAGACCTCGGTCAGCGAAGGCTCATCGGGCAGGTATTCAAAGCCCAGGACCGGGTGCTGGTTGCCCGTGCGCTGGTAGGTCTTGTTCTCCGACACGCTCAGGCAGATGACCGGCGGCTTTCTGAAATGCTGCCGGTACACCTCCGACGTGACGAAGTGCTGGAACAGCGTGCCGTGCAGGTCGCCAAAGCGCTCAGGCACGCTGAAACCCGCCCGTTTCTGGTTGTGCTGCTGCAGCAGCACGCTGAAGTCATAGTCCCGAACGTAGGAGGAGAAGTTATTGCCCACCAGACCATCGATGCGCTGACCGGTCTGGTGATCGACGATGGCCGTTTTCAGGATTTCAATCGCCGGGAACGGCGTTTGGCTGTGACCGCCGGCCATGCGCATCTCGACGGTCACGATGTCGAGCTGCACCGAATAGCGGTCGGCCTTGGGGTTGTCCCAGTGCGCCAGGGCGTTGAAGCGCTGATCGATCATGCGCAGGGCATTGCGCAGATTCTCCTGGCGCTTGGGGCCCCGGGCCAGGTTGGCAAAGTTGGTGGTGATGCGCGTGCTGTCCGATGGCTGGTAGTTCTCATCGAAACGGATGCGCTTGACGGTGAATTCAAATGGCTGGCTCATGGTCTCGCTGACTCATTCAGGCAAAGTTGCAGACACGCAGGGTTTTGGCGGCTGAAACCATGCGTTCCAATGACGGCAGCACCTCGGCCCACTGGCGGGTTTTCAGACCGCAGTCGGGGTTGACCCACAGGCGGCGCACGGGGATGCGCTCGGCGGCCTTGCGCATCAGGTCCACCATGTGCTGCTCGGTCGGAATGTTGGGCGAGTGGATGTCGTAGACGCCAGGGCCGATTTCGTTGGGGTACTGGAAGTGCTCGAAGGCATCCAGCAGCTCCATGTCCGAACGGCTGGTTTCGATGGTGATCACATCCGCATCCATGTCGGCGATGGACGCGATGATGTCGTTGAACTCCGAGTAGCACATGTGGGTGTGGATCTGGGTCTCGTCGCGCACGCCGTTGGCGCAGATGCGGAAACTCTCCACTGCCCAGTCCAGGTAGTCCTGCCATTGCGACTTGCGCAGCGGCAGGCCTTCGCGCAGCGCTGCTTCGTCGATCTGGATCACCTTCACGCCGGCCTTTTCCAGGTCCAATACCTCTTGCCGGATCGCCAGAGCCAGCTGCTGGCAGCTGACCGAGCGCGGCTGGTCGTCGCGCACGAAGGACCAGTTCAGGATGGTGACCGGACCGGTGAGCATGCCCTTCATGGGCTTGTCGGTCAGCGACTGGGCGTAGCTGATCCAGTTCACCGTCATGGCCTTCGGGCGGCTGATGTCGCCGAACAGGATCGGCGGCTTCACGCAGCGCGAGCCGTAGCTCTGCACCCAGCCGAACTGGCTGAAGGCGTAGCCGTCGAGCTGTTCGCCGAAGTATTCGACCATGTCGTTGCGCTCGGCCTCGCCGTGCACCAGCACGTCCAGGCCCAGCTTTTCCTGCTCACGCACGCTGCGTTCGATCTCGGCCTTCATCGCGGCCTGGTAGCCCGCTTCGCCCAGCCGGCCCGCCTTGTACTCGCTGCGGGCGTGGCGGATCTCGGCGGTCTGCGGGAAGGAGCCGATGGTGGTGGTGGGGAACAGCGGCAGCTTCAGCAGCGCGGCCTGTTTTGCGGCGCGCACGGCGTAGGTGCTTTCACGGCGGCCCAGATTCGCGTCGATCTTGGCCACTGCTGCCTGCACCGCCGGGTTGTTCACGCGCGGCGAGTGCCGGCGGGCCGTCAGCGCGGCCCGGTTGGCGTCCAGCTCGGCCTTCGCCGCGTCACGCCCGCAACGCAATGCCAGGGCCAGCACCTGCAGTTCATCGAGTTTTTGCAGCGCAAAGGCCAGCCAGGACTTGATCTCGGCGTCTAACTTGACTTCGCTGTTCAGATCCACCGGCACGTGCAGCAGCGAGCAGGACGGTGCGATCCACAGCCGTTCACCCAGGCGCTGGGCAATAGGTTCGAGCCAGTCGAGCACGGCGTTCAAGTCGGTCTTCCAAATGTTGCGGCCGTTGATCACGCCCAGCGACAGCACCTTGGTGCCGGTCAGCAGGTTAATCAGCGGCAGCACACCGTCGCGGTCGTTGACGGCGTCGATGTGCAGGCCCGCCACCGGCAGGTTGGCGGCCAGGTAGGCGTTGTCCTGCAGCTGGCCGAAGTAGGCGGCCAGCAGAATCTTGACGCGGCAGGCCTTGAGCTGGTGGTAGGCGGTGTTGAAGGCGTGGCGCCAATCTTCGTCCAGCTCGGTCACCAGGATGGGTTCGTCGATCTGCACCCACTCCACGCCCTGGTCGGCCAAGGTGTTGAGCAGCTCGGTGTAGACCGGCAGCAGGCGGTCCAGCAGGGCGAGTTTGTTGGAGTCGTCCTTGGCCTTGCCGATCGCCAGGTAGGTGATGGGGCCGACGATGACAGGCTTGGCCTTCACGCCTTGCGCCTGGGCCTCGGCAAGTTCTTCCAGCAGGCGCGAGGCGTCCAGCTTGAAGCGGGTGCCGGCCTTGAATTCGGGGACGATGTAGTGGTAGTTGGTGTCGAACCACTTGGTCATCTCGCCGGCGGCCACTTCACCGTGGTGGCCGCCGCAGCAGCCCTTGTCTTCCGACACTTTGGCCGAGCGCTCGTCATCGACAGCGGGCGCCGAGCGCCCGCGGGCCACGCGAAAGACGTTGTCCAGCACGTCGCCGTGAAAGCCTTGCACCCGCTCGGGCAGATTGCCCAGCAGGAAGCTGGTGTCCAGTACCTGGTCGTAGAACGAGAAGTCGCCCACCGGCACCAGGTCCAGCACGGATTGAGCCTGCCAATTTCGCCGGCGCAGATGGGCGCCCAGGGCCTTGAGCGCGTCGCGGCTGGACTCGCCCTTCCAGTACGACTCCAGGGCGAACTTCAGTTCGCGTTGGGCGCCGATGCGGGGAAAGCCCAGGTTGTGGGTGGTGACCATGATTCGAACCTTGTATATGTCAGAAAGTCCTTCATGGTAGGGATGGCAACCCGTGAAGTAAAATGGTAATTTCTCAGATATCCATGAACTCTGTTCATAATTAAATGCTCGAACGCATCCACCTGTCCATCGTCCAGGAGGTCGAGAAACAAGGCTCGCTGACCGCCGCAGCCGAGGTGCTGCACGTCACGCAGTCGGCGCTGAGCCACAGCATGAAGAAGCTGGAGCAGCAGCTGGGCACCGACATCTGGCTGCGCGAAGGCCGCAGCCTGCGCCTGACGCAGGCGGGCCAGTACCTGCTGGCGGTGGCGGGCCGTGTGCTGCCCCAGCTGGATCTGGCCGAGGAACGCCTGCGGCAGTTCGCACGCGGCGAGCGCGGCACGCTGCGCATCGGCATGGAATGCCACCCCTGCTACCAGTGGCTGCTCAAGATCGTCTCGCCCTACCTGGCGGCCTGGCCCGACGTGGACGTGGACGTGAAGCAGAAATTCCAGTTCGGCGGCATCGGCGCCCTGTTCGGCTACGAGATCGATCTGCTGGTCACGCCCGACCCGCTGCTCAAGCCCGGTCTGCATTTCGAGCCGGTGTTCGACTACGAGCAGGTGCTGCTGGTGGGTGCCGGGCACCCGCTGGCGCAGCAGGCTTTCGTCAAGCCCGCGCAACTGGCGAGCGAGACGCTGATCACCTACCCGGTGAGCATCGAGCGGCTGGACATCTACACCCAGTTCCTGATGCCCGCCGCCGTCACGCCCCGGCGCCAAAAGGCCATTGAGACCACCGACATCATGGTGCAGATGGTGGCCAGCGGCCGCGGTGTGGCCGCCCTGCCCCGCTGGCTGGCCGAGGAATACGCACAAAAAACCGGCGTGGCCGCCGTGCGCCTGGGGGCCAAAGGCATCGCCAAACAGATTTTTCTGGGCGCGCGGGAAGCCGATCTGGACATCGACTACCTGCAGGCCTTCATTGCCCTGGCCGCCCAGCCCAGGGGCGCCTGAGCAGCTGCGCGCCGTGGCCCGACGGCGCGGCCATGCGTTCGAGACCGCTCAGGCGGCTGCGGTGGCGCCCTGCAGTGCGCGGCGCAGGGCGTCGTAACCGCCCACGTAGGCCTGGGCGCCCTCGCGTTCGATGAAGGTCTGCGGCAGGCTGCGCACCGGCTGCCCTACCTTGGCCTGCAGCTCTTCCACGCTGATGTCCTGACCCACGGTGAGGTACTGGAAGCTGATGGACTGCATCTGGCACAGCAGCTTGCTCTTGTTGCATTCGACGCAGTTCTCTTTGCCGTAGATGATGACTTGCATGGAAGGGGTTCTTTCAGAAGGGATGGGGTGGAATGGAAAGGGGTGGCGTCAGAAATCGACGTCGAACACCTGGTTTGCATCGGTGCGGCGCATCACGCCGACCTTGTAGGCCGCAATGTCCTGTTCTTGCGGCGAGGCCTGGGTCTTGGAGATGTTGAGCCATTTCTCCATGAACTTCAGCGGGTTGTGCGCGGGCAGCGTGTAGCGCTCGGTGCTCAGGCCCAGTAACTGGTAGACATCCTTGGCGCAGTACAGCGTCCAGGCACCCAGGCGGTCGGCGTTCATGCCCACGAGTTCGCGGCCGTCGGAGAACAGGTAGTCGATCCAGCGCAGCTCGCTCTCGATGACTTCCTCGATCATTTTTTCGATGCGCTCACGGCATTGCGCAAAGGCGGCCTGGCCGCGTTCGGTGGTAAGCTCGTTTTTCAGCACGGCGCGGTCGAGTTCGACGTGGATTTCCAGCTCGTCCTGCGCGATCTTCTGGATCGCCTTGCCGATGGGCTGGAACAGTCCGGTGTCGCAGATGGCGAAGGTCACGGCGAAGCTCGCCATGAACTGGATGCGCTCCATGCACAGCAGTGCGACGATGGTCATGAACACCGCGTTGTAGGTGTCTTGATCGTTGGGCAACAGGCCGACGGCGTACCGGTGCGAGGCCAAATAGCCTTCGCCGAAAGCGCGCCCCACTTCCTCCAGCCGCTCGTGCGCTTCCTGCACGCGCAGGATTTCGCCCAAGATGACGCTGGGGTCGTCGAAAGAGTTGCGCACGATCTCAGAGTAGGTCGCGGCGTGCACCACCTCGTTGTCGGAAATGCGCTGCCAAGCCGCCCACAGTTCGCTGGAGGTGATGAAGGGCGCCAGCACCGGGGCGATGGCGCGGGAGGTCACTGAATCGGCCTCCCACTGCCAGGCCAGGGTCTTGATCATCATGTCGTAGGTGGCACGCGAACAGGACTTGAAGTCGGCGTTGCACGAGGAGTAGTCGAACTCGTTCTCGTCCCAGTCCAGCGATTTCTGCGCCTTGTAGATCTTCCAGATCTCGGGGTAGTGGCGGTTGACGGTATCGAACAGGCCCGGGCGCTGACCGAGCAACAGTTGGGGCTTCTGGTAGTCGGTCTTGTCGTAGTTGAAGACGGTCTCAAGCATGGTGGGGCTCCTGGGGCTCAGAGGGTGCAGGCTTCGCACTCGCTGTCGCTGTCCTCAGCATCAGCGGCCGTGGACGCCGTCGGCTCGGTGGCGCTGGCATGAGGCAGGTCGGCCACGGCCTGCATGCCGTTGGATGTCTTCTGGTTCATGTAGTACTTGGACTTCAGGCCCAGCTTGACGCGGTAGAGGTAGTCCTCGATCAGCTCGCTCGATGCAATGGACGCGTCGCCGATCACGCGGCGGTAGAAGTCGGCCGAGATGCCCTGGTCGGTCCACTTCTGCATGATGGCGTACATCTCGGTCATGTCCTTGGTCGGGATGTCCCAGGCGCTCTGGTACTGGTCGGCCAGGGTGTCGCCATCGGGTGCGGCCCAGTAGTTCACGCGCTGGTTGTCGGTCTTGATCAGCGTGAGCTCGCGCACCGGGTACAGGCCGTTGGTGGTGCCCGAGGCATTGGCCGAGGTTTCGGTGGGCATGTGCGCCACCAGCACGGAATTGCGGATACCACCATTGGCCACGATGTCGCGGCGCAGGGCTTCCCAGTCGTAGCGCAGGCCGAAGGGCGCGATCTTGTCCACGTGCGGGCTGCAGGTGTCGAGCGGCAGCCAGCCTTCGGGCCAGCGGGTCTTGTGCATCCAGGGGGCGTTGCCCAGTTCCTTGCCCAGCTTCAGGCTGGCGCGCAGCAGGTGGTAGTAGTGGCGTTCCGCCACGTCGTGCAGGAACTGCTTGCCGGCCTGGTCGGTGTAGCGCTTGCCGTTCCTGGCCATCAGGTGCGCCAGGCCGAGAATGCCCACGCCCGCGTTCAGGCGCTTGCGCGAGGTCACGCCCACCTGCGGCAGCTCGTAGTGCGCCAGGTGGATGCACTTGTCGATCATCAGCAGCGCGTAGTAGGCCACCTCGGCGTACTGCTCCTCGCTCTCGATGTTGGAGACGACGATGCCGGCCAGGTTGCAGGTGGCCACCTCGGGCGAGCTGCGGCGCACGATGGCTTCGACGGGCTGCTCGTCGAGCACGTCACCCGGCTGGAGGTCGGTGGGCCAGACCGGGCCACGCTGGGTGGGCACCTGGGCCTTGCCCGGAATCTCGCGGCGCGTGCCATCGATGAACTGCACCTCGACGCTGGAGATGTCGTCCTCGGCGTACAGCTCGGTGATGTGGTTGTAGGCCTCGGTCGGCAGGGCGATCTCGGCGCACAGGTTGGACGAATAGATCCGGTCCTTGAACGGCGTGTGCCGGTTCATCTCGCTGATGTTGTGCTCGTAGACACGGCCGGTCTCGTTCCACTCGTTGCTGGCCGTGATGAGCAGCTCGCGCGCGCTGACCCAGGTCTTGGGGAAGTTCTCGTCCGCCGCATGGCGTTCATAGAGGGCTTCGAAACGCGCCTCGTCGCCGCTGTACAGGGCGTCGTAGAGCTCGGGCGCGGTGAAGCAGTTGAACAGGAAGATGTCTTCGTTACGCGCCACCTTGCGCGCGAAGAAGCGGTTGCCGCCCCAAGAATAGTCCATACCGCGGATCTTCTTGTCCTCGGTGGACATGGGGTTCTTCAGCCGCAGCAGCGTGTCCACCTCGGGGTCGAAGATCGGGAAATAGGTGGTGCAGGCGCCGCCACGGCCGTTCTGCAGGTTGGACTTGACCTCGGCCACCAGCGCGCGAAAGTACGGCAGCTTGCCCTGGTGGCGGATCACGCCGCCGCGCACCGGGTCGTTGACCGAGCGCGTGCCCATGTGCGCACCAATGCCCGCGCTCATGTAGGTCATGGTGTTGGCAATGTGGTTGCCCACGGCGATCGAGCGTGCGTTGTCGCCCGTGGTGTACAGGCAGCAACTGGCGTAGCCGCGCAGCGGTGTGCCCAGGTTGACGTGGTTGGGCGTGGGCGCGTTGATGCGGTTCTTGGACAGGTGTTCGTAGAAGCGCTGCACATCGCGCATGCGGCGCTCGCGCGGCTGGTCCACCGCCAGCGCCATGGCCATGCGCATGTAGATGAACTGCGGAGACTCGTAGTACAGGCCCTGCACCCGGTCGGCGATGGCGTACTTGGTCAGGTGGGTGTGCAGTTGGTAGTGCGCGTACTCGAAGTCGCGCTCGTGGTCGATCCACTCCTGGATCACTGCGTACTCGGACGCGGAGTACGCCAGCACCTCCATCAGGCCCAGTTGCTGCAGCTTGCGGTGCAGCTCCAGCACCGTGGGTCGGGCGTTGCGGTAAAGGTCCTTGCGGATCAGCGTGGCGTACAGGCGCCCGGCCATGCGGTTGTAAGACCAGGAGTCGAAGTTCAGACAGGTGCGGATGAGCTGCTGCTGCAGTTCACGAGACGTGGCCGTGGTAGACATGGCCGAGACGGCTTCGAGCACGGCCGACGGCCAGTCCACCGCGTCGCCCAGGGTCTGGGCCGCCCACTGGCCCCACTGGTTGAGTTTGAAGGGCGTGAAAGGCTCTGAGTGGCCGTCGCGCTTGATGATGGTTTCCAGCATGAGCGTGTGTCCCATGTGCGCAGCTGCCAGGACCGGAAACTCCCGCAGCGCTGACTGATACACCTGCTCCCTCGCACAGGGCCATGCAGTGGGCTCACACGACGAACGCTCGCAACCGGACACAACGCCCGGTCTGCAGCGTGCTCTTCCCGCGAAAGCACTCACTTGCACCTGGGGCCATCGCTCTACGGAGGATTGGCGCCAGGTGTGTCGGCAGGTCTTCGGACTTCGCAGACACGGTCCTGAACTCTCAGGCCCACCTACTCCGCTCCACTTCCCAGGCCATGAAGACCCAGTGTCATTCGAGCGCTTCGTTTCTGCTTACCGCTGCGGGGCAGTTCCGGACTTGCACCGGATTCCCTCTTGCGATTTACCCTATCAGGGCAAATACCGACAAACACAATATACAGTGTTTTTTGCACCTACCAGACACTACCTATAGTGTTTCGGCGTGTTTTGACCCAGAGCAAACTGGGCAGACAAAATCACTTCCAGGCTCGCTGCGCAGACACACAGGCGGTCATCCTTACTCCGCCCCGTAGGGGGAAAACCGGCTGCGGTTCTCGTCCACGTCCAGCGGCTTGCCGATGAACGGGAACGCCCGCTGCGGGCAGCGCTCGCGTTCACACACCTTGCAACCCATGCCGATGGGCGTGGCCAGGTCGGGGTCGCTCAGGTCCAGACCCTTGGCGTAGACCAGTCGCGGCGCGTGCCGAATGTCGCAGCCCAGGCCGATGGAGAAAGTCTTGCGCGGGGAGCCGTAGCCGTGCCGGCCGCGCGAGACCGAACGCGCAATCCACAGGTAGGTGCGCCCGTCGGGCATGCGGGCAAGCTGCGGCAGGATGCGGTCGGGCTGGCCGAAGGCCTCGTAGACGTTCCACAGCGGACAGGTGCCGCCTGTACGGCTGAAGTGGAAATGCGTAGCCGACTGTCGCTTGGAGATGTTGCCCGCGCGATCCACCCGCACGAAGAAGAAAGGGACGCCAGGAGCCCCCAAGCGCTGCAGGGTACTCAGGCGGTGGCAGACAGTCTCGAAACCCACGCCGAAGCGCTGTCCCAGCAGGTCGATGTCGTAGCGCATCGATTCGGCCGCCTGCAAAAACTCACCATAAGGCAATACCAGCGCACCCGCAAAGTAGTTGGCCAGGCCGATGCGCGCCAGCCGATGCGCGGCGGCGTCGGTGTCGAACGGTGGCACGGCGATCAGCGCATCGAGGGCGTCGCCGGCCTCGATCAAGGCCAGTTGCGTGGCCAGCTGAAAGGCCTGCTGGCCGGGCTCAAGCGCCTCGGACAGGTACAGGGTCTTGCGGCCCGCGTCGTAGCGGCGCTTGAGCTCCTGCACATCGTCGGAATGCACTACACGCACGCCGTGCTGACGCTTGAGCCGCTGCACCAGCCAGCCGACCAGGTGCGCCCCTCGCCCCCCGGCCTCGGTTGCCAGTGCTTCGGCCGCCCGGTCCAGTCCATCAAAGTGGTTCTGGTGCGCAAAGAAGAAGTCCCGCACCAGTTCGAACGGCATGGCGCGGGGAACGACCATTTCCGAGCGGTCGTCGCCCACCTGCAAGGCCATGGTCTCGACGCGCTCGGCGATTTCCAGGTTCTTCTGATGCAGTCTGACCAGTGCCCGGGCCACGGCCGGCATCTGCACGGCCAGCTCCCGCAGTTCCGGCAGCGTCACCGGCTCCGGCGCATCCACCAGTGCCTCCTGCAGCGCCGCAACCAGACGGGCCTCCTGGTCCTCGGAAAACTCCTGAACATCGACGCCCAGGGCACGGCTGATCTTGAGCAGCACCGCCACGGTCAGTGGACGCTGATTCTGCTCCAACTGGTTCAAGTAACTGGGCGAGAGACCCAGGGCTTGGGCCATCGCGATTTGCGACATGCCACGTTCGGCACGCAGCCGCCGAAGCCGCACCCCCATGAAAGTCTTGCGTGTCATTCAGGTCGCTCTCGAAAATTCGCAATATTTGCAAAAACAGCCAAAACATTCGCATTCATTGGCTATTTCAGTCCTGTACAGCAGCTTATCACGAAGCGAAGATTGCAAATATTCAACCATCAAACAAGGACATAGAATGAAGTGGACACAGCACCTGAACGCCGACCCGATGCACCAGGACATCGCTGCGAGCGCGCCTTCGGGCGCCGATGGGGTCCGGCTTGATCAGCTCACACTGACCGAGCTGGTGCTACCCGAACAGTCGAACCACTACGGCACCCTGTTCGGCCCGAACGGTCTGGCTTTGTTGGGCAAGGCCGCCTATCTGGCGGCGACCCGATACACGCGCCAGGCCGTGGTGATGGCAGGCGCCACACGCATCGAGTTCCTGCGCCCGGTGCCTGTGGGCGCCATTCTCAAGATCCATGCGCAGATCGTGCGGGTGGGCAAGACCTCGATGACCGCGCGCATCAGCGCGAACTTCGACACAGCCCCCGGCACCCGGGCAGAAGGTGTGCTGCGTGGCGATTTCGAGATGGTCACGGTGGACGAACACGGTCGCCCTGTGGCCGTCAGCGCACCGCATCTGAACCCCGAGCAACTGACCGAACAGACCCTGGCCGCTGCGCGCGGCTGATTCACCGCCTTCTCCACACATCCCTTTTCACAGGACCCACCATGAGCGAGACAAACACCCCCTTCAAACCCAAAAAATCGGTGGCCCTGTCGGGCGTGACCGCCGGCAACACCGCGCTGTGCACCGTCGGCCGCAGCGGCAACGACCTGCACTACCGCGGCTACGACATCCTGGACATCGCCGAGGTCTGCGAGTTCGAAGAGATTGCCCACCTGCTGGTACATGGCAAGCTTCCTACCCGCGCCGAACTGCGCGCCTACAAGGCCAAGCTCAAGGCGATGCGAGGCCTGCCCGCCAGCGTGAAGGATGCGCTGGAGAAGCTGCCCGCCAGCGCGCACCCGATGGACGTGATGCGCACCGGCGTCTCGGCGCTGGGTTGCGTGCTGCCCGAGAAGGACGACCACAACCTGGCCGGCGCACGCGACATTGCCGACCGGCTGATGGCCAGTCTGGGCTCCATGCTGCTGTACTGGTACCACTGGAGCACGCAGGGCAAGCGCATCAACGTGGAGACCGACGACGACTCCATCGGCGGCCACTTCCTGCACCTGCTGCACGGCGAAAAGCCATCGGACACCTGGGTGCGCGCCATGCACACCTCACTCAACCTGTACGCCGAACACGAGTTCAACGCCAGCACCTTCACCGCGCGCGTGATCGCCGGCACCGGTAGCGACATGTATTCCAGCATCGCCGGCGCCATCGGCGCGCTGCGCGGCCCCAAGCACGGTGGCGCCAACGAGGTGGCCTTCGAAATCCAGAAGCGCTACGACAGTCCGAATGAGGCCGAGGCCGACATCCGACGTCGCGTGGACGCCAAGGAGGTCGTGATCGGCTTCGGCCACCCGGTCTACACCGTCAGCGACCCGCGCAACGTGGTCATCAAGGGTGTAGCCAAGAAGCTGTCCGACGAGGCGGGCAGCACCAAGATGTACGACATCGCCGAACGGCTGGAATCGGTGATGTGGGAGGTCAAGAAAATGTCCCCCAACCTCGACTGGTTCAGCGCCGTCAGCTACCACATGATGGGCGTGCCCACCGCCATGTTCACGCCGCTGTTCGTGATCGCCCGCACCAGCGGCTGGGCGGCCCACGTGGCCGAGCAGCGCATCGACAACAAGATCATCCGCCCCTCGGCCCACTACACGGGGCCGGAAGACCAGAAGTTCGTGCCCATCGAAGAGCGTCAGTGAAACTTGAGCCCGGCAGCACGTCTGCGGCCGGCACGCCCGCCCACGAACAAGACACCTATGAATCCCCGACATCGAAAGAACCTGCCCGGCACCGCGCTGGACTACTACGACGCTCGCGAAGCCGTCAACGCCCTGCAACCCAGTGCCTGGGACGGCCTGCCCTACACCGCCCGCGTGCACGCGGAAAACCTGGTGCGGCGCGCCGACCCGGCGCAACTGGACGGCTACCTGCGCCAGCTGATCGAGCGCCAGCGTGAGATCGACTTCCCCTGGTTTCCGGTGCGCGTGGTGTGCCACGACATCCTGGGCCAGACGGCGCTGGTGGACCTGGCCGGCCTGCGCGACGCGATTGCGAAAGAAGGAGGCGACCCGGCGGCCGTGAATCCGGTGGTGCCGGTGCAGCTCATCGTGGACCACTCCCTGGCCGTGGAGTGCGGGGGCGACGACCCCTATGCCTTCATCAAGAACCGCGAGATCGAGGACCGCCGCAACGAGGACCGCTTCCACTTCATCGAGTGGACAAAGAAGGCGTTTGCCAACGTGGACGTGATCCCGGCTGGCAACGGCATCATGCACCAGATCAATCTGGAGAAGATGTCGCCCGTCGTGTACGTCCAAGATGGCTTGGCCTTCCCCGACACCTGCGTCGGCACGGACAGCCACACGCCGCACGTCGATGCGCTGGGCGTGATCGCCATCGGCGTCGGCGGCCTGGAAGCCGAGAACGTGATGCTGGGCCGCGCCAGCTGGATGCGCCTGCCCGACATCGTGGGCGTCGAGCTGACCGGGCGGCGCCAACCGGGCATCACCGCCACCGACATCGCTCTGGCGCTGACCGAATTCTTGCGCCAGGAAAAGGTGGTCGGCGCCTACGTGGAGTTCTTCGGCGCGGGGGCGGACAGCCTGACCATCGGCGACCGCTCCACCATCTCCAACATGTGCCCCGAGTACGGCGCCACCGCCGCGCTGTTCTACATCGACCAGCAAACCATCGACTACCTGCGCCTGACCGACCGCGCGCCCGAGCAATTGGAGCTGGTGGAAACCTACGCGAAGCAGGCCGGGCTGTGGAGCAGCACCCTCAAGGACGTGCAGTACGAGCGCGTGCTGCACTTTGACCTCTCCACCGTGGTGCGCAACATGGCCGGCCCCAGCAACCCGCACCGCCGCCTGCCGGTGACGGCGCTGGCCGAGCGCGGCATTGCCGACGCCGCCAAGCTGACCGCCGGCCGCGCCGACGAAGCACAAGGGCTGATGCCCGATGGCGCCGTCATCATCGCCGCCATCACCAGCTGCACCAACACCAGCAACCCGCGCAACGTGATAGCCGCCGCCCTGCTGGCGCGCAACGCCAACCGGCTGGGGCTGACCCGCAAGCCCTGGGTGAAATCCTCGCTCGCGCCCGGCTCCAAGGCCGTCGAGCTGTACCTGAAAGAGGCTGGACTGCTGGACGATCTGGAAAAGCTGGGCTTCGGCATCGTCGCCTTTGCCTGCACCACCTGCAACGGCATGAGCGGCGCGCTCGACCCTGCCATCCAGCAGGAGATCATCGACCGCGACCTGTACGCCACCGCTGTCCTCTCAGGCAACCGCAACTTCGACGGCCGCATCCATCCATACGCCAAGCAGGCCTTCCTGGCCAGTCCTCCGCTGGTGGTCGCCTACGCCATCGCGGGCACGGTGCGCTTCGACATCGAGCAGGACGTGCTGGGTGTGGTGAACGGCCAGGCGATCCGCCTGAAAGACCTGTGGCCCAGCGACGAGGAAATCGACACCGTCGTGGCGGCCGCCGTCAAGCCCGAGCAGTACCGTGCGGTCTATGGGCCGATGTTCGCCATCCGCGCCGATAGCGGCGAGAAGGCCAGCCCACAGTACGACTGGCGCCCCCAGTCCACCTACATCCGTCGCCCGTCCTATTGGGACGCCGAAGGCGTGGGCGCACTGGCGGCCTACCCGCGCACGCTCAAGGCCATGCGCCCGCTCGCCCTGCTGCCCGACAACATCACCACCGACCACCTCTCGCCGTCCAACGCCATCCTGGCCGACAGCGCGGCGGGTGAATACTTGGCGAAGATGGGCCTGCCGGAGGAGGACTTCAACTCCTACGCCACGCACCGCGGCGACCACCTCACCGCCATGCGCGCCACCTTCGCGAATCCGCAACTGGTCAACGAAATGGCCGTGGTGGACGGCCAGGTGAAGAAGGGCTCACTGGCCCGCGTCGAACCCGAGGGCCAGGTGGTGCGCATGTGGGAGGCCATCGAGACCTACCTCAACCGCCGTCAGCCATTGATCATCATCGCCGGGGCCGACTACGGCCAGGGCTCCAGCCGCGACTGGGCCGCCAAGGGCGTGCGTCTGGCCGGAGTCGAGACCGTGGTGGCCGAGGGCTTCGAGCGCATCCACCGCACCAACCTGATCGGCATGGGCGTGCTGCCGCTGGAGTTCAAGCCCAGCGTGAACCGCCTGACGCTGCAGCTGGACGGCACCGAGACCTACGATGTCGAAGGCCAGCTCACGCCGCGCGCCGACCTCACGCTGCTGATCCACCGACGGAACGGCGAGACGGATCACGTGACCGTCACCTGCCGTCTGGACACGGCCGAGGAAGTCTCGGTGTACGAAGCCGGTGGCGTGCTGCAGCGCTTTGCGCAAGACTTCCTGGCCACGACCCGTTCCCCCGCACAGGAGGCACACGCATGAGCACCCGAACAAGTTCAGTTCCGCAGATCAGGATTGCTGCCACTTATATGCGCGGCGGTACCAGCAAGGGCGTGTTCTTCCGCCTGCAAGACCTGCCTGAGCGCTGTCAGGTGCCCGGCGCCGCACGCGACCGCCTGTTCCAGCGCGTCATCGGTAGCCCCGACCCCTACGCCGCGCAGATCGACGGCATGGGCGGTGCCACATCCAGCACCAGCAAATGCGTGATCCTGAGCAAAAGCGCGAGGCCCGGTCACGACGTGGACTACCTCTACGGCCAGGTCGCCATCGACAAGGATTTTGTGGACTGGTCGGGCAACTGCGGCAACCTGTCCACGGCGGCCGGCGCGTTTGCCATCCACGCCGGCTTCGTCGATGCGGCCCGCGTACCGCGCGACGGCGTGTGCACGGTCCGCATCTGGCAGGCCAACATCGGCAAGACCATCATTGCACACGTGCCGGTCTCGGGCGGACAGGTGCAGGAGACGGGCGAGTTCGAACTCGATGGCGTAACCTTTCCCGCCGCCGAGATCGTGCTGGAGTTCATGGACCCGTCCGACGACGGCGATGAAGGCGGAGCCATGTTCCCGACCGGAAACCTGGTGGACGACCTCGTCGTGCCCGGCGTCGGGACCTTCAAGGCCACCATGATCAGCGCCGGCATTCCCACGGTGTTCGTCAACGCCGCCGACATCGGCTACCAGGGAACCGAGCTGCGCGAGGACATCAACAGCGACCCGGCGCAGCTGGCACGCTTTGAGCAGATCCGCGTGGCGGGCGCGATGGGCATGGGGCTGATCCACACGCCCGAAGAGGCCACCACGCGCCAGCACACGCCCAAGATCGCCTTCGTCGCCCCGCCCCGGCGCTACACCGCGTCCAGCGGCAAGCAAATCGAGCCTGGCGACATGGACCTGCTGGTGCGCGCCCTGTCCATGGGCAAACTGCACCACGCCATGATGGGCACGGCGGCGGTGGCCATCGGCACGGCCGCGGCCATTCCCGGCACCCTGGTCAACCTCGCTGCCGGTGGCGGCGAACGCCAGAGCGTGCGTTTCGGTCACCCCTCGGGCACGTTGCGCGTGGGGGCCGAGGCCCGGCAGGTGGACGGCCAGTGGCAGGTCACCAAGGCCGTCATGAGCCGCAGCGCCCGCATACTGATGGAAGGCTGGGTGCGCGTACCCGGCGATGCATTCTGAATCCAACTCAAAACACCATGTCCACCCGAAAAAAACTCAAAGCCCTAGCAGAAGCGCGCCGTGGCGTACTCGTTCCCGGTGCGTTCAACGCGCTGTCCGCCAAGGTCATCGAAGACCTGGGTTTCGAGGCCATCTACGTCACTGGCGCTGGCGTCACCAACATGTGGTTCGGCATGCCCGACCAGGGTTTCATGGGTCTGGCCGAAATCGCTGACCACACAGCCCGCATCCGGGACGCCGTGTCCCTGCCAATCATCGTGGATGCCGACACCGGCTTTGGCAACGCGCTGAACGTACGCCACACCGTGCGCACACTGGAACGCGCCGGTGCCGACTGCATCCAGTTCGAGGATCAGGTTGCCCCCAAACGATGTGGGCATTTCTCCGGCAAGGAAGTCATCTCCACCGAAGAGGCCGTCAGCAAGATCAAGGCCGCCGTCGATGCGCGGCATGACCCGCACCTGATGATCATGGCGCGCACCGACGCCGCCGCCACCCACGGCTTCGAAGCCGCGGTGGAGCGCGCGCAGCAGTTCGCCGAGGCCGGTGCCGACATCCTGTTCGTCGAGGCCGTGACCAAGGCCGACGAGGTGCGTGCCCTGCCCCAGCGCCTGGCCAAGCCCCAGCTGATGAACATGGTCATCGGTGGCCGCACGCCCATCTTCAACGCCACCGAACTCGGCGAGCTGGGCTACGGCATCGTGCTCTACGCCAACGCCGCGCTGCAGGGCGCGGTGGCCGGCATGCAGAAGGCGCTGACTGTGCTGCGCGACAACAAGGAAGTGCAAGAATCCAGTGGTCTGGTCGCCGCGTTCTCCGAACGCCAGAGATTGGTGGGCAAACCCGAGTGGGACAAGCTGGAGCAGCAATACAGCTGAATACGCAGCCGATGACCGCAGCACCGCTTCAATCACAGGCGCTTTGCGAACAGCTTGCCGAACGCATTCGCGGGCAGATTTGCCGTCGAGAAATTCAGCCTGGAGAAGCTGTCGACGAGGCAGCATTGGTTGCGCACTACGGTGTCAGCCGAACACCCGTGCGGGAGGCGCTGCGCATCCTGCAGCACGAAGGCTTGCTCACGGCTCGGATACGAAGAGGCATGTTCGTGTCCACTCTCAGCCCGGAAGAGTACGAAGAGGCTCGGGAACTCAGTCGACTACTTCGTGGATTTGTCAGAGAGCGTTGCGGACACGCCACTCCGCCCGAAGGCTCACTTTCCCACGCTCTTCTGACCTTGATCGAGTCTCGACTTCATCTGAATCCCTCAGGAAGCGAGGCCTACTGAGCCATCAGCCAGGCAACGACCATGGAGCTTCGACACCTACGTTGTTTCCTGGCTGTAGCCGAAGAGCTGCATTTCGCGCGTGCTGCTGCTCGCCTGCATATCGAACAGTCACCGCTGTCCCGGACAATCAAAGAGTTGGAAGAGGATCTAGGTGCCCGCCTCTTCGACCGCAACACTCGCAGCACACGGCTGACCCGTGCAGGACTAGCGCTCCTGGAGCACGTACCCCGAGTGTTTGCGGCGGTGACACAGGCTCGCGACAGTGTGCGTGCTGCGTCGTCGGGGTTTCAGGGGGCGGTCTCCAATCTGAAGTGCAACACCTCCGTCCTGAGGTAAGTTGTCACGATGAGCACCCGATACCGCCACTTGCAACCTGAAGAGCGCCTGACCCTCGCTTCCTTGCTCCAGCAAGGCTGGAGCCTGCGGCGCATTGCTCAGCAGTTGGGGCGCAGCCCCAGCACCTTGAGCCGCGAGGTGACCCGCAACCGCAGTGGCGATGCCTACTGGTCTGCCCCCGCTCAGAGCCTGTGCCAGCAGCGTCGCATCGCCTCTCGCCCCCTGCCCAAGCTGCATGCCGACGGGGCGCTGTGGCATGTGGTCACCGATCTGTTGCTGCGCCGCTGGTCTCCTCAGCAAATTGCCCGCACACTGCGGCGCATGCATCCTGATGATTCCTCCCAGCGTGTGGGCCATGAGACGCTCTACAACGCGATCTATGCCTATCCCCGTGGTGAGCTGCGCAGCCAGCTCATCGCCTTGCTGCGCCAAGGCAAGAGCACACGCCGCCCTCGCAGTGGCGGTGAAGACCGCCGGGGCAAGCTGCCCGAGATGGTCAGCATCCATGTGCGTGCGCCCGAAGTCGATGACCGCCTGATGCCGGGGCACTGGGAGGGCGATCTCATCAAGGGCGAGGGCAACCGCTCCGCAGTGGGTGTTCTTGTGGAGCGCAGCTCCCGTCTGGTGCTGCTGTGCAAGATGCCCGATGCCACCGCTGCCTCAGCCCTGGCCGCCTTCAGCGCCAAGCTCAACCAGATCGCCCAGCCTCTGCGCCAGACGCTCACCTACGACCAGGGCAAGGAGCTGGCCTGTCATCGCGAGCTGACTCAAGCCACCGGGGTGAAGATCTACTTCTGTGATCCCCACAGTCCTTGGCAGCGCGGCTCATGCGAGAACACCAACGGCTTGTTGCGCCAGTTCTTGCCCAAGGGCACTGACCTGTCGGTGCATGACCAGGACATGCTGGACTCCATCGCAGATCTGATGAACAACCGGCCACGCCAGACCTTGGACTGGAACAGCCCCTACCAGACCTTCAGGCAGTTCATGCGGGACATCCAACAGGCCAAGACCGCTACCATCCACTGATCGAAGTCACTGCAGTTCCATCACAGTGTTGCACTTCAGATTGGAGACCGCCGTATCAATAAATATTGCTGCGGTGCGGGAATCTGAGTAAATGTTCCAACATGTGACTGATTTAAACAAAAAATGACGTTTCGGGGAATTTTTCACCAACTCAGGTCATTATTTTTTCACACTGTTTAATTCGTCACATTACGTTACTAACCTTTTCAGTATTGCACAAATTCGGTGCAAGTCCTTGAAACCCGTACGTTTTTTCCCGTCTGATCGCCCATGGATCCCCTCTTTCCGTTACCCCTTGCCGGCGATTGGGGGAGCTGGTCATCGGCCTGACACTGGCCTCGACTTCTGCGAAATCTCACTTTTCTACCGAGTTCTGCAGATGTCGGGTGTCTGGAATGAGCCATCACCCTTTTCGCTTGAGTTCACCCCCCAATGGAGGTTCATCATGAAAAAGCTTGCTCTCATCGCCGTCGCAGTTTCTGCCACTGCAGCCTTCGCCAGCGGGTCCGGCCATTCCGGCGGCGGCACGCCCCCCGCTCCTTCCACCCCCACGCCCTACATCGCCATCAATGCGCCTTCGGTGCAGGCGGTGGCTGCGGTGCAGTCCGGCATCCTCAACAAGTCCTCGGGCGGCTATTCGCTGGCGACCCAGAACCTGTCGACCAATGCCGGCAACGTGACGGTCAATGCACCCCAGATGCAGCTGACCGCCATGCGGAACTCGGCCGTGGTCAACTCCTCCACTGGCGGCTACAGCACGGCGGCCCAGAACCTCTCCACCAATGTGGGCCATGTGGACATCAACGGCCCCTCGCTGCAGCTGACCGCGCTGGCGAATTCCTTCGTGGGCAACTTCTCGTCGGGCTCGTACTCCAAGGCGGTCCAGAACCTGGCCACCAACAACGGATGCACGAGCTGCAACTGACCGTGGTCGGCTGACGTGAGCTCAAGGGCGCCCCTGTGTCCCGTCCAGACATATGGGCGCCTCTTGTCCTGACTCTTTGCAGATCGAGGAGCACATCATGCATCCCACTCCTACTGTGTCACTGTATCTGGCCGGGGGATGCCTCCTGGCGGGGCTCTCCATGCAGGCAATGGCGGCTCCGGGCGAGGACACCATCTATCTCAACCGGCCGGTGCAGTATCTGTCGCTGCCGAGCGGTGGCACCGCCAAATCCACCGACATTCAGAACAAGACCGACATTCCCGACTGGCTCAAGGCCAAGGTGTCCCGCTACGAGGCCAAGGCCTATTCAGCCACGGCCAATGACGGCTCCATGTTCACCGACGCCAACGTGATCACCAGCACGGCAGGCGAAGGGGTGCAGAAGTCCTGCCTGCAGGAAGTGGGCAACAGCACCTCCAGCAGCAGCACTCCCTTCAGCCGGCTCGGCAGCAACCAGCAGATCGTGGTGCTGAGAGGCGACCTGGTGAACGTCTGCCGATAAGGCAGCCTGCAGGGGAAGTGCCGCCTCTTCCCTCTTTCTTGTTTCCTCTTTCCCCCCGGAGCCCTGTCCGCCTGCATGCCTGGTGGCCAGGCGAACGGAGGGCCCCCTTTTCCGACCATTCCGGCCTGAAGCGTGCGCGCACGCGAAGAGAGTCATCATGGAAAACGCCCTCCTGCCCCCTGGAGCTGCTGCGCGGCTCCCCCTGTCTCCCTGGTCCACGCTGCGCCTGGGCAGCCTGCTGGCGTCGGGTGCCGTGCTTGGCGCCTGTGCCCCAATGAATCCGGCCGTGGATGCCGGCTACCAGTCCTATGCCAACGTGGCGGCCCGCCCGGTGGTGCGGCCGGTGCGCTCCATCTCCAGCTTCTCGGATTCGCTCATGTGCATGGACCGCCTGTTCCAGGAAGCCCATGTGCCGCCCACGCTCATTTCGAGCAAGACCATTCCGGACTATTCCGGCAAGGTGCCGGTGGCCACCAAGGAGATGATCCAGACCTCCCTGTCGCAGATGTCGCGCATCAGCAATGCCTTCCGCTACGTGGACTACGAGGTCAACATCGCCCAGCAGGACACGGTGCAGAACCTCACCACCATCCTGCTCAACAACGGCCAGATGCAGCTGCAGCGCCCCGCGCTGTATGTGTCGGGGGCCGTGGCCTTCGTGGATCAGGGCGTGCTCAGCAACCACATCGACGCCGGCACGTCGGCAAGCCGTCTGGAAACCGGCATCAGCCGCACCCGCAATGCCAACATCATCGGCCTGGAGCTGCATCTGGGGGACTTCAAGTCACGCACGCTGATTCCCGGGATGGACTCGGCCAACGAAGTGGCCATCGGCAGCGGTGGACAGGGACTGGATCTGGCCGGCGCCATCGGCAAGACGGGGTGGAAATTCAACGTCGGGCGCGATTACAGCCAGGGTACGGGCAGTGCCATTCGCACGCTCGTGGAGCTGGCCATGATCGAGCTCACCGGCAAGTGGGCGCGCGTGCCGTACTGGCAGTGCCTGACGCTGGAGCAGACGCACCCCGAGTTTCAGCACCAGCTGCGCATGTGGTATGACGAGGGCAGCCCCTCCTACCGCCAGACCATGGTGCAGCATTCGCTCATGCGGCAGGGCTATCTGCCCACCGGCTCGGCCATCCTGCCGGCCAACAGCCCGGTGCTGCGCGAGGCGATCGGCAAGTTCCAGGCCGATCGCGGGCTGGTGGTGACCGGCGAGATCGACTACACCACCTATGACCGCGCCCTGCGCAACTTCGTGGGCATGGCCGCCGACGGCTCCATCGAACGCATCGGCTGGAACGCGCTGGCAGCCCCCACCCCACCCCGGCAGGATGCGCCGCGCACGCTGCAGATTTCGCTGCAGATCGAGAACCCCGTCCCGGACAAGACGACCTTCCCCTCCGGCACCCAGCTCTTTCTCTCGACCCGTGTCTCGCGCAGTGCCCATCTGTACTGCTTCCATTCCAGCCCGCAGGGCAACGTGATCCGGCTGCTGCCGAACCAGTCGAACCCCTCGTCCTCTGTCTCGGCCAACACCACGATCCGCATCCCGGACTGGATGTCGCCCAACCCGCCCTTTGTGCTCGATACCGGCACGCCGGGTACCGAATCGGTGATCTGCCTGGCCACCCCGGATGAGGCCATGGAGCGGTTGCCGGCGGCGTTCCGGGTTCCGCCCCTGACCCTGGTACAGGGTGTGCAGGGTGTGCAGGGGGTCGAGACCCAGTTTGCCTCCGCCTTCGGCAAGAACGGCTATACCGCCCAGACACTGCACTGGAACGTGGTGCCTGCCGCCCCCGCCCCGAAGCGCTGACACGCTGCCCCGAGCCACCTCTCCCGCCTGGAGCGCACAACCATGCACGCCCTCGCCTTCTGCCGCCGTATGGCTCTCCCCCTCTCCGGGGGCAGTCAGCGCACTGTTCTTCCGTCGACGGGGCTTCGACCACGCCACGGGCTGGGACTGGGACTGACCCTGTGCCTCCTGACGAGCATGGCAACGCATCCCGGCTGGACGCAACCCGCGACACACGCCGATGCCGCCACAGAGCCCCCCATTCGGCTGATTCATGCCAGCCCCCTGCCGCAGCCTGCAGCCGGCCCCTCCGATCAGGACATCGCCCAGCGGCTGTCCGCCCTCATGCAGCAGGCCGACCGCGCAGCCACCCTGCACGGAGCCGCCCGTTCGGCAACGGAATCCCGCTCCGCCGCCCAGGCGGCCTGGACCCTGGGGCTGATCCATCTGCACGGGGCCGGGGTTCCACAGAACCGCATGCAGGCCCAGCGGTGGTTCATGCAGGCCGCTGCCGGGGGATTTCCTCTGGCCCAGGCCGGGCTGGCCTGGTGTGCCATGGACGGCTGCAGTGGCCCGCCGGATCTGGAGGCGGCAGACGCAGCCATTGCAGCGCTGCACCCATCCGCGCCGGCACGGGCCGCCTTTCTGGCCTGGCTGGTGGAAGGACGCCGCGCCCGGAACCAGCCCTCGCAGCAGCTCGCCCCCGGGCGCTCCCCCCTGCTGCTTGCAGCGGCACAGGGAGGCGAAGTCCATGCACTCAATGCGCTCGGCATCGATGCCGCCCTGCACGGACAGGACGCCGTGGCCGAGGGCTACTTCCGCCGTGCGGCGCCGGGCTCGCCGGCTGCCCGCGCCAACCTGGAGCGCCTGACCCGCAGGCCATCGGCCCGCGACAGCACCGTCAGCCGCCCCACGTCCACCTCGGGCGAAGCCCATGCCTCGGCCGATGCGCTCTACCAAAAGGCACGTGCCTTGCACCGGGGCATCGGCCGCACGCCGAACTACAGCGAGGCCCTGCGCCTCTACGCCAAGGCGGCATCCCGGGGCAGCGTGGCGGCACAGCGCATGCTGCAGCTCATCTACGCGCGTCCTGCCCCGCAGGGCGGCGTCGACATTCTGTGGATGCAGCAGCTCGCGCAGGTCGATCCGGGCGTGGTCCCCTCCAGCGCCATCGTGCCGGACGGTGTACAGATCTGGCAGCGCGAACCCACCCCCCTCTACGACCTGCTGCCCACCTTCTGGCAGCAGCTCGTGGGCGAGGTGAGCCGCGGTGGCTAGAAGCGAGCCGGCACCTTCGCGCCAAGCAAGCGGCAACCGTGTGTGAAGGCACCGCAGGAACGGGGCCAATCGAGTACACAATAGGGGTTTTACATGCTGCTCCGGGCCGCCTGCCGGCACGGGACAGACCTCCCTGGTTCTCACCTCCATGTCCATGTCTGCGGTCTTCAACTTCACCTTTGTGCCCTGGTTCCGGGCGGTTGCACCCTACATCCACATGCATCGCGGCAAGACCATGGTGGTCGGCGTTCCGGGCGAGGCCATCGCCGCCGGCAAGCTGCCCAACGTGGTGCAGGATCTGGCCCTCATCAAGAGCATGGGCGTGAAGATCGTGCTCGTGCACGGCTTCCGCCCGCAGGTCAACGAGCAGCTGCGTGCCAAGGGCGAGGAGCCCCGCTATTACAAGGGCATCCGCATCACCGACGGCGTGGCACTCGACAGCGCGCTGGAAGCCGCCGGACAGCTGCGCTACGAAGTCGAGGCCGCCTTCAGCCAGGGCCTGCCCAACACGCCCATGGCGGGTGCCACCGTGCGGGTGATCTCGGGCAACTTCCTCACGGCGCGGCCCGTCGGCATCGTGGACGGGGTGGACTACAAGCATTCCGGGCTGGTGCGCAAGGTCGATTCCAGCGCCATCCAGTCCATGCTCGACCAGGGGGCGCTGGTGCTGCTTTCTCCGCTCGGCTTTTCTCCCACCGGCGAAGCCTTCAACCTCAACATGGAGAACGTGGCCACCGAGGTCGCCAGCGAGCTGCACGCCGACAAGCTCATCTTCCTCACCGAGATCGGCGGCCTGCGCCAGCGGCCCCTCGATCCCGAGAGCGAGGACAACCCGGTCGACACCGAACTGTCGCTGGCCGATGCCCAGCGGCTGCTGACCAGGCTCCCCGCCCCCGAACACCCCAACGATCTCGCGTTTTATCTCCAGTACTGCGTCAGGGCCTGCATCAAGGGCGTGGAACGCAGCCACATCGTGCCCTACTCGGTGGATGGCTCCATCCTGCTGGAGATCTACACCCACGACGGCATCGGCACCATGGTCGTGGACGAAAAGCTGGAGAACCTGCGCGAGGCCACCATCGAGGACGTGGGCGGCATCCTGCACCTGATCGAGCCGTTCGAGCAGGACGGCACGCTCGTCAAGCGCAGCCGCACCGAGATCGAGCGCGATGCGCACCTCTACACCATCATCGAACACGATGGGGTGATCTTCGGCTGCGCGGCCCTCTACCCCTATGCCGAGGACAGCACGGGCGAAATGGCCTCCGTGACCGTGAGCCCCGCCGTGCAGGGCCAGGGCGACGGTGACAAGCTGCTGCGCCGCATCGAGCAGCGCGCCCGGGCAATGGGGCTCAAGAGCATCTTTGTGCTCACCACGCGCACCATGCACTGGTTCATCAAGCGCGGCTTCCAGGTGGTCGATCCCTCCTGGCTGCCCGAGGCACGCAAGCGCAAATATAACTGGGACCGCAAAAGTCAGGTTTTGGTCAAAAAACTGTAACGGCGGCCCCAATAGTCCTAAAATCCCAAGGGATATTTCCACTCGCTAAGGAGCTCCCCTATGGCCACCTCTTCCAAGTCCCCCACGGCCTCCCAGGACAAACCCCGCCTCGCCCGATCCGGAGATGTGGTGCTGGGCAAGACAGCCCCCCGCAACATCGACCGCGTGGCCACCCGCGAGGCGGAAGACTCCGCGCTCACCCGCCGCGAAGTGGCCATCGAACAGATCCTGGAGAAGGCAGAGGACAAGGTATCGGCCATGCAGACCCTGCTGAGCCGCGCCTCCAAGGACGAGGTGGCAGCCCTGCGCCGCATGCTGGCGGAATCCGGCACCGGCAGCAAGACCATCAAGGTCTCCCCGGATGACGAACTCGCGCCCAACTGGCGCAAGGGCGGCTATCCCTACAAGAACCTGATGATCCGCAAGAACTACGAGAAGCAGAAATACAAGCTGCAGGTCGAGTTGCTCAAGCTCCAGGCATGGGTCAAGCAAACGGGTGCCCGCGTCGTGATCGTCTTCGAAGGACGCGACGCTGCCGGCAAGGGCGGCGCCATCAAGCGCTTCATGGAACACCTCAACCCCCGTGGCGCGCGCGTGGTGGCCCTCGAAAAGCCCACCGACGAGGAACGCGGCCAGTGGTACTTCCAGCGCTACGTCAAGAACCTGCCCACCAACGGCGAAATCGTGCTGTTCGATCGCTCCTGGTACAACCGCTCCGGAGTGGAGCGTGTCATGGGGTTCTGCTCGGACGAGGAATACCAGGAATTCATGCTGCAGGCGCCCCTGTTCGAGCGCATGCTCACCCGCAGCGGCATCCATCTCTTCAAGTTCTGGTTCTCGGTGAGCCAGGACGAACAGCGCCGCCGCTTCAAGGAACGCGAGCTGCACCCCCTCAAGCAGTGGAAGCTCAGCCCCGTGGACAAGGCCAGCCTCGACAAGTGGGACGACTACACCCGCGCCAAGGAAGCCATGTTCTTCGAGACCGACACGGTGGATGCACCCTGGACCGTCATCAAGAGCGATGACAAGAAGCGCGCCCGCCTCAACGCCATGCGCTATGTGCTCAACAAGGTGCCCTATTCCAACAAGGACACCGACAACATCGGCACGCTCGACACCCTGCTCGTCGGCCGTGCCAACAACATCTACGAAACCGGCGAGCATCCGATGGGCGAGGTACGCCCGCTCACGACGCCGCTGGCTCCCGTCAAGCGCTGATCATGCTGCAGAGATCCGGGAAGGGGCGCTGCCCTTTCCCGGGTTCTCTCTTTCGAGCGACCCCGCTGTGGCAGTGAGGTCGCTTTTTTGTCTCTGGACGTCGGTGCCGCAAGGTGCATGCGCTCCCGCCGCGCAGCAGCCTGTGTCCTCTCAGGCCCTGGGGCCGTCGATGATCTCGGCCGCAGCCCGGAAGCCCTCCACCGCCGCCGGAATGCCGCAGTAGATGCTTGCGTGGAGCAGCACTTCCTGGATTTCCTGCACCGTGGCGCCGTTGTGCAGGGCGCCGCGCACATGGCCTCGCAGCTCCTGCGACTTGCCCAGTGCGGTCAGCATGGCAATGGTGACGAGGCTGCGTGTCTTGAGATCCAGTCCCTCCCGCTGCCAGGTGTCACCCCAGGCGTTGCGGGTGATGTAGTCCTGCAGCGGTGCCGTGAACTCGGTGAGCCCGCTGAAAGCCTTCTCCACAAAGGCGTCTCCCATGACGCGCTTGCGCATGGCCAGACCCTGGTCGAAATCCTTGCCCTGGGGGGTACTCATCGGAAAACTCCTGCAATCAATGAATGGTGAGTAAAACGGAACGGAACGGAACGCATCCGCATCCATATCGGCATGCTCGGCATGCGGATACAAACGCGACAGATTCCGATTCTAGAACCCTGCCCGCGCATGCCCCTTCACCCTTGCCCGTACCTCTGCCCCCGGCGCACTTCTCGCACCGGTGCTGCAAAGCTGCTACGCTCGCCCCACACGGCTGCACGCAGTCCCCCTCGCGGCCTCTGCGTGCAGCGCCGTGGCTGCGATCTCCGTTCTTCCTGTGGGGGACGTGGCGTTTTGTTCAGTTTCGGATGTCGTCCCTGCCTCCACTCACCGTCTCAGTCACTGCGCTGGCTGCCTTCTGCCGGGAAGGCGACCTGGATCATCGTTACGCGCCGGGCCCCTCCGCGCTCGAAGGCATGGAAGGCCACCGCACGGTGGCGGGGCGGCGCAGCGGCGAATGGGACACCGAAGTTGCGCTGGAGCTGGCCCACGGCCCCCTTCTCGTGCGGGGGCGGGCCGATGCGTGGTCACGCACTCTCGCCACGGTGGAAGAAGTGAAAACCCACAAAGGGTCCTGGGAGCGCATTCCCGCAGCCCAGCAGGCGCTGCACTGGAGCCAGGCCCGACTCTATGCCCACATGCTGTGTGTGCAGCACGGACTTGCCTCCATCCGGGTCTGTCTGCGCTACCACGACCTGCTGCGTGACCGCGACACCGTGCTCGAACGCACCTGCGAAGCCAGCGAGCTGGCCACCGATTTTGCAGCCCTGTGCGCACGCTATACCGCCTGGGGCGAACAGGAAGCACTGCACCGCGAAGCACGCACCCAGGCCCTGCGGACCCTGGCATTTCCGCTGGCGCGCATGCGGCTTGGGCAGCGTCAGCTCGCCGAGAACGTCTACACCGCCGCGCGTCGGGGCCGGGTGCTGCTGGCCGAAGCCCCTACCGGAGTGGGCAAAACGCTTGGCACCGTGTTTCCCATGCTCAAGGCCATGGGCGAGGATCTGGTGGACCGCCTGTTCTTTCTGACTGCCAAGACCACCGGCCGCACTCTGGCGCTCGATGCACTGGCCACGGTGCGCCAGGCCAGTTCCCCCGCCATTCCCCTGAGAGCACTGGAACTCAGCGCCAAGGACCGGGTATGCCCCCATCCCGGTACGCCCTGTCTGGGAGCCACATGTCCGCTGGCACAGGGCTTCTACGACCGCCTGCCTGCCGCCCGCCAGGCGGCCATCGATGCCGCTGCCGGCGCTGTGCTCGACCGCCAGACCCTGCAGACCCTTGCCGATGCCCATGCCATCTGCCCCTACTACCTGACCCAGGAGCTGGTGCAGTGGGCCGACGTGGTGGTGGGCGACTACCACTACCACTTCGACACCACCGCCCTGCTGCCTGCCCTGACCCAGCAGGAAGGCTGGCGCACTGCAGTGCTCGTGGACGAGGCCCACAACCTCGTCGACCGGGCACGCGACATGTACAGTGCCGCGCTGCAGGCGGGCGATCTGCGGCGCCTGCAGCGCAGCCTCCCCACCCCTCTCAGGCGGGCCGTGGGCAGCGTGCGCAAAGAGTGGAACCGCGTCCTGGCCCACGCCCGTCCCGGCTACCAGACCTGCGAGCCCGACGATGCCCTGCATGCGCGCATCCAGGATCTGGTGGCACGCATCACACGCCATCTGGCCGATGCCCCCGAAGCCCTCGCGGGCGAGGCGCTGGATGCCTTCTTCATGCTGGTGGCCTATGCGGGCGCCATCGAGCGCTTCGGCCCCCATTCCATCGCCGATCTGGTCTGCCCTGCCGACGCGCCGCCGCCGGTCGATCTGGCGGGCGCCGCCCCTGAACGCCCTGTGCGCGGCTTCCTGCCCGGCACGCTCACGCTGCGCAACGTGATCCCGGCGCCCTTCGTGCAGGAAAGGCTCCGCCACGCCCACTGTGCGGTGCTGTTCTCGGCCACCCTGCGTCCCATGGATTTCTATGCCGACATGCTCGGGCTGCCGGCCAGTCACGTGCGGCTGCAGGCCCCTTCGCCCTTCCGGGCCGACCAGCTGCAGGTGGACATCCTGCCACTGTCCACGCGCTGGCAGGACCGGGAAGCCTCGGTGGCTCCGCTGGTTCAGGCCATGGCCACGCGCCTGGCTGCACGACCTGGCAACTACCTCGCGTTCTTCAGCAGCTTCCGCTACCTCGATGCCGTGCGCGTGCATCTGACCGCCACCCATCCCGACCTTCCGGTCTGGACGCAGACGCCGGGCATGGACGACGCAGCCCGCGCCGCGTTTCTCCACCGTTTCCAGCCCGGCGGATCGGGCATCGGCTTTGCCGTGCTCGGGGGCGCCTTCGGCGAAGGGGTGGACCTGCCGGGCGAGCGGCTCATCGGGGCCTTCGTCGCCACACTGGGCCTGCCGCCGGTAGACCCGGTTCACGAAGCCATGCGGCGCACCGTGCAACAGGCGCTGGGGCACGGCTTCGACTATGTGTATCTGTACCCCGGCCTGCGCAAGGTCATCCAGGCCTGTGGCCGCGTGGTACGCACCGAGTCCGATGCGGGCTCCCTGCTGCTCGTCGATGACCGCTACCGCGACCTCGCCCGCCGTGGTCTGCTGCCTTCTTGGTGGGGCCTTGCTCCGGTCTGAAGACACCCGGTCTCTGCGGGAAAAGGCGGGAGCCGGACAGCCCGTGCTTGCACACTCTCTTATATATGAGATTGGAATATATACATCATTAAAAAGTAGTTTGAATTGGAATAAAGAAAGGTACATTCCTGATTCCACGAATATTCCGATGCGCCCGCGCTGGTCACCTCCTCGCCGCGTGTGCACAGGTCCCGTCAGAGCCGCTTCATGTACCAGTATTCCGCTTTCGACCAGCACTTCATCGAACAACGCGCAGCCCAGTTCCGCGACCAGCTCGCGCGCAACCTCGCCGGCGAGCTCTCCGACGCGGCCTTCCGGCCCCTGCGGCTGCAGAACGGCTGGTACATCCAGCGCTATGCCCCCATGCTGCGCGTGGCCGTGCCCTATGGCGAAATCGCCGGCCGCCAGCTGCGCGTGCTGGCTCGCATCGCACGCGAATACGATCGCCCCACCCCCGAGCTGCTCGCCCAGGCCCAGTCCACTCAGGATGCGCTGCAGGCAGCCCAGCCGGGCCTGACGCTGGCGGCCCCGCCCCTGCGCTACGGCTACGGGCACTTCTCGACCCGCACCAACGTGCAGTTCAACTGGATTCCGCTGCCCCGCGCGGCCGAGGTCATGGAGCTGCTGGCCACCGTGCAGATGCACGGCATCCAGACCAGCGGCAACTGCATCCGCAACATCAACGCCGACGCGCTCGCCGGCATCGCCCCCGACGAGGTTGCCGATCCGCGCCCCTTTGCCGAAATCCTGCGCCAGTGGAGCAGCCTGCATCCCGAATTCGCCTTTCTGCCCCGCAAGTTCAAGATTTCGCTCGCAGGCGGAGCCGAAGACCGCGCCGCCCTGCACTGGTATGACGTGGGACTGCGCCTCGTGCGCGACGCAGGGGATGCGCTGGGCTTCGAGGTGAGCGTCGGCGGCGGCATGGGGCGCACCCCCATCAACAGCCCGGTGGTGCGCGACTTCCTGCCCTGGAACCAGCTCCTCAACTATCTGGAAGCCGTCATCCGCGTCTACAACGCCTATGGCCGGCGTGACAACCTCTGGAAGGCGCGCATCAAGATCCTCGTCAAGTCCGAGGGCCAGCGCTTCGTCGATGCCGTCGAGGCCGAATACCGCGCCATCGTCGAGCAGGACGGTGCCCCCCACACCATCAGCGATGCCGCACTCACCGAGATGACTGCCCGGTTCGCCGTGCCACCCCTGCAGCCTGCCGGCATCGCCGCTGCCGTCGATCCCGCATCGCGCGATTACCAGCGCTGGCTCGAACGCAATGTGCGCCCCCACCGCATCGAGGGGCTGCGCATCGTCGGCCTGTCCTTCAAGCGTCCCGGCTACGCTCCCGGCGATGCCGATGCCGACACGCTCGACGCCGTGGCCGATCTTGCCGACCGCTTCAGCGCCGGTGAGGCCCGCCTCACCCACGAGCAGAACCTGCTGCTGCCCTGGGTCCATGCCGAAGACCTCCCCGCGCTCTACGAACAGGCACGTGCGCTGGGGCTGGCGCGCCCCAACCTGGGCCTGCTCTCCGACATGATCTCCTGCCCCGGCGGCGACTTCTGCTCGCTCGCCAACGCCCGCTCCATCCCCATCGCTGCCGCTCTCACCGAGCGCTACCAGGATCTGGATGAGCTGTGGGACCTGGGCGAGATCGACCTGCACATGAGCGGCTGCATGAATTCCTGCGGCCACCATCACAGCGGCCACATCGGCATCCTCGGCGTCGACAAGGACGGCAAGGAGTGGTACCAGATCACCGTGGGCGGCGCCGACGGCTCGGCCCTCTCCGGCCCTGCCACCCCCGGCAAGGTCGTAGGCCCTGCCTTCAGCGCAGCCGAAGTCCCCGAGGTGATCGAGGCCCTGCTGGGCACCTACCGCCAGCTGCGCACGCCGGGCGAGCACTTCATCGACACCCTGCGCCGCACGGGCCATGCCCCGTTCCGCGAGGCCGCCCAGTCCGCACGTCGCGTCGACCTCCACGCCCCCACCCCCGCCTGAGCCCCATCGCTCCGCCCCGCCCGCCATTTTCCGGAATGTTTGCCATGAGCCAGTCGCCCCTTACCCTCATCCCTGCCAATCATTACCAGCCCGAGCCCCAGGGCCTGCTGACGCTGCCCAACGATGCCGATCTCTCCAGCGTGGACCTCACCGGCATCTCCGTCATCGCCCTGCAGTTTCCCGCCTTCACCGATGGCCGTGCCTACACCCAGGCCCAGCTGCTGCGTCGCCGCGCACACTACACCGGCGTGCTGCGCGCCGTGGGAGATGTGCGCATCGACCAGCTCCAGCTCATGCAGCGCTGCGGCTTCGACCAGGCCGTGCTGGCCCCCGGCGAAAGCCTCGACCACGCCCAGCGCCTGCTCGCCCTGTTCCCCGAAGGGTTCTACCAGGACGGCCCCATTCCCCGCGCCGCCTGACCCCCGATCCAGGAGATAGCCCATGACGCCCATCGCCATCACCCCCCTGCCCGCCACCGTGCTGCATGACAAGCCGAGCGCCCACCACGCCGCCCTGGTGGATGAGGCCACGGAACTCCTGCGCGCCGCCGTGGCCGAATTCGGTGCAGCCCACATCACCCAGGCTTCCAGCCTCGGTGCCGAGGACATGGTCATCACCCACCTGGCCCAATCGGCCGGCCTGGGCATCCCGCTGTTCGTGCTGCAGACCGGAGCCCTCCATCCCGAGACGCTGCAGCTGCTCGCCGAGCTGCAGGCCGACCCCGGCCTGTCAGTCTCCGTCTACGAACCCGATGCTGCCCACGTGGCCGATTTCGTCGCCCGCGAAGGCCAGGATGCCATGTACCGCAGCATCGCCCTGCGCAAGGAATGCTGCCGCATCCGCAAGCTCGAACCGCTCGCACGCGCCCTGCAGGACAAGGCTGCCTGGATCACCGGCCTGCGCCGCGAGCAGTCCGACGCCCGCTCCGACATCCACCTGCGCGACGACAGCGAGGTGCCCGCCGGCAAGCCCGTCAAACTCAGCCCCCTGGCCAACTGGACCTGGGGCGACGTGTGGCACTACATCGCCACCCATCACGTGCCCTACAACCCCCTGCACGACCAGTTTTTCCCCAGCATCGGCTGCGCCCCCTGCACCCGCGCCATCACCCTGGGCGAAGACTTCCGCGCCGGCCGCTGGTGGTGGGAGGACGATCAGGCCCGCGAATGCGGCCTCCACGTCCATGCCGACACCGCTCCGGCAGCAGGCCACGCCCCTGCCAGCCCGCTGCCCGGTGCTTCCCACGCCTGATTTCCGCATCCACAGACTTCCCGATTTGCCATGAACGCCCTGTCCACCCCCTCTCGGCCAGCCGCTGCAGCCCCCGCCCCCCAGGCAGCTCCCCTGTCGCTGCGCAATGCCCACCTCGATGCCCTCGAAGAGGAAACCATCTTCATCCTGCGCGAAGTCGCAGCCGCCTTCGACCGCCCCACCCTCCTGTTCTCGGGCGGCAAGGACTCGCTGGTTCTGCTCAAATGCGCCGAAAAGGCCTTCGGCATCGGCCAGATCCCGTACCCGCTCCTCATGATCGACACCGGGCACAACTTCCCCGAAGTCACGGCCTTCCGCGACCGGCGCGCCCAGGAACTCCAGGCCACCCTCATCGTGCGCAGCGTCGAGGACTCGATGAAGCGCGGCACGGTCCGCCTCGCGCGCCCCGATGAAAGCCGCAACGCCCACCAGTCCGTCACCCTGCTCGAAGCCATCGAGGAATTCCGCTTCGATGCCCTCATCGGCGGAGCCCGCCGCGACGAGGAAAAAGCCCGCGCCAAGGAGCGCATCTTCAGCCATCGTGACAGCTTCGGCCAGTGGCAGCCCAAACAGCAGCGCCCCGAACTCTGGACGCTGTTCAACACCCGGCTGCACCCCGGCGAGCACTTTCGGGTGTTCCCCATCAGCAACTGGACCGAACTGGACGTCTGGCAGTACATCGACCGCGAGCACATTGCCCTGCCCGAGCTGTACTACGCCCACGAGCGCCAGGTCGTCGAGCGCCGGGGCCTGCTGGTGCCCGTCACCGCTCTCACCCCGCCCCGCGAAGGCGAACAGGTCGAAACCCGCACCGTGCGCTTCCGCACCGTGGGCGACATCACCTGCACCTGCCCGGTCGCCAGCGACGCCGCTTCCGCCGCCGACATCGTGCGCGAAACCCTGTCGGTCGACGTCAGCGAACGCGGTGCCACCCGCATGGACGACCAGACCAGCGAAGCCAGCATGGAAAAGCGCAAACTTGAAGGATATTTCTGATGAGCACCTCCCTCCAGTCCCCCCTCGCCGCGGCCAGCACCTCCACCGCCCAGACCGCCCCCGATACCGCGGCCGCCCTGCGCTTCATCACCTGCGGCAGCGTCGATGACGGCAAGAGCACCCTGATCGGCCGCCTGCTGCTCGACAGCCGGGCTGTGCTGCAGGACCAGCTGCGCAACGTCACCCACCAGGGCAGCGGCCAGATCAACGCCGCCGAGCTCTCCCGCCTCACCGACGGCCTGCAGGCCGAACGCGAGCAGGGCATCACCATCGACGTGGCCTGGCGCTACTTCACCAGTGCGGCTCGCAAGTTCATCATCGGCGACGCTCCCGGACACGAGCAGTACACCCGCAACATGGTCACTGCCGCCTCGCAGGCCGACTGCGCCGTCGTCCTCGTCGACGCCACCAAGCTGCCCTGGGCCGGCCAACCCGACGCCGCAGGCGCAGACAGCCATGCCTTGCTGCCCCAGACCCGGCGCCACACCCTGCTGGCCCACCTGCTGCGAGTGCCGCACATCGTCTTTGCCGTCAACAAGCTCGACGCCGTCGCGCACGACGCAGCCGCCTTTGCCGACATCTCGGCCGCCCTGCAGGCCTTCTGCGCGCAGGCAGGCATCACGCCCCGTGCCATCGTCCCCGTCTCCGCCCTCATGGGCTGGAACGTGGTGGATGCGCGCACCGACGGCTGGTGCGGCTACCAAGGCCCCGGCCTGCTGCCCCTGCTGGAAACCCTTCCCGTCACCCCCGCCGACACCGAAGGCCCCTTCGCCTTCCCGGTGCAGTGGATCGAGAAGCACGCCAGCAGTGCCGACATTTCCCAGGCCCGCCGCATCCTGTGGGGTCGCATCGCCAGCGGACGACTCGCCCCCCAGGATCGCGTCACCCTGCACCCCAGCGGACAGGAAGCCACCGTCCTGCGCGTGCTCGACCACGTCCGTCGCGACACCACCGGCCTCGCCTCTCCAGCGAGCGCCGGCATCGTGCTCGACCGCGAACTCGACATCTCGCGGGGCGACTGGCTCCTCCAGCCCGGTGCCCTCACCCCCACCACCACCTTCGAGGCCACGCTCGCCTGGCTCGACACCACCCCCCTGCTGCCCGGTCGCACCTACTGGGCGCTCGCCGGTCACAGCTGGGTCAAGGCCCGTGTCACCGAAATCACCCACCAGCTCGACATCCACACCCTGGAACGCCAGCCCGCGGGTGAACTCGACGCCAATGCCATCGGCCGCGTCCGTATCCAGCTGCAGGCCCCCCTGCCCCTGCTGCCCTACCGCGAGAATCGCCGGCTCGGCTCGCTGATCCTGGTGGACATGGCCAGCAACGCCACCGCAGCAGCTGCCCTGGTCGACCACATCGCCCCCTGATCGGCCACCAGCCCCATTCGCCGGAGAGGAATACCACAGACAAGATGCCATGCACTTGATTTGCGGCAAACCTCTCCGGCCCGAATGGATCTACAAATACATGAAGTGTCTTCGCCCCCTGTGCGAAGGCTAAAATAGCAGGGTTTTATTCCCTACCGAACCACTCAGAGCCCCCCTATGACGCACGTAGTAACCGAAGTCTGTATCCGCTGCAAATACACCGACTGTGTGGATGTCTGCCCGGTCGACTGCTTCCGTGAAGGCCCCAACTTCCTGACCATCGATCCCGACGAATGCATCGACTGCGCAGTCTGCATTCCCGAGTGCCCTGTCGGCGCCATCTATGCCGAGGAAGACGTGCCCGCCGACCAGCAGCACATGATCAAGCTCAATGCCGACCTGGCCAAGCTCCCCACCTGGAAGAGCATCACCAAGCGCCACGACCCCCTTCCCGATGCCGAGGAATGGAAGGACAAGACCGGCAAGCTCAAGGAACTGGTTCGCTGATCCTGCGATCTCTCCGCGCCCCGGCCGTGACGCAGTCCTGCCTGGGCGTGCTCCCGCGGCACATCCCTGCCCTCCGGCCCCACGGATGCTCCTTCGCCCGCACGGCAGCGCCTGCTGCCTTTTTTCCCTCTCTCTCCCATGAACACTGAGCGCAATCTCGCCAATGCCATCGATGCCGACGCGGTCATCGTGGGCGCCGGCCCCGTCGGGCTGTTCCAGGTCTTCGAACTCGGTCTGCTCGAAGTCAAGGCCCATGTGATCGACTCCCTCGCCTATCCCGGCGGCCAGCCTGTCGAGCTCTACCCCGACAAGCCCATCTACGACATTCCGGCCGTGCCCGTGTGCACCGGCCGCGAGCTCACCGACGCCCTGCTCAAGCAGATTGAACCCTTCGGCCCCACCTTCCACTTCGGGCAGGAAGTCAGCGTGGTCGAGCGCCAGCCCGACGGCCGCTTCTACGTCGAAACCAGCAAGGGCACCAGCTTCCTCACCAAGACCATCTTCATCGCTGCCGGCGTGGGCGCCTTCCAGCCGCGCACCCTCAAGGTCGAAGGCATCGACAAGTTCGATGGCTCCCAGCTCTTCTACCGCGTCCGCAACCCCGCCGACTTCGCGGGCAAGAACCTCCTGATCGTCGGTGGCGGCGACTCCGCCCTGGACTGGACCCTCAACTTCGTCGAAGGCGAGCACAAGGCCGAAAGCGTCATCCTGCTGCACCGCCGCGACGGCTTCCGCGCCGCTCCGGCCAGCGTGGCCCGCATGCACGAACTGTGCGGCCTCATGGAAATGCAGTTCATGGTCGGCCAGATCACCGGCTTCGAGGAACGTGACGGCAAGCTCGTCAACGTCAAGGTCACTGGCGGCGACGGCGTCACCCGCACCGTGCCCGTCGATGTGCTGCTCGTGTTCTTCGGCCTCTCGCCCAAGCTCGGCCCCATCGCCGAATGGGGACTCGAAATCGAACGCAAGCAGCTCGTGGTCGACACCGAGAAATTCGCCACCAACGAACCCGGCATCTTTGCCGTGGGCGACATCAACACCTACCCCGGCAAGAAGAAACTCATCCTCTCCGGCTTCCACGAGTGTGCCCTCGCGGCCTTTGCCGCCATGGACTACATCTTCCCCGAGAAGAAGGTCTTCCTCCAGTACACCACCACCAGCCCCAAGCTGCACAAGGTGCTGGGAGTCGAGACTCCCAACTTCGACTGAGTTGTCTCAGTCCGGCCGAACGGAGCCCGCTCCGTTCACCCATGAAAAAACCCGCCAAGGCGGGTTTTTTCATGGGGTCTGCAAATGGTGGTGCTGCCGAGGCATGGAGGGCTACCCAATGGATGCCCCTCCTGCAGCCTGTCAGCCGGCAACCACCCGCAGCGAATAATCGGTGGCCACCACATCCTTGGTGAGCTTGCCGATCGAGATGCGATCCACGCCGGTCGCGGCAATGGTACGCAGCCCCTCGAAACCGATTCCTCCGGACGCCTCCAAGAGGGCGCGCCCCGCCGTGAGGCGCACGGCCTCGCGCATCCGGTCAGGAGTGAAGTTGTCCAGCAGCACACTCTGTGCACCTGCATCCAGGGCCTCCTGCAGCTGTTCGAGCGTCTCCACCTCGATCTGGATGGGCACGCCCGCATCAAGCGCACGGGCATGGGCCAGGACTTGCCGAATGCCTCCGGCTGCTGCAATGTGGTTCTCCTTGATCAGGATGCCATGCCACAGCGCCAGACGCTGGTTTCGCCCCCCTCCGGTCCGCACGGCATATTTCTGCGCCTGACGCAGGCCAGGCAGGGTCTTGCGCGTATCGAGCACGGCACAGGCATGCGGAGATGCCCCCTCGATCGCCTGCACATGCCGCCGCGTCACGGTCGCCGTGCCGCTGAGGAGCTGCAGAAAATTGAGTGCCGAACGCTCGGCCGTCAGAATCGAACGGGCCTCGCCCCGAATGTGACACACCTCCGTGTCAGCCCGCATCAGGTCCCCTTCGGCATAGTGCCAGTCGATCTGCAACCCGGCATCCACGCCATGCATGCAGCCCTCGAACCAGTCACGGCCGCAGAGCACGGCTTCCTCTCGCACCAGCACACGGGCCGTAACCTGATGAGGAAAGGGCACGAGCTGCCCCGTCCAGTCACCTTCGCCAATGTCTTCCATCAAGGCATCATGGACATTGCGGCTCCGGGCCTGCTCCAGGGTTTCGTTGTGATCAAACATGCAAAAAGGAAATGGCAACTGCACAGGAACCCGACTCGGGTCTCCTGCGACGGAAATGAACAAAAAAGGCAGCAGAACGCACCCTGCTGCCTTCGCGAATCAGGCCGCCCCGATGCCCGGCGTCATGCCGGGCAGGCGCCCCCCACCCTGCACCACCAGGGCTTCGGGATGCTCCCTGACGAAATCCAGCATGCGGGTGATGCAGCCACTGGCCTGGTGCCCCACCATCGGATCGACATGAATCTCTCCCGTGCGCTGCTCCAGACAGTCGATCACCCCCTGCAGGCTGTTCATGGCCATCCAGGGACAATGCGCGCAGCTCTTGCAGGTGGCACTGTTGCCGGCCGTGGGCGCCTCGATCAGCGTCTTGCCCGGAGCCAGCTGGCGCATGCGGTGCATGATGCCGTTGTCGGTGGCCACAATGAAGGCGTCGCCTTCGCGGCCATCCAGCACGGCCTTGAGCAGCTGTGAGGTAGACCCCACCACGTCGGCCTGTGCCACTACGCTCAGGGGAGATTCGGGGTGCACCAGCACCTTGGCTCCCGGATGCTGCTGTCTCAGCAGCTCCAGCTCCAGCCCCTTGAACTCGTCATGGACGATGCAGGCTCCCTGCCACATCAGCATGTCAGCGCCTGTCTGGCGCTGGATGTACTCCCCCAGGTGCCGATCCGGCGCCCACAGGATCTTCTCGCCCTGCGCCTTGAGATGGTTCACGATGGCGAGCGCACAGGAACTGGTCACCATCCAGTCCGCACGGGCCTTGACGGCGGCACTCGTGTTGGCATACACCACCACCTTGCGGTCGGGATGCGCGTCGCAGAAGGCTGCAAATTCGTCGATCGGGCAACCGAGATCCAGCGAGCAGGTCGCGTCCAGATCAGGCATGCGCACGGTCTTTTCGGGGCTGAGAATCTTGGCCGTCTCTCCCATGAAGCGCACACCGGCCACCACCAGGTTCTGGGCAGCATGATCGCGCCCGAAGCGGGCCATCTCGAGCGAATCGGCCACGCACCCTCCAGTGGCCAGGGCCAGATCCTGCAGGTCGCCGTCGACATAGTAATGCGCCACCAGCACCGCTCCCTGGGCACGCAGGCACTCGGCGGCCCGCTGCATGGCGGCTTCACGCTGCACAGGGTCGAGCGCCGGCGGCACCTTGGCCCACGCATGTGCCGTGCAGGTAGCCCCCTGGGCATCCTGCAGCGGAAAATCAAATACCCGCGTTGCCGACACACCGGCTGCGGAACTCGTCATTTCAATATCGGACATGACACTTTGCCTCGCTCACAAACCTGAGGCGCTATTGTGACTGAATTTGCCCAGGCAAGAATGCGCAGAAGAGTGCGCGGACTCCGTCAGGACGTCACGGAGCGGCCACTGCGCTCGCACTCCAGCCACTCCAGCACGGGAACCGCACCAGGAAGCACAGGCTCCACTGTGACAGGCAGCTGCTGCCAGATGCACTGCTGCCCTTCCCGCATGGTCAGCATCCCGCTCCACTCACGCACCTTGCAGAAATGCAGATGGACAAGCGCATGCGGATAATCCACCACGCTGCTGCGCCAGGCCTGTGCGTGTGCAATCGTGATGCCGATTTCCTCCTGCAACTCCCGTCTCAGGGCCTGCTCCACCGTTTCCCCGGCTTCGAGCTTGCCGCCCGGAAATTCCCAGTACCCCGCATACACCTTGCCCTGGGGCCTGGAAGTGAGCAGAAAGGCATCGTCGGAACGCAGCAGCACGCCCACCGCCACCTCGACCAGCCTGCGGGGCTGCCCGTCGATGGCATCGACGCGCGGACGCTCTCCGTCCGCCACGAGATCGACCGGAGCCGCAGAAGCAGCAGCGCCGTTCATGGTGTGATCCTTCCCGCCACATCCCGTGCGAACTGATAGGCCACCCGGCCACTGCGCGAACCGCGTTCCAGTGCCCAGACCAGAGCTTCGGGCTCTGCCGCTGCAGCCTCGGCATCCGGCACACCGAGAGCATGCAGCCACTGCCGCACAATGACCAGATACTCTTCCTGGCTGAAGGGATAGAAGCTGATCCACAGCCCGAAGCGTTCGGACAGCGACACCTTTTCCTCAATCACCTCGCCCGGGTGCACCTCGCCGTCGGGCGTATGGGTATAGCTGAGGTTGTCGTTCATGTACTCGGGAAGCAGATGCCGGCGATTGCTCGTGGCATAGATGAGCACGTTGGGAGTGCTGGCTGCCACGGAGCCGTCCAGCATGGACTTGAGCGCCTTGTACCCTGACTCCCCTTCGTCGAAACTCAGGTCATCGCAATACACGATGAAGCGCTCCTGCCGTGCAGCCACCAGATCCACGATATCCGGCAGATCGACCAGATCACCCTTGTCCACCTCGATGAGACGCAGGCCCTGATCGGCATAGGCATTCAGACATGCCCGAATCAGCGATGACTTGCCCGTGCCCCGCGCCCCCGTGAGCAGCACATTGTTGGCAGGCCTTCCGCGCACGAACTGCTCGGTATTGCGCACCAGACGTTCTTTCTGACCATCGATTTCCTGCAGGTCATCGAGTGCAATGGTCGCCACATGGCGCACCGCCTCCAGCATGCCGGTCTGTCCGGCAAAGCCTGCATGGCGCCTGCGATAGCGAAATGCCACGGAAGCACCCCAGTCGGGTTGCTGCATGGGCTGCGGCAACACCTGTTCGAGCCGCTCCAGCACGACCTCGGCACGCTGCACCAGTCGCTCAAGAGAAGAATTGTCCATTTCTCACCATCCAGAAAGCAGAAGACCCGGGAGCCGATCACCGATCTCCTCGGGTACACGAATCAGCCCCCCCTTTTCAAGGTCTGCGGGCCATGGACTGAGCATACACCAGTCCACCCGCACCGATTCTGCTTCGCTCCTATCACGGGCTGGCTGCGTGCCTGTGCACCACCCATAAAAAAACCGCCAGACAGGCTGGCGGTTCTTGGAGCCTCCGTCCCTCGGGACGGGAGACAGTGCGGTATCAGGCGGTTTCGCCGTAGACCACCACATTGACTTCGACGACCACGTCGGTGTGCAGAGCCACTTCGACGGTGTTGTCGCTGACAGTCTTGATCTGGCCGTTGGGCATGCGGATCTGGGACTTGTGCACGTCGAAGCCCATCTTGTTGAGCTCTTCGGCGATGTCGTGGTTGGTCACGGAACCGAACAGACGGCCATCGACACCTGCCTTCTGGGTTAGCTTGACCACGGCACCGGCCAGCTTCTCGCCCTGGGCCTGTGCAGCAGCCAGCTTCTCGGCTGCAGCCTTTTCGAGTTCGGCGCGCTTGGCTTCGAATTCCTTCTTGGCGGCTTCGGTGGCACGACGTGCACGGCCGGTAGGAATCAGGAAGTTGCGTGCATAGCCGTCCTTGACCTTGACGATCTCGCCCAGGTTGCCCAGGTTCACAACTTTGTCGAGCAGAATGATTTGCATGGTGTGACTCCTTAGACGCGGTGCTGGTCGGTGTACGGCAGCATGGCCAGGAAGCGTGCACGCTTGATGGCGGTGTTGAGCTGGCGCTGATAGATGGCACGGGTGCCGGTCAGACGTGCGGGGATGATCTTGCCGTTTTCAGAGATGAAATCGCGCAGGGTGTCGATGTCCTTGTAGTCGATCTCTTCGACCTTGGCGACCGTGAAACGGCAGAAGCGCTTGCGCTTGAACAGCGGGGATTGGGTGTTGCGCTTCGGGCGCTTGTCTTTGTTGCTCTTGAAGGCCATGGTGTGGACTCCTGAAAATCTGGTTGTTAAAGGCTTGGCGTAGTGGCAAGCAAGGTCATGTCCTGAATGTGAAAAACCAGGGTGGGCCGGGCAGGCGCGGAAGATGCATCGTGCCGTCTTCCTCTCGCCGGGGTAGCCAGAAAACCCTCGAACCGCGCTGCGCGTCCGAGCTCCTGGCGATCCAGCCGTTCGGCCATCACGCCCATGGCAATGGCTCTTACCCTTGTCGTCACCTGCCGGAAGTCTCCTGCCTCGATCTGTGTGGAGCCATGCTCCAGCACACAATCGCAGACCGGAATGCCAGCCGGGGTCAGCCGCAGGGGCTGTCTCTCGACGACTGAAGCCATCAGCACCCAGTGGTTGAGGCTCTGGGATGCGGCCGAGGCTTCGTTTTCCACCTGTGCGTCACGCACGGATCAGGATGCTTCTGCCTCGCTGGCTTGCTGGCTCTTGCGGGCTTCTTCGCGTTCGACGGACTTCATCATCACGGAAGGAGCGGTGTCCGCATGCTTCTTGAGGACGGTCAGGGAGCGCAGCACGGCGTCGTTGAACTTGAATGCGTGCTCCAGATCGGCCATCACTGCCTGGTCTGCCTCGATGTTCAGGCACAGGTAGTGCGCCTTGTTGAGCTTGTTGATCTGGTAGGCCAGCTGGCGGCGGCCCCAGTCTTCCACGCGGTGGATCTGGCCATTGCCGGCCGTGACCATGCCCTTGTAGCGGTCCAGCATGGCCGGAACCTGTTCGCTTTGATCCGGATGGATCAGCAGAATGATTTCATAATGACGCATTGATGCTCCTTGTGGGATGAAGTGCCACCCGCAGCGTCAGTGTGCGATGTGGCAAGGGAAACCACGCATTATAGAACAAACCGCTTCAGATGGGGAAATCGCCTTCTTCCTGGTGACCGGGTTCCGGCATGTGAGGCGTGATCAGGCTCACCAGCACCAGCACCAGCACCCCCACTGGCACGCCGAACACGCCTGCCGAAATGGGCTGGATGTCCCACCACAGATGGCCACCCCCCAGCCAGGGAAACCAATGCTGCATCCGCGTACTGTTGACCGCCATGTAGCCCGCCGTGACGGCACACCCCGCGACCATTCCGGCCACTGCCCCCTGCCCCGAAGCCTTGCGCCAGAAAATACCCATCACCATGGCAGGAGCGAAGGTGGCTGCCGCCAGCGAGAAGGACGCGGAGACGAGCGCAAGTATTTCGCCCGGCCGATGCGCTGCCACATAGGCAGCCGCCAGCGCCATGACCAGCAGCACCAGCTTGGAAAGCATCACGAGCCGGATTTCCGGCGCCTTGGGATTGATTTCGCGGTAATAGCCGTCATGGGCAATGGTGGTTCCCATGGTGAGCAGCAGGCCGTCGGCCGTGGACAGCGCGGCCGCCAGCCCGCCCGCTGCCACCAGAGCAGAGATCACATAGGGGAGTCCTGCAATTTCCGGCATGGCGAGCATGATGAGGTCGGCATTGATGTGCAGCTCACCGAACTGGAGGACGCCGTCATGATTGATGTCCTCGACCGACAGCAGTCCGGGGTCAACCCGCGACCATAGCCCGATCCACTGAGGCAGCTGCCCGAACCGGGTTCCCACGAGATCGTGCATGATCTGGTACTTGAGCAGCACGGCAAGCGCCGGAACCACCAGATACAGCAGGGCAATGAACAGCAGAGCCCAGGCCACCGAAGACCGTGTCTGCGCCACGCTGGGAGTGGTGAAAAAGCGGGTCAGCAGATGAGGCAGCCCGAGAGTGCCCACCATCAGACAGAACATGAGAGCCAGAAAATTGCGCCGCGACACCTCGAAGGCTCGCTGCTCCTCGGCTGAACCATGGGGACTGCCCGCAAACGCCTGCGCGGAAAACGGCATGCCCGCCAGAGGCTGGCTGTACGAATGGTTGGCGGCGTAGGAGGCACGCCACTGGGCCCGAGCCTCGGACTCGGTGCGCGGCAGCTGGCTCAGGGCATGGCTGGCTGCAAAGATGGTGGAGGTGTCGGCATTGGCATCCTTGAGCTCCTGGAGCTGGCGCAGCAGCTGGACGCGATCGCGCTGCAGCGAAGTTCGCGCGTCCTGGATGCGCTGCAGGTCGAGCTGGGCGCGCTGGCCATACAGGTCGGCCACCTCCTGCTCCTGCCCAGATGCCAGCAGATGCAGCTCCAGCGAGTTGACCTTGTCGATCTGCTGGCCATAGGCCACCGCTGCCCAGGGAGTTCCCATCTGGTGATAGGCCAGCATGGAGGCAGGTACCACAAAGGCCAGCAGCAAAATCACATACTGTGCCACCTGTGTCCATGTGACTGCACGCATGCCGCCCAGGAAGGAACATACCAGGACGCCGCTGAGCCCCAGCAGCATGCCGATTTCGAAGCGCACCCCCGATAGGCGCGAGGCAATCAGTCCGACGCCATAGATCTGGGCCACCATGTAGATGAAGGTCACCAGAATGGTGGCAAGCATCGAGATGCGACGGGGCCAGTCTCCCCCGTAGCGCTTCTCGAAAAACTGCGGAATGGTGAGCAGCTGCATGCGCCGCAGATAGGGAGCAGCCAGAAATGCCACCAGACAGAAGCCCCCCGTCCAGCCCAGCAGATAGGCAAATCCGCCCGCCTGCAGGGCGTTGCCCGAGAACCCCTGCAGATACAGCCCTCCCGCCAGACTGATGAAGGTGGCGGCGCTCATCCAGTCTGCGGCACTGGCCATGCCGTTGTAGAACGCCGGCACCGACCGGCCGGCCACATAGTATTCGTCCATCTGCGTGGTGCGGCAGTACACCCCGATGAGGGCATAGCTCACGATGGACCCGGTCAGACAGATGCCGCCCAGCCACTCGCGCGAGAGCCCCTGGCGTTCGGCCCAGACCATGGCCAGCACGAACAGCACCGTTCCAACCACGTACAGGCCAAAGAGAGCATGAATCAGATATCTGCGCTTCATGGGCGTTCCTGCTCCGGGAGTGCCGTCGCCACGACGTCCCGAGAATCTCCCGAACGCTCCGAGCGGACCGCCGGTTCCCCATCGGGCATGGCCCCCCTCCCCCGCTGGCGGGATTCCCTGCGGTTGGCTGTCCACGCATACAGCGCAACCAGTGCCACATACACCACGATGATGCCCTGTGCGGCAAGCCAGTAGGCCAGCGGCCAGTGCATGATCTCGATCTGCTCCAGATCGCGCGCCACGTACATGGTTCCGAATCCTGCAAGCCCCCAGAGTGCCAGCAACAGCAGCCGCATCCCCCAGCCCACAGGCTCCGAATCAGCGATATCCGTGTAATGACGTGACGCGTGCATGCACACCCCCTGTTGACGACGCGATGACGATCGATGCATGGGCACTGGGCCCGTTGCGACTCTCCCCTCAAGAGAGACCGTATTTCATGATGCCGCATGTCTGCAGGATCGCCACAGGGTTGCGGGCCGCCGGGCACAAAAAAACCGTCCGATCAGGCATTCATGATGAATGCACCAACGGGACGGCTCGGAAGCTTGCGGAAGGCAGGGTGGTCACCTCAGTGACCACCCTGCCTCACAAGACCTTCAGGCGGAAGCCAGCTGCTTCCAGGTGTCGATCACCGTGTCGGGGTTGAGGGAAATGGACACGATGCCTTCCTCGGCCAGCCACTTGGCAAAGTCGGGATGGTCGCTGGGGCCCTGGCCGCAGATCCCGATGTACTTGCCCTGAGCACGGCAGGCTGCAATGGCACGGCTGATCAGGAAGCGCACGGCAGGATCGCGCTCGTCGAAATCGGCGGCCAGCAGCTCCATGCCGGAATCGCGGTCCAGGCCCAGGGAGAGCTGGGTCAGATCGTTCGATCCGATGGAGAAGCCATCGAAATACTCAAGGAACTGCTCGGCCAGAATGGCGTTGCTGGGGATCTCGCACATCATGATGAGGCGCAGGCCGTTCTCGCCGCGACGCAGACCATGCTCGGACAGCAGCTCGGTGACCTTCTTGGCCTGGCCGAGCGTACGCACGAAGGGGATCATGATCTCGACATTGGTGAGCCCCATGTCGTTGCGCACGCGCTTGAGGGCTTCGCATTCCATAGCGAAGGCTTCGGCGAAGTCCTCGCTGACGTAGCGCGCAGCTCCACGGAAGCCGAGCATCGGGTTCTCTTCATCGGGCTCGTAGCGGCTGCCGCCGATGAGCTTGCGGTACTCGTTGCTCTTGAAGTCGCTCATGCGGACGATGACCGTCTTGGGCCAGAAGGCCGCAGCGATGGTAGCCACCCCTTCCGCCACCTTGTCCACGTAGAAAGCACGCGGAGAGGCATGGCCACGGGCCACCGATTCGACGGCCTTCTTGAGGTCGGGATCGACGTTGGGATAGTCCAGAATGGCCTTCGGGTGCACGCCGATGTTGTTGTTGATGATGAATTCCAGGCGAGCCAGCCCCACCCCGCTGTTGGGCAGCTGGGCAAAGTCGAAGGCCAGCTGGGGATTGCCGACGTTCATCATGATCTTGGTGGGGATCTCGGGCATGGTGCCACGCTCGACCTCGGTCACCTCGGTTTCGAGCAGGCCGTCGTAGATGCGCCCGGTATCACCCTCGGCGCAGCTCACGGTCACCAGTGTGCCTTCACTCAGGCGCTCGGTGGCATCGCCACATCCCACCACGGCCGGAATGCCCAGCTCGCGTGCAATGATGGCGGCGTGGCAGGTACGGCCGCCACGGTTGGTGACGATCGCGCTGGCGCGCTTCATGACGGGTTCCCAGTTGGGGTCGGTCATGTCGGTGACGAGCACATCACCTGCCTGCACCTTGTCCATCTGGCTGATGTCGTTGACGAGGCGAACAGGACCGGTGCCGATCTTCTGGCCGATGGCACGCCCCTCGACCAGCACAGTGCCGGTACCCTTGAGCTTGTAGCGCTGCTCGACCTTGCCCTCGGCCTGGCTCTTGACCGTCTCGGGACGGGCCTGGAGGATGTAGAGCTGGCCGTCGGTGCCGTCCTTGCCCCATTCAATGTCCATGGGACGGCCGTAGTGTTCCTCGATCACCAGGGCGTAGCGTGCCAGCTGCTCGACTTCGTCATCGGTCAGGGAGTAGCGGTTGCGCAGCTCGGCCGGCACGCTGGTGGTCTTGACCAGCTTGCCGCTGGCTGCCTTTTCCTCGGGCGTGGCGAATTCCATCTGGATGAGCTTGCTGCCCAGGTTGCGGCGGATCAGGGCCTTCTTGCCTTCCTGCAGCTTGGGCTTGTGCACGTAGAACTCGTCAGGGTTGACGGCGCCCTGCACCACGGTCTCGCCGAGGCCATAGCTGCTGGTGATGAACACGACATCGCGGAAGCCGGATTCGGTATCGAGCGTGAACATGACGCCCGCCGCGCCCAGATCGGAACGGACCATGCGCTGCACCCCTGCCGACAGGGCCACGTCGCTGTGGGTGAAGCCCTTGTGCACGCGATAGCTGATGGCGCGGTCGTTGTAGAGGCTGGCGAACACTTCACGCATCTTGCGCAGAACGTCGTCGATGCCGACCACGTTCAGGAAGGTTTCCTGCTGGCCTGCAAAGGAGGCATCGGGCAGATCCTCGGCCGTGGCGGAAGAACGCACGGCAAAGCTGGCCTGATCGTTGCCGGCGCTCAGGGTGGCAAATGCTTCGCGAATGGCCTGTTCGAGATCAGCCGGGAAGGGCTGGTTCTCGACCATTTCGCGGATTTCGGCACCGGCCTTGGCCAGGGCGTTCACATCGTCGGCGTCGAGGTTGTCGAGAATGGCGTGGATCCGCTTGTCGAGCCCGTCGTTCTTGAGAAAGTCACGGAAGGCATAGGCCGTGGTGGCAAAGCCAGTGGGCACCCGGACACCCTGAGGCAGCTGGGAGATCATTTCGCCGAGGCTGGCGTTCTTGCCGCCGACGGTGTCCACATCGGACATCCGCAGTTTCTCGAAAGGCACGACCAGATCGGTCGCCGTGAAAAGTGCAGTCATTGCATGCTCCAAAAGTTAAACCGGTCTCGTGCGGAGCACCTGCGCGCAGTGATTGTTCTTGTTGGAAGGGCAGGCGGTCGGCCGCTGGGAAAAGCCCAAAGTCCCTGGGGATGCTTTTCCAGAATCCCGGTATTGTAGGGTGGCCTGCATGCCGATGACAGACTGCAGGCTCACATTTGGTGCGAAGATGCATGTGTTTACATCTCGATGCGGTAATGTGTTGGGTGCATGCAAATCGTGAGATGGATTTTTTTGATGTGAAATCCACAGTCGGTCACCTGCAGTCGCGCGGGATGCGGCACGGCAGCAGAATGAGCCCAAAGCACACACTTTGTGGACATGGTGCACATGCAGTCTGTCTCGGACGATTCTGGAAAGGCGCTCATGCGCTGCGCCCTACGACGTCCGTCCGCTTCTCGCAGAAGTTCTTGTGCTCGTTTTCCAGCACGACCCTCCCTCATCCTGGGCAGGTTGAACGCACTTGACGTGAACTTCACGTCACCCAGACATTCGCCGCCGTGTAGCTCCCTGTCTGGTGGCCTTGACGCACGAACAGCGCCTCGCGGGTTACTGCACCTTGTCATGGGCGAGCCCATTGCTCCCTGGCCTCCTGCCTGCACCTGCAAGAAGCTTGCGCGCCATCCGACCGTGCACGCCCCTGCGGCACGTTCGGAAATTGCCGCGTTCGCCCTGGTCGCAGAGGCCAAGGATGAGGCCGCGACAGCTTTCTACCGGCATCATGGCCTCATTGCCTTGGCAGACTCGTCGCTTACCCTGTTCCTGCCGCTGGCGACCGCCCGACATTCTTGGGACTCGTCGCCTCTGGCCGTCTGAGCGGCAGGACCGTTCGTGATTCGCTGGATCTCTGCGTGCAGTACGGCCAAGTGCACACGTGGAGAGCTCGTGGATGCACTGGAAGCAGCACACGGCCTATGTCATCGAATGCATGGCCAGCCCGGAGGGACTCGAACCCCCGACCTACTGCTTAGAAGGCAGTTGCTCTATCCAGTTGAGCTACGGGCTGTGATGGAGGCGCCCCCAGCGCTCCCTGTCCAGTATGGCGCAGCAAGGCCCATAAGGACGCGAAACAGGCGATGCGATCGCACCCACCGCTGCCATCGCCGCTCGCGAAGGCGATGGTGGCAGGATCCAGGATGCTATGGGGAAACGGGCCGGACGTCATGTCCGGATATGTCTGCACCGCTGTGCCGGGCACTGCACGACACCCCACGGAACGGGGAAAGTGCAGACAAGAAGAATTGGTCGGAGCAGAGAGATTCGAACTCCCGACCCTCTGGTCCCAAACCAGATGCGCTACCAGACTGCGCTATGCTCCGAGAAGGTGGGCATTGTAGCCTGAGTCGGCCATGCCGTGCCACTGGGCGGCACACGGAATTTTCGGTGCATGCCCTGTCTTGCAGGGACCTGCACCGTACAGCATGGATGCATCAGGCTGCAGCCATGTGCACGTTTCTGCGCCTCGCCTCTGATGCCTTCTTGCCATGATGCCTCCAGACGATCTTCCTGATGCCCCCTCCTCTGCCCTGTCGATGCTCCACCGGGTGGTGCTGCAGCCGGAAGGCTCTACATTCCCGGCGCCCGAATCTCAGACGGTGCTGCAGTCGGCCGATGCAGCCGGTGTGGCGCTGCCCAGCCTCTGTCGCAACGGCGTATGCCGTACCTGTCTGTGCAGGCTGCATGCAGGACGTGTGCGCTACGTGGCGGAGTGGCCGGGCCTGAGCGCAGACGAAAAGGCCGAAGGCTGGATTCTTCCGTGTGTGGCGGTGCCGGAATCCGATCTCGTCATGGAGGCGACCCCCCTGTGGTGGGATGAAACCTCCGGAGACGGTGCCTCCTGAAGCGAACGATCGCGTTCGCGTCCGTCCCGCATCAGACGGCAGCCGCGGCGGGCGAAGCCAGCAATCGGTCATAGGAAGTGGCTTCCCGCCCCAGAAGAGCGGCGAAAGGCCCGGGTGGAGCCACATTGTCGGTGGCCAGCATGGCCAGGCTGGTATGGCACCAGGGGGAAGCGGGAATACGATCGCCCACCGATGCGCTGAGCTCCGTCACCCAGTCCGGCAAAGGCCATTGCCAGCCCGCCGACCGTCCCGCCTGACGGCGCAGGCTGGTGACGAATTCGGCCATGGTGACGGGCTGCGGCCCCACCGCCTCCACCCATGCAGGGAGCGATGCCGCGCCGGAGCGCAGAAGATGGGCCACAGCCTCGGCCAGCTCCCCTACTGCGACCGGCTGGATGCGCGCTTCGATCACCGGACGCGGAAGCAGGCGCACCGGCAGACGCGCAAGATTCAGGAACAGGGCGGTGCTGCTGCCCCCCTGTCCAAAGACCACACTGGGCCGCACGATGGTGGGCTGAAGGCGCCCCTGACGGGCAAGCTGCTCCAGATGCCGATCCGCCGCCAGCTTGGTGCCTGCATAGTCACTGGTGCCCTGGGTCACCCCCAGCGCAGAAATCTGCACCACACGCTGCACGCCCGCCTCGGCACAGGCATCGAACAGGGCTATGGGTGCGAGCGCATGAATGGATTGAATGGGTCTGCGGGGCGTATCACGCAGGACGCCCACTGCATTGATGACGGCGTCGACGCTCGCAAGTCGGGGCAACCAGACGGCCGAAGCATGATCCCGCGTGTAATCGACCACCACCTCGTCCGGCAGACCTCGGGCATGGGAAACCCCGGGCAGCACGTGGTGTCCTTCGGCCTGCACGGCACGCATGAGGGCTCGGCCCACGAATCCCGTGGCGCCGCACAGCAGAATGTTCATGACCTGTTCTCCTGATCCGGATCTCCGGCACACGCCCAAACGGCGGTTCCTGCCCCGATTCTGAAAGAAATGCACTTTTGGTGCAGCAACCATGCGGCACAGCCTTTCAGATTCCCCCTCGATGGGGGCATGGCCTGGCAGAAGCCGAAAGACCCACGTGCAGGCGCAGGGGGTTCTCAGTGCGCGATGCGCACGATGCCCTGCCCCTGCACGGCCGCCAAGCGGTCGGGAGGCACGAGGTGCGGAGCGATTTCGGCCAGGGGAACCAGCACAAAGGCCCGCTCCATCATGCGGGGATGCGGGAGCTCTAGCTCGGGGGTGCACTGGCAGGTGGTGCCATGGCACAGCACGTCGATGTCGAGCGTGCGGGGAGCGTTGCGGTAGGGCCGCTCACGGCCTGCCGCCTTCTCGATGGCCTGCACGGCATGGAGCAGGGCCAGCGGGGAGAGCGTGGTTTCCACGGCCACCACTGCATTGACATAATCCGGCCCGCTCGACTCGATGGGCGCGGTGCGGTAGAGCGAGGAAACCGCCCGGAGATGCGTGGACGGCAAGGTATCTAAGGCCTGCATGGCCGCCTGCACGGCACGGACCGGGTCTCCCAGATTGGCTCCCAGTGCCAGATAGGCGATGCTGGGAGTCGGTTCTGGAGATGCGCTGCCGCAGGAAGACCTGGCTGCCGCTTCAGGCTGCCTGCCTCGGGGCTCAGTCATCGGCTGCCTGCCGGGGGGCATCCCCTTCTGCAGATGCTGCAGGCTTGCGACGCCGGCGCCGCTTGGGCGGTGCTGCGGCCAGGTCGCGTTCGTCATCGCCCCCTGCTGCGGAGGCAGAGGCAGCCTCTTGCGATACCGCCATTCCCGGCTGTGTCGATGGGGTACTGATGGACGATGAAGCAGACGGTTCCGCTGCCCCCATGTCTGCCGCCGGCGGAGCATCGATCCCGGCAGCGGTGCCCTTGCGATGCCGCTTGCGGCGCTTGCGCGCAGGGGCGCTGTCGGGCTCGCCGTGAAGGGTTTCCGCCTGGCCCTGAGCGGAGGCTTCGGCCTCCACCGATTCCTCAGACGCTGTGGACAGCGATGCGCCGGACACGCGATGCACCTTGCCGGTGGGTTTGACCTTGCCTGTGGTGGCCTGACGGGCCTGTTTCTGCTGCTGGCGCTGCTGCTCGCGGGCCTCGGCCAGGAGGTCGTCACGCACGGCATCGTTGGCGGTACTGAAGGTCTGCCACCAGTCGGCCAGTTCGTCGGTCACCTCTCCCACCGACGCACGCAGGCGGAAGAAGTCGAAACCCGCCCGGAAACGCAGCTGTGCCACGAGGCTGTAAGGCCCGTTGCCGGTGCGCTTGTCGAATCGAGGCTGCATCATCCAGATTTCGCGCATGTCGGCGGCCAGCTTGCCCCGGCCGGACACATCGCCGATGCGGGCCTCGAACACTTCGTCGATGGCATCCTGCAGCGCAACGAATGCGGGCTTGTGTGCATGCACCTGCCGTTGCCAGGCTTCGCGCACGTCCTGCCACAACAGGCAGGCAAGCAGGAAGCTCGGGGCCACGGGCTTGCCCTCTCCGACGCGGCGGTCGGTATCTTGCAGGGCTCCGCGCACAAAGGGATCGCTGGCTCGATCCACGGCCAGCCCCAGCAGCGGATAGATGGCATCGGCAAAGCCGAGACGCGCCAGCAGCTCGACCGTGGCCATGGCGTGTCCGGTCTGCAGCAGCTTGAGCATCTCGTCGAACATGCGGCTCTGCGGCACATGGGTCAGGAGCGGCAGGCAGTCACGCAGGGGAGCCACGGTAGCCTTGTCTGCCTTGAAACCCAGGGGGCTGAGTTTGGCAGCGAAGCGGATGGCCCGGATGATGCGCACCGGATCCTCGTGATAGCGCAGCGCAGGCTCGCCGATCATGCGGATGACGCGCTTCTGCACATCGGCCATGCCCTTGTGATAGTCGACCACGATCTCGCTCTCGGGGTCGTAGTACATGGCGTTGATGGTGAAGTCGCGCCGGGCGGCATCTTCCTCCTGCGGGCCCCACACGTTGTCGCGCAGGAGCCGGCCGGAGGCGTCCACGGCATGCTCGACACCTTCGAGGGCGCGCCGGCTGGTCTTTTCGTTGCCGTTCACATGGGCCGCATCGGCGGCATCGAGATAGGCACGGAAGGTGGACACCTCGATGACCTCGTGCTCGCGCCCCCGTCCGTACACCACGTGCACGATCCGGAAGCGCCGCCCGATGATGAAGGCACGCCGGAACAGACGCTTGACCTCCTCGGGGGTGGCATTGGTTGCCACATCGAAATCCTTGGGCTTGAGCCCCACGAGCAGGTCGCGCACCGCTCCGCCGACGATGTAGGCATCGAAACCGGCTCTGCGCAGGGTCTGTACCACGTCCTTGGCCCGGTCGTCGACCAGCGCGGGATCAATGTGATGAATGCTGGCCGGCACCTCCACCCGCTTGCCGAACGAGGGACGGCGCCTTTTTTCCGCAGCCGGCTTGCCCAGCAGCTTGTGAAAGAGGTTCTTGATCATGTCAGTGGGTGGGAAAAAGATCCAGAATGCGCCAGCCCTCGCGGGTGGCATGGGCGCGCAGACGGTCGTCGGGGTTGGTGGCCACCGGCACGGCCGCCCGTTCGAGCAGCGGGAGATCGTTCATCGAATCGGAATAGAAGGTCACCCTTACCTGTTCCGAAGCCAGATTGCGGCGCGCAAGCCAGAGACCGAAATTGTGCACCTTTCCCTCTCGGAGATTGGGTTCCCCGTCGATCTCGCCAGTAATGTGGCCGCGCGTGTCTCGCTGCAGCTCGGTGGCGATGATGTGGTCATCGGCAAACCCAAGGGCCTCGCCGATCGGGCCCGCAATGAAACGGTTGGTGGCGGTGATCATCACGAGCGCGTCGCCGGCTTGGCGGTGCGCAGCCAGCAGGTCGAGCGCCGGGCGGGTGATCTGCGGACGGATGAACTCGTCGAGATAGCGCTGCTGGGCCGCCTGGGCCTCCGGCAGGGTGTGGGCCCGCACGGCCCGGGTGACGAAGCGCACGTATTCACGCATGTCGAGCGTGCCGGCCACGTACTGCTGGTAGAAGATGTCGTTCTGGCGCAGGGATTCCTCGGGATCGGTCCATCCGATCTCGTTGGTGAAGCGCGCCCAGGTGTAGTCGGAGTCGATCGGCAGCAGGGTATGGTCGAGGTCAAACAGGGCAATGTTCATGTTTCGTGCAGCATTTGCTTGAGCAGGGGAATGGTGATGTTGCGGCGCATTTCGAGCGAGTAGCCGTCGAGCATGCCCAACAGCTCGTTGAGGCTGCCCAGGTCGCGCGAGAAACGCTTGAGCATGAAGTGCAGCACCTCGTCACTGAGCACGATGCCGCGTTCGGCAGCGGCCCGGCGCAGCGCGGCGCGCACATCGTCGTCGCCCAGGGGTTGCAGGGCGTAGACCTGCCCCCAGCCCAGACGGGTGCGAAGATCCTCGCGCAGGGGCAGATCGGTCACGGGCAGGCTGCCAGCGGCCAGCACCCAGCGCGGCTCGCCCTGCAGTGGCGCCATGGCGTTGATGAACCAGTTGAAGGCCGTGTGCTGCTGTTCGTCGTTGTAGAGATCCACGTCATCCATGAACACGGCACTCCACCGCGGATCGAATTCGCGCACATAGCCGCTGCAGATGGTGTCCGCATCGAGCCAGCCTGCCGTCAGACCCTGCTCCTGCAGCTCCTGCAGTGCACCGAGCAGCAGGTGGGTCTTGCCGCTCCCCTCATCGCCCCAGATGTAGGTGGGTGCCGCCGTGGCCAGGGGATGCGTGACGAGCTGCTGCACATGGGCCAGGACCTGCGCATTGGGACCGGCTACCCAGGTATCGAGCCGGGGGCGCGGCACGAGGCCGATGTCGAGAGGAATCTGTTTCATGGATGCTTGCACGGCCGCTATTTTAGAGGGTCTGCCCGCACCTCCCCTGCCTGTCCACTCTCCATACTGCTCAAAGACCGGTCGCAGCACCTCCTCCGGTCAGTCGTGATTGTAGAGATCACTGCGAAAATACTGCTCGCGCAGGCGGCGCACTGCCACCAGCAGCACGGCACTGCACGGCAGCGCCACCAGCACCCCCACGAACCCGAAGAGCTGCCCGAAGGCCATCAGCGCAAAGATCACCACAAGCGGATGCAGCCCGATGCGCTCCCCCACCAGGCGAGGGGTCAGATAGAAGCTCTCCAGCACCTGCCCCACGCCGTACACCACAGCCACCATGAGTGCCGTGGAGGCAAACCCCATCTGCAGCAGCCCCGTCAGAGAGGCCAGCAGCAGCCCTGTGCCATAGCCCAGGTAGGGAACAAAGACAGCCAGCCCTGTGAAGATGCCCACCGGCAGGGCCAGATCGAGCCCGAACAGCGACAGCCCTACGCTGTAGTACAGGGCCAGCACCAGCATGACGATGAGCTGCCCCCGCAGATACTGCCCCAGCACGGCATCGGCATCCTCGGCAAAATGCTCCACGGCCCCGCGCATCTTGCGGGGAACGAGCTTGAACATGAAGAAGACAAAACGCTTCCAGTCCATCAGGAGATAGAACAGCACCATCGGAATGAGCATCACGTTGCCCAGCACCGACAGGGCCGCACTGCCGCCGATCTTGAGGGAGGACCACACCGAACTGCCGACGGTGGAGCTGTCCCCGTTGCTCATGGCCCGCAGCATGAGATCCCTGAGGGAGCTGAAGTTGAACTGGAAGGGCACGCCAAACCGGTTGAGCATCTGCTGCGTCCAGGCCCCGCCGCGGTCCACCAGCATCGGGAGCTGCTGCCGCATGATGGGCGCCTCCTTGAGAATGACCGGCACGATGAGCATGACCAAGCCCGTGACGGCCAGCAGAAAGACCGTCATCACCAGAATGACTGCCGCCCAGCGCGGCATCCTTCCCCGGCAGGCCGCCTCGAAATGGGTCACGGCTGGATTGAGCGCATACGCCAGGACCGCCCCCACGATGAAGGGCGTGAGGACAGCCCCCAGCAGCCAGAGCATGAGGACGAACACGCAGGCAATGACCAGCCATGCAGCCACGCGCTTCTGGTAGTCGGTAAATTCCATGGGAGAGCCGGTTGAAGCTATTTACAATACGGGAATTGTCCAATAAAGACGGGGCCGGCGCCTCGGCCCAGTTGCAACATTTTTCGTACAGTGCAACCGCCATCGCGCCTTTCCCCTTTCACTCCCATGCAGACCCCCATTTCCTACAAAGACGCCGGCGTTGACATCGACGCAGGCGACGCTCTCGTCGAACGCATCAAGCCCCTGGCCAAGAAGACCATGCGCGAGGGGGTGCTGGCCGGCATCGGCGGCTTTGGCGCACTCTTCGAGATCCCCAAGCGGTACAGCGAGCCCGTGCTGGTTTCCGGCACGGACGGTGTGGGCACCAAGCTGCGTCTGGCCTTCGAGTGGAACATGCACGACAGCGTCGGCATCGACCTTGTGGCCATGAGCGTGAACGACGTGCTGGTGCAGGGTGCCGAGCCGCTCTTCTTCCTGGACTACTTTGCCTGCGGCCACCTTGACGTGGACACCGCGGCTGCCGTGGTGGGCGGCATCGCCCGCGGCTGCGAAGAAAGCGGATGTGCCCTCATCGGCGGAGAGACGGCCGAAATGCCCGGCATGTATCCCGACGGCGAATACGACCTTGCCGGCTTCGCCGTCGGTGCAGTCGAAAAGAGCCGCATCCTCACCGGTCGCGACGTGCGCCCCGGCGACGTCGTGCTGGGTCTCGCCAGCCACGGCGTGCACAGCAATGGCTTCAGCCTGGTGCGCAAATGCATCGAGCGCGCCGGTTCCAGTCTGCCTGTCACGCTCGACGGCATGCCTTTCCGGGACGCCATCATGCGCCCCACTCGCCTGTACGTGAAGAGCGTGCTGGCGGCACTCGCACGCTTCAACGGTCAGGACCATGCCCCTGCCATCAAGGCTCTGGCCCACATCACCGGCGGCGGCCTGCTCGAAAACATTCCGCGCGTCCTGCCGGCAGGTACCGGCGCCGCACTGCAGCAAGGCTCCTGGCCCCGCACCGAACTGTTCGCCTGGCTGCAGGGCACGGCCGGCATTGACGACATCGAAATGAACCGCACCTTCAACAACGGCATCGGCATGGTCGTGGTGGTCGATGCAACCCAGGCCAGCGCCGTGGCGGATGCGCTGCGCGAACAGGGGGAAACGGTCTACGCCATCGGAGAAATCACCGCTCGCACCGACGATGCACCGCAGGTGACGGTAGCCTGATGTTCCCGGTGCGCCTCGCGCGCACCGGCCTCTATTCCCTGCAAGGCAAAAAGCCGTGCTCCATGAGAAGCACGGCTTTTTTTATGGAAAAGTGCCCTGCTGCCATCCTGTGCCCTGTTCCCCACGGAAGAGGAGTGAGATGCCTGCTCATGGCTCCCCTCCCATGCGATGGCATGCATGGCCCGCGCGCCTGGTGATGCTGCAACCTTCTTCATTCGGCTGCAGCACGGCACTGCCTGTCAGCGCCGCAACAGCGTACGGACCCTGAACCCTCCAACCGCCAGCGCGCCGAAATAGAGCACGGCCGCCACCGCGATCACCCACGTGAACTGCACGATGCGGTGCAGGCGATTCATGCCTGCGAGCCAAGCGAGCTGCTCATCGGCCCACAGCAGGAACGCCAGCATCAGCAGCGTAGCCGCCAGCACCTGCAGGGCAAAGCGCAGCCACCCGCGTGCAGGCTGATAGCTCCCGCGGCGCAGCAACCCCGCCAGCAGCATACCGGCATTGCCCATGGCCGCCAGACCGATCGACAGGGACAGCCCCCCCACCTGCAGGCGCGGCACAAACACGAGATTCATGAGCTGGGTCGCCACCAGCACCCCTATGGCGATCTTCACGGGCGTCTTGATGTCCTGCCGTGCATAGTAGGCAGGGGCCAGCACCTTGATGGCCACCAGCCCCACCAGCCCGGAGCCATAGCCCATCAGGGCCAGCGTGGTCTGCTGCACGTCGGACACCTTGAAGGCCCCGTAGTGGTAGAGCACGCTCACGAGCGGCATCGAGAACGCCAGCAGCGCCGCCGCACAGGGCACCGACAGCAGCACCACGAGTCGCAGCCCCCAATCGAGCATAGAGGAATAGGCGGCCGCATCGTTGGAGGCCTTGGCACGGGCCAGCTGCGGCATCAGCACCACACCCAGCGCCACCCCGAGCAGCGCCGTGGGGAACTCCATCAGGCGATCCGCATAGCTGAGCCAGCTCACGCTGCCCGGTGCAAGATGGGATGCAATCTGTGTGTTGATGAGCAGGGAAATCTGCGCCACGCTCACCCCCAGGATGGCAGGCAGCATGAGCCTGCCGATGCGTCGGGTGTGCGGATCGGCCAGCGACACCCGCAGGCTCGCCACACTGGCCCCGATGCGGGGAAACATTCCGAGTCGCTTGAGTGCCACGAGCTGCGTCACCAGCTGCAGCACCCCTCCGACCATGACCCCCATGCACAGCGCATACACCGGATGGATGCCCATGCGCGCAAACCACGGCGCCCCCCACCAGGCCGAGGCGATCATGGCCACATTGAGCAGTACGGGCGTGGCCGCCGGCACGGCATAGTGCTTCCAGGTGTTGAGGACCCCGGCCGCGAGAGCCACGAGCGACATGAAGCCGATATAGGGAAAGATCCAGCGCGTCATGACCACTGCGGCGTGGAACCCTTCTGGGCGCTGCTCCAGTCCGCTGGCCATGGCCCAGACCAGCACCGGCGCCCCGAGCACCCCCAGGATGCAGAAAACCAGCAGCACCCAGAACAGGACCGTGCTCACATGGTCGATCATGCGATGGGTGGCCGCGTCGCCCTCCTGCTCGCGGGAAGCGGCCAGCACCGGCACGAAGGCCTGGCTGAAGGCCCCTTCGGCAAACAGGCGCCGAAACAGGTTGGGGATGCGAAACGCCACGTTGAACGCATCGGTGTACATGCTCGCCCCGAAGGCCGAAGCAATCAGCAGCTCACGCACCAGACCCGCGATGCGGGATGCCAGCGTCAACAGGGAAACGAGGGAGGCGGATTTGAAAAGACTCACAACGGCACGGCAGAAGGCCAGTGCTTCCAGGCCCCCAGCCCTGCAGCCGGGGCCGGAATGCACCGGCGCGTGAAAATGGATGCAAGTGTAGCGCGCAGCCACCCCGCGCCATGGCCCTGCTGCGGCCTCAGATGCAAGCAGGCGTCACACCCTCCTGCCAGACACGCCACTGTATCCGGCACGCGCATTTGCGAGCGGCAGAGCCATCAGGCTATAATGCTCGGCTTTGCTGGCAACATCCATCAACACAAGGAATTATTGATATGGCTTCCGGAAAACCCAAGAAAAAGAACCCGCGTCTTGCCTCTGGCCGCAAGCGCGCTCGTCAGAACGTCAAGCTCAACACCGCCAACACGTCCCTGCGCTCCAAGTACCGCACTGCGGTGAAGAACGTCGAGAAGGCCGTTGCAGCCGGCGACAAGGACAAGGCCAAGGAACTGTTCGCCAAGATGCAGTCCGTGGTCGACACCGTCGCCGACAAGGGCATCTTCCACAAGAACAAGGCTTCCCGCGACAAGAGCCGCTTGTCCGCACAGGTCAAGGCTCTGGCCGCTGCCTGATCCTCTTCAGGCAACCCGCACGGTGTGGCTGGCCCACACCGCCGTTTGTCTGGGTGCGCTGCCAGCACTCCCAAGAAACCGCCTCCGGGCGGTTTTTTCATGTCTGGGGCGAGGCTGCAGACACAGTATCAAGGCCTGCTGCCCCCGTGTCCGTGATGTTCCCCGCCCGGGACAGGTCTCGTCACTGCGCCACCCTGTCACACCTCCTCAGGCGCGGTGAAAGAAGGCATAGCCCACACATACCGCCGCCACGATGCCCACGGCATCGGCAAACAGGGCACAGGCCAGCGCATGGCGGGTGTTGCGCACTCCCACGCTGCCAAAGTACACGGCCAGTACGTAGAAAGTCGTTTCGGTCGATCCCTGAATGATGGCCGCCACCTGGGCCGGAAACGAACCCACTCCATAGGTCTGCATCACGTCCACCATCAGCCCCCGGGCTCCGGAACCCGAAAGCACCTTCATCAGCCCCACCGGCAGTGCCGGCAGAAAATCGACCGGCAGCCCCAGAGCCGCCACTCCAGCCCCGATGCCCTGCATGATCCAGTCGAGTGCCCCGCTGGCCCGGAACACGGACACGGCGCCCAGCATGGCCACCAGGTAGGGGATGATCTGCACCGCTACCTGGAAACCTTCTCGCGCGCCTTCGACGAAGGTGTCGTACACCGGCACCCGGCGTACCGCTCCCGCCACCAGAAACAGCACCACCAGGCCGAAGATGATGCCTGCCCCCAGTGCGCCAACGAAGCGCGACGCCTGGGCCGCAGGCCACTGTGCGAGCCACCATGTCAGCGCCCCCAGCCCCGCACCGAAAAGAACTATGGGCAGCCATACGGCCAGGCGCCACAGCGGCAGACGCTGCACAGCAGCCACCATGAGCAGCGCTGCCAGCAGCGAAACGGAAGTGGCCACCAGAGTCGGCAGGAAGATGTCGGCCGCATTGAACCCCACGAGCCCCTGCTTGAGAGCCAGGGTCTGGCGGATGGCGATGACAGAGGTGGGGATCAGCGTCAGTCCGGCCGTGTTGAGCACGATGAACAGGATCTGCGCATTGGTGGCCGTGTCGGGTCGGGGATTGAGATGCTGCAGCTCCTGCATGGCCTTGAGGCCCAGGGGAGTGGCCGCATTGTCGAGCCCCAGCAGGTTGGCCGACAGGTTCATGGTCATGGCCCCCTGGGCGGCATGCCCCGAAGGCACACCCGGGAACAGATGACGAAACATGGGGTTGACCATGCGCGCGAGCAGAGCAATCAGGCCTGCCTTTTCACCGATGCGCAGAATGCCCAGCCACAGCGCCATGATGCCCGTGAGCCCCAGGGAGATGTCGAAGCCGGTGCGGGCAGCATCGAACAGCGCCGAAAGCAGGCGCGCGAACACATCGACCTGCCCCTGTGCCAGCTGCACCAGCGCGATCAGGAACGACACCACAAAGAATCCAAGCCAGACCAGATTGAGCACCATGGCGCAAACCATACCGCAAAAAGACGCGAATGCCGGTGCAGCCAATACGGCCGGGCGGAGGTCCCATGGCCGGTTTCCCCTCGGTCCGGAAGGGCCACACGATCGGTGTACGATAGCTCGCCATAGCCCCGGACGCCGCGTGCCGGCATGTGGCCCACCAGAGTCGCCTGCGGTGTGTGGCACCCGTTTTTCCGTTCGCATTTCCCCGAAAGGATTCTGCATGAAGCTCTACTACTCGCCCGGCGCCTGTTCCCTGTCCCCCCATATCGCCCTGCAGGAAGCCGGCGTGCCCTACGAGACCGTGCTGGCCTCCACCAGCACCCACAAGCTGCCGGATGGCACCGATTTTCACACCATCAATGCGCTCGGCTATGTGCCTGTGCTGGAGCTTGACGACGGCACCCGCATGACCGAAGGCCCCGCCCTGGTGCAGTACATCGCAGACCAGGCCCCGGAAAAACACCTTGCTCCGGCCAACGGCACTCTTGCCCGCTATCGACTGCAGGCATGGCTCAACTTCATTGCCACCGAGCTGCACAAGAACTTCGGCCCCCTCTTCCACGACATGGGCGAAAAGGCCAAGACGGAATCGACCGCACTGCTGATCGAGCGGCTGAAATGGGTCGAGTCCCAGCTCGAAGGCAAGGAGTACCTGATGGGAGACACCTACTCGGTGGCGGACATCTACTTCTTTGTGGCGTCGAACTGGTGCCGCCTCACACGCATCGACATCTCCGGCATGCCCCGCATCCTGGCCCTGCGCCAGCGCGTCATGGCCCGTCCAGCCGTGCAGGAAGCGCTGCAGGCAGAAGGCCTGCGCATGCCGCCGTTCTGAAGGGGGAGGTCCTCCATGGCAACGCCTCATGTGGGCTCGGGTGAAGTGGTGTCATTGCCGGGCTTATGCTCGGATGTCATGCATGCAACCACACAGGCCTTGATGAAAAGCCGGCAGCTTGAAATCGTGCGGATCGTACTTCATGCCGGCAAGAATCTGCCCGAACATCAGGTGGAAGGCGAACTGACCTTGCAGTGTCTCAAGGGGCTATGCGTCCTTGCCACGCCAGAGAGGACAGTCTCCCTCAAGGAGGGTGACTGGGTACATCTCCAAGCCCATGAGCCGCATGCGCTGACTGCAGTGACAGATACCGTGATGCTCCTTACCCTGCGGCTGCCAGACTGAATCCCCTCATCTGCCACGCGTTCCCCACTGCGGATTTCAAGGAACTCCATGCCTCAAGACCATCTGCTGCGCTGGGCCAATGGCCGCTGGACCGCTCCGCTGGTGCGCAGGCTGGGGTTGCCCCAGCCCCGCGTGCTGCCACGCTGCACCTCGGCTTACGGGCCACGGGAATTCGAGGGCCGGCATGTACAGCGGGTGCGCGTTCCCTCCGGGGCGCCAGACTCCGGAGGGCTGGCAGACTGGCTGCGGCACCGGGGTGCCCAGCTGTGGCCCGAGTCCGGGCGACTCGGTGTCCCTGCTCCCGATGCGCAGCCGTCTCCCCGGCTGCAGACCTGCATCGTCGATGCACGCACGCTGATCCGCACCGCGCTGCTCGACGAACTGCATGACGCACTGAGCGACGCAGTGCGCCAGATGGCTCCGGGAGGGCGCATGCTGTTCCTGGCGCCTGCCGCCGAGGAAAGCTGCCGTGCAGCCTTGCCAGAGGCCCTGCTCTGCCGCCGTGCGCTGGAAGGATTCATGCGCTCGCTCGCCAGGGAGCTGGGGCGCCGGGGCGCCACTGTCAACATGGTGTGCCTGCCCCAGGGGCCTCTGTACGATGCCCCGGAGCAGTGGGCTCCCATGCTCCGTTTCCTGGGTACGGACCGCAGTGCTTATGTGTCCGGTCAGGTGCTTGTGCTGCAGGACGAGGCGGACCATCCCTTTGGCCCAGCGGCCTCCCCCTGGAACGACACCCTGGCAGTCGTCACCGGCGCTGCGGGAGGCATCGGTGCTGCCACGGTACGACGGCTGGCCGCCGAGGGAGCGCGTGTGGCCTGTGTGGATCGCCCCGAAGCCGCCCCGACGCTCGATGCCCTCGCCCATGAAGTACGGGGACTTGCCCTGCCGCTCGACATCATCCAGCCCGATGCCCCCGATATTCTGGCCGCCGCCCTGGCTGGCCACGGGGGAATCGACCTCATGGTGCACAACGCCGGCATCACGCGCGACCGCACATTCGCCCGCATGCGTGCCGACGAATGGCACACGGTAATGGCAGTCAACCTGCAGGCGATTCTGGCCATCGATGCAGCGCTCGACGCGGCGACCCTGTGGAAACCCGGCGCCCGGGAAGTCTGCCTCTCTTCGATCAGCGGCCTGGCCGGCAATGCCGGACAGACCAACTACGCCGCCACCAAGGCAGGCCTCATCGGCCATGTGCAGCAGCGGGCGCGCATCTGGCAATCCAGCGGCCGACGCATCAACGCCATCGCCCCGGGATTCATCGAAACTCCCATGACAGCCCATATGCCCTGGATGGCACGCGAAGCCGCACGCCGACTCAATGCGCTCAGCCAGGGAGGTCTTCCAGCCGATGTGGCCGAAGCCATCGCCTTCATCTCCCATCCGGAAGCCACCACCGTGCAGGGGCAGGTGCTGCGCGTGTGCGGACTCTCGCTGCTGGGCGCCTGACCGCTTCCTCTGGCGGTACCGAACCTGCCGACTCACGGTTTGCTTGCCAGAACGCCGCCCGCTTCTGGATTTTTCAGGACCTTTTCCCAAAACCTCATCAAACAGCAAGTGATCGATACCCATTGCTTGCGCCAGCAACTTCCTTTATATCGACTGAAGCGCGGCGATTTGTTTTACAGCTCCCGAACAAGAATCGGAACCTGCACCTTGGGCAGCAGGCGCTGGGTGAACAGGTCTTCCTGGTAATAGCGGATCTTGTCCACGAGAGCAGGGTGTGCCATGCCTTCGATGATCAGGATTTCCCGGTCGCTGCCCATGGCCTTGAGTTCCTGCGGCAG
>NZ_JAYRLV010000011.1:0-73173 GCF_041912815.1 Allobrachymonas sp. | reverse complement strand
GGGCTGTTTGAGTACCAGGGGCGCAACTTCAAGAGCCTGACGGCGGTGGCCCGCCACATCACGGGCGCGCACTGGTCGGGGCCGCTGTTCTTTGGCCTGAGCAAGGGAGGTGCGCGATGAGCGAGATTGCCGCTACCCGCGCCCGCAAGCGCTGCGCCGTCTACTGCCGAGTGTCCTCGGATGAACGGCTTGACCAGGAGTTCAACTCCATCGACGCGCAGAAGGAGGCGGGCCACGCTTTTGTGGCCAGCCAGCGATCCGAAGGATGGATTCCGGTGGCCGACGACTACGACGACCCCGGCTTCTCCGGCGGCAACACGGATCGACCCGGGCTGAAACGCCTGATGGCGGACATCGAGCGCGGCCAGATCGACATCGTGGTGGTCTACAAGATCGACCGCCTGACGCGCAGCTTGGCCGACTTCTCCAAGATGGTTGAAGTGTTCGAACGCCACGGGATGTCCTTTGTGTCGGTCACCCAGCAGTTCAACACCACCACCTCGATGGGTCGGCTGATGCTCAACGTCCTGCTGTCCTTCGCCCAGTTTGAGCGCGAGGTCACCGGCGAGCGCATCCGCGACAAGATCGCCGCCGCCAAGCGCAAAGGGATGTGGATGGGCGGCGTCCCGCCCCTGGGTTACGACGTCGACAACCGCCTGTTGGTCATCAACGAGGCCGAGGCGGCGGTGGTGCGTCGCATCTTCGAGGAGATGCTGACCATTGGTTCTCCAACCCAGATCGCCGTCAATCTGACTGCCGACGGCATCACGACCAAGGCCTGGACGACGCAGGAGGGCCAGACCCGCAGCGGCACGCGCATCGATAAGAAGTACCTGCACAAGTTGTTGCGCAACCGCATCTACCTGGGTGAGTTGTCGCACAAGGGGAACTGGTACCCCGGCGCTCACCCGCCAATCATCGACCAGGAGCTTTGGGACAAGGTTCACGCGGTGCTGGCGAGGGATGGGCACGCCCGGTCGGTGGAAACCAAGATCCGGTCGCGCACCGACGCTTTGCTGCGCGGCCTACTGTACGCCCCCTCGGGCGAACGGATGTACCCGACCTACTCGCGCAAGAACGGGCGCAAGTACCACTACTACGTGTCCAAGTCGGAAAGCAGGTTCGGGGCACCGGGCAAGAGTTATGAGCGCCTGCCCGCGCCGGAGATTGAGGCGGCGGTGGTAGCCCAGATCCGCACCGTGCTGACCAGCCCGGAATCCATCGCATCGGTGGTGCGCCATATCCACCGCAACGGCGGTCAGATCGACGAGGCCACCACGGTGATGGCGATGGGACGGCTCAACGACGTGTGGGATCAGTTGTTCCCGGTGGAGCGTCACCGCATCGCCAACCTGATGATCGAGCGCATCGACCTCGTCCACGTCGGCGAGGTGCAGGGCATCAAGGTGAAGTGGCGGGAACTGGGCTGGGACGCCCTGATCGGCGAGTTCGCCCCGAGGGGCATCGGCGCGGAACTGGTGGAGGTCGAAGCCTGATGGACGACACACTGGAAACCTTTGTACCCCTGACATTTCGTCGCCGGGGCGCGCGGCGCGTGGCCGCCGACGACCGTCACGTCCACGATGTGACGCTGCTGGAGGGGGTGGCACGCGGTTTCTACTGGCAGCACCTCGTGGACACCGGTGTGATGAAGAGTGGGTCAGACATTGCCCGAGCCGAAGGACTGCACCCCTCGGTGCCCAACGAGCTGATGCGCCTGACCCTGCTCGCGCCTGACATCCTCGAACTGCTGATGGCCGGGCGGCAGCCGCGCCGGATGAACCTGATCTGGTTCCAGCGCAACCCGCTGCCGGTGGATTGGGAGGCGCAACGCCAGATCGTGAAGCGCTTTGAGGAGGACGCATGAGCAAGAAGCACCGGGGCCGGTTCAAGGGTGATCCGGTCACCTATCAACTGCCGAACCCGGCAGGCGGCGTGCAACTGGAAACCTTCGTGCCCTGGACGCTGGTGAAGCGGGGGCTGAAGAAGCAGGTCATCACGCCCTTGGACGCGCCGCAGGAATTTCTGTCCGAGGCCACCCGGGAGCGGGAAGCCCGGTCGGCCGCGCAGGACACCGCGTTGATGCGGGCACTCGGACTGGCGCACCACTGGCAACGCCTGCTGGATGAGCAGCGGGCGGCATCAGTAGCCGAGATCGCCGAGGCCGAAGGCATGGACGTGACGCAGGTACGCCGGGTCATGCGGCTGACGCTACTGGCCCCGGATGTCGTGGAACGGCTGGTGGGTTCGCCCGACGCCGTGCTGGAGAAGGTGATGCGCCGCCCCTGGCCCAACGCCTGGGGCGACCAGATGCGCGTGCTCGCGCCACCCGGGTGAGCGCGTTGCACCCAGCGCCAGCAACCGCCTGCGGGCGGTTTTTTTGTGGCCGCTCGGCACTCGGTCGCCACCGCTACAGGAGTTGCCAACCACAACCCACCGCCTCTAAACCCGCGCCAGCAAAGGAAATGGCCTCGAGAACGCTCGCGTGGCCACCAGAGAAAACGGAGAACAGAGAGGCGTCGGTGGGGGCAAAAACGCCGACTTCGCAGGAGCGGCGCTCGCGAGGCCAGGCTCGAAAACTGCGCCAACGCTGGGGGAACGGGCAAAAAAAATCCCAACCGATAAGGGTTGGGATTTTAGGTATTGGTGGAGCTGGGGGGAATTGAACCCCCGTCCACAAGCCTTTTTCGTCCGGTTCTACATGTGTAGCCATCTGATTTGATCTCACCTGTCATGCCGCGCAGTGGCACGCTGCATGTCAGGCCAGCTCCCTTGAATCTTGTCGCGTGCCAAGGAGCACGGCACACGACCAGTCAATGTGAATTAACCTTGCAGCCTGGAATGGTCAGATTGCTCTGACCACCCCTTGCCCAACCCATTGACAGGCTGTTGCAAGGCCCGCTGGCTTAAGCAGCGAGTGCGAAACGTTCGTCGTTTGCAGTTACTTTTTTGAATCGAGATTTACGAGCGTGACTCAAGCTCGACATGCCCCGCAACGCTTCCGAACCCGTGTCGAAACCAATGCAGCCCCTTGAAAGGAATGTGCATTCTAGCCTGTCCTGCCTCGGGATGCGACTCCCATGCTGCAGGCTGTGTTGCCCACGAATCTCCAGATGGGAGCCTTTGACACGATTTCAAGAGATTGCCCCCTGTGCATGTACCGCAGTGCCCCGCCTCCGCCGACCTCCTCCCTCAGGCTCCGGGCAGTCCTCGCTGCCGTGCAAACTCCGCGCGCGTTCTTTGCACGTCCTCCCGCGTCACGCAACGAGGAAAGTGCTGGGCGGCCGCCTCGGCGGCATGCGCCATGCGCCAGGCCTGAAAATCGGCGCTCTGCCACGGGTCGGCCACCATGTAGCCCACTCGGTCGGTGCATTGCGTGCCCTGAACGCTGCAGCTCCTCCGCGTGGCCGCATAGAGCACCCGCCCGTCCCGGGTGATGCCAGGGAAGGCGCTGGCGAGCAGCACATCGCCCGCTCCCTGTGCTGGGGGCGCGAGATTGAAGGCACGGTGCAGCGCGCGCACGTACCACCAGATCTGCGCCCGGTACTCGTAGGCCAGTGGCGCTCTGCCGCCCGCGCCATCCGCAAAGCCAAACACGGTCTTGCCACTTGCCTGCAGAAAGGTGTCCTGCAGATGACATCCCTGCCCATCGGTCCCAAACGCGAAGATGCGCATGGTGGGCTGCCCCTGCACCGGCATCTGCGGCATGGCAGCAAACTCCGTGCCATCGACCGAGATCATGGGGAGTGCATACATGGCGCCGTCCTCGTGCACGCGCGCGCCGCAGAGGTATTGGACCCCGCTGTCCTGCACGATGCGCTGGGAGCGCGTGTCGACCGTCAGCGTGCGCACGGACAGTGCGCCCTCCCCCTGATGTTCGTCGCCCCCGCTATTGGGCCAGCTGAGCGAACGGATGCGAATCTCTCCCCCCCGCCCCCCCGGCAGCTCGGCAGCCGCCGCATAGAAGCCCGTCATGCCACCCCGAAAAAGCGCACGGGCGCCGCGCTCATGCTGCAGCACATCCGCCAGTCCATAGTGCGCGCCATCCGTATCCACCAGATACCGCCAGCTGCCCTGTACAGGAAACGCCTCGTTGGAAAACGGAGTGCGATAGGCACGAAGCACCTGTCCCTCGAACGCGGGCAGTTCCATGAGGCTCACATTGCCCAGCCCCGCTCCGGAATAGGATCGCAGCACGAACCGGCCATCCGGGCTGAAGCGCTCATAACTGCCCAGGGCCACCACGTTCTGTCCACCGGCATCCCGGCCAGTCCCAGCCACCTGCGCCGTCAGCTCCATGAAGGTGTTGGGCGCAATGCAGGACCCTGCCTCCACACCTGCCGGCGAGGACACCGCCGCGCCTGAGGCACAGAACCCTAACCCTGCCGCTGCCACGCTCCATCCCGCCAGTCGCTTCTGCCATGCAGCAGCTCTTCTGGCCTGGGCGGACGGGTGCGGCACATAGCCGGAATGTCGATGTGTCATGCTCTGCTTCCTGATCCTTGTATGCCCGCGCAAGTGGCCTGAACAACGCATGGACACGGCACAGAGGCGATCTGCCGACTCTGCCACATGCACGCCGTGTCATGTCATCTCATGGATGATGGTCTGCCACCCGCAAGTCAATGCCCTGGCGCCAATAGGAAGGCGGCATGGCTCCCACCAGCGGACGTGCTGCCAGACGCCCTGCATGCAACACCCATGCGGTAGGAAAGTGCCGATAGCTGTCACGCTGCTCCAGCACAGGAGCGCACAGGGGGTGGCTGTGGTCCAGCACATTCTGCTCCGGACGTATCGCCGCACGTGCAGGTACTGCCTGCACGGCCTCCTGTATTTCGGTGGACGGCACCCGGCCATCGTGTACCGGAACAAACTGCACCCCCATGTCTGCTGCCACTGCCGCTACCTCGTGCGCATGCTCGGCAGACAGCACCATGCGGGGCGACCATACATACAGAAGAATCGGGTGATGTCGACTCTCGGCCAGCAGGCGCTGCACGCCCGCATCATCGAGACAGGTGGTGGCGGCCCCCCACTGCAAAGCCGTCTTCGCGCAGACCGCACCGCCGAGAATGAGCAGCCACAGCAGTGCCGCCCCCTTCAGGGCAGTCGTCCACCGGCTCACGAAACCGCCACTCCCAGAAGACGGGCCACTTCACGGGGATGCCCCGCCAGGGCATCAGCTCCCCAGGTGGCTACGTCATGTTCACCCAGATAGCCCCAGGTGGCCGCCACTGCGGCCATGCCGGCAGCGCGGGCGGCTTCCATGTCGCGCCGGTCATCTCCCACATAGAGGCACTCCAGCGGGGGAATTTCCAGACGGCGTGCCGCCTCGAACAGGGGCTCTGGATGAGGCTTGGAATGCGGGGTGGTGTCTCCGGCAATCACGACGGCTGCCTTGGCCAGCACGTCCATGCCCCGCACCAGGGGCAGCGTGAACCGTTCCGACTTGTTGGTGACGATGCCCCAGGAAATGTGCGCGGCTTCAAGCGCCTGCAGCAGCGCTGGCACCCCCTCGAACGCATAGGTGTGATCCAGAAGATGGTCTTCGTAACTCCGGAAGAACTCTTCCCTGAATTCCGGAAAATCGGGATGCTCCGGCGTCATCCCGAACGCCACGCCCAACATGCCCCGGGCACCTGCTCCGGCCATGGGACGATAGGCCGAGGCAGGCAGAGAGGGCAGCCCGCGCCGGGTACGCATGCGATCCACCGCAGCCCCCAGATCCGGAGCACTGTCCACCAGAGTGCCATCAAGATCAAACAGCACCAGCCGACGCTCTGGAAAAGAAACCTCGGGCACATGTCCCGCGTACTGTGCCGCCATGGTGTTCACCGCGCCTCACCCTGCCCGACGGCACGCCAGCAGATAGTTGACATCCACCCGGTCATCGAGCCAATAGCGCTGATTCAAGGGGTTGTAATGCAACCCCCGCATATCCGTCACCGACAGCCCGCTGTCGCGCGCACTGCGCACCAGCTCGCTGGGTTGAATGAAGCGCGCATATTCATGCGTGCCGCGCGGCACCAGATTCAACAGATATTCAGCTCCCACGATCGCCAGCAGAAACGACTTGGGATTGCGGCCGATGGTAGAGAAGAAAACCCATCCCCCTGGCTTGGCGGCCGCCGCACAGGCCCGTACCACCGACGCTGGATCGGGCACATGTTCGAGCATCTCCATGCAGGTGACCACATCGAACTGCCCCTGCTCTTCGGCTGCCATGTCTTCGGCGCTGATCTGACGGTATGAAAGATGCTCAACCCCCTCCTCCAGCGCATGCAGCTGGGCGATGCGAAGCGAATCCTCGGCCAGATCGATGCCGGTCACATCTGCCCCGACCTGCGCCATGGATTCCGACAGAATGCCTCCCCCGCAGCCTACATCCAGCACCCTGCGTCCAGCCAGCTGGACGTGCTCCTGAATCCAGCCCAGGCGCAGAGGATTGATGGCATGCAGGGTTCGCAGCACGCCGTTGCGATCCCACCAGTCGGTGGCAAGACGGGCAAACTTGCCGATCTCGGCAGGGTCCACATTCGAAGCAGCAGAAAGCTCGGCGCTGGCCTGCCGAGAGGATGGAGAAGAAGTCAGAAAGGATCGTTCCATGGCATGCATTGTGCCCCAAAAGGACATTCCCTCCCGTCACGGCGCGCTGCAGAAAGCAGCCCCACCGTCTGACTGGCGCAATCGAGGCTCCGCCCTACAGAACAAGGACACAATAGGCCTGTACCGCCTTTACAGCATGAGGGGGAGAGCCTCCTTTCACGCAAGGCTCTTTCTGCATGTGGCCGCAAAGCCCCGAGCTCCCTGTCTCACTCGCTGGACCATGCGGCTGGTGCAGGCTCAGAATACAAGAAAGCCCTCCCCCGGGGACCCCACCCCATGCATCCCATGCGCATGGGTGCATGCATGGTGCAGACAGAAACTGCAGAGACGGCAGATGTCAACCTGCGAGAGGCATGAAAAAAGCCCCGCAGTGCGGGGCTTTTTCGGTGAACAGTCTGCGTGAGCAGGAGCTGCGATCAGCGGGTGCCGACCACTTCCACTTCCACGCGACGGTTCTTGGCGCGACCAGCAGCAGTCTTGTTGGTGGCCACGGGTTGGCTTTCGCCCTTGCCTTCCACATAGATGCGGTCAGCGGGGATGCCACGAGACACCAGATAGCTCTTCACGGCATTGGCGCGACGCAGGGAGAGCTTCTTGTTGTATTCCACGGTACCGATGGAGTCGGTGTGGCCGGTGGCGATCACGGCTTCGAGGTTCAGACCCTTGATCTTGTCAGCCAGATCGTTCAGGGTAGCCTTGCCAGCGGGCTTGATGATGGACTTGTCGAAGTCGAAGAATGCGTCGGCAGCATAGGTCACCTTGCTGGCCACTGCGGCAGGAGCAGGAGTGGGAGCAGGAGCAGGCTGGGCCACCACGGCGCCATCGCAACCAGGAGCTGCGGTAGCGGGCGTCCAGGAGCTGTCGCGCCAGCACAGTTCGTTGGTGCCGTTCTTCCACTGGAGGTTGCCATGGCTGTTACGCCAGTTGTCGCTGTTCGTGGTGGAGGGAGAAGCCACAGCAGCACCTGCCACTGCGATCGTTGCGAACAACACTGCCACTTTGTTCAGTTTCTTCATGTTTATCCTCTTGATAGATACCACAGCAGGAGCTGCAAGATTATGCGAGTTTCAAATGCTTTCGAGCGTAACCCGTCGAGCCCATTGTGCCACAGCACGCATTCACTGTAACCGCACTTCGTGGGCCCCGGCGTGGCCCCTCAGGGGAAAGCAATCTGTTGTTGCCACATTGCCACAAGCCTGCATGGCAATGGCCCGAATATACCGCATCTCCGATACCGCTAGAATGGTACGCATCAAGAAAATGCATCAAGAACCGGTTTTCGCATGACAGAATTTGCCAAGGAAACACTGCCCGTCAGCCTCGAAGAGGAAATGCGGCGCAGTTATCTCGATTACGCCATGAGCGTGATCGTGGGGCGTGCGCTCCCCGACGCGCGCGACGGACTCAAGCCGGTGCACCGAAGGGTGCTCTATGCCATGCACGAGCTGAGCAACGACTGGAACCGTCCGTACAAGAAGTCGGCCCGCATTGTAGGCGATGTGATCGGTAAATATCACCCGCACGGCGACATTGCCGTGTACGACACCATCGTGCGCATGGCGCAGGATTTCTCGCTGCGGCACATGCTGGTGGACGGACAGGGCAACTTCGGCTCGGTCGACGGCGACGGTGCGGCTGCCATGCGGTACACCGAGATCCGGCTGGCCAAGATCGCCCACGAGATGCTGGCGGACATCGACAAGGAAACCGTCGATTTCGGCCCCAACTATGACGGCAGCGAACAGGAACCCCTGGTGCTGCCGAGCCGCCTGCCGAATCTGCTGGTCAACGGCTCTGCAGGCATTGCCGTGGGCATGGCCACCAACATCCCTCCCCACAACCTCAACGAGGTGGTGGATGCCTGCCTGCATCTGCTGGCACACCCCGATGCGACCATCGACGAGCTCATGGAGATCGTCCCGGCGCCCGACTTCCCGACTGCCGGCATCATCTACGGCATGCAGGGGGTGCGGGAGGGTTATCGCACCGGCCGTGGGCGCGTGGTGATGCGGGCAAAGTGTCACTTCGAGGACATCGACCGCGGGCAGCGTCAGGCCATCATCGTCGACGAGCTGCCCTACCAGGTCAACAAGAAGACGCTGCAGGAACGCATTGCCGAGCTGGTGCACGAGAAGAAGATCGAGGGCATCAGCCACATCCAGGACGAGTCCGACAAGTCCGGCATGCGGCTGGTGATCGAGCTCAAGCGCGGCGAGCTGCCCGAGGTGGTGCTCAACAACCTCTACAAGCAGACGCAGCTCCAGGATACGTTCGGCGTGAACATGGTGGCGCTGGTCGATGGCCAGCCCCGCCTGTGCAACCTCAAGGACCTGGTGCGCATCTTCCTGCAGCACCGCCGCGAGGTGGTGACACGCCGCACGGTGTACACCCTGCGCAAGGCGCGCGAGCGCGGGCATGTGCTCGAAGGGCTGGCAGTGGCGCTGGCCAACATCGACGAGTTCATCCGCATCATCCGCGAGTCGCCCACGCCTCCGGTGGCCAAGGCGGAGCTGATGGCCCGCAGCTGGGACAGCAGCCTCGTGCGCGAGATGCTGACGCGCGCGCGCACCGACGGATCGGTCATCACTGCCGACGACTACCGCCCCGAAGGGCTGGCACGCCAGTTCGGGCTGCAGCAGGATGGGCTGTACCGCCTGAGCGAGGTGCAGGCACAGGAAATCCTGCAGATGCGCCTGCAGCGCCTCACGGGTCTGGAGCAGGACAAGATCGTTGCCGAGTACAAGGATGTGATGGCCGAGATCGAGGATCTGCTCGACATTCTGGCTCGCCCGGAACGGGTGAGCACCATCATTGCCGAGGAGCTCGTGGCCCTGAAGAACGAGTTCGGGCAGAACAAGATCGGCGTGCGGCGCAGCCAGATCGAGCACAACGCCCAGGAGCTGGGAACCGAGGATCTGATCACGCCCACCGACATGGTGGTGACGCTGTCCCACTCGGGTTACATCAAGAGCCAGCCCCTGTCCGAGTACCGCTCCCAGAAGCGCGGGGGACGTGGCAAGCTGGCGACTTCCACCAAGGAAGACGACTGGATCGATCAGCTGTTCATCGCCAACACGCACGACTACATGCTGTGCTTCTCCAACCGGGGGCGACTGTACTGGCTCAAGGTCTGGGAAGTGCCGACCGGAAGCCGTGGCTCGCGCGGGCGTCCGATCGTCAACATGTTCCCGCTCGAAGAGGGCGAGAAGATCACGGTGGTGCTGCCGCTCACCGGCGAGATGCGGACCTTCCCGAATGATCGCTTCGTGTTCATGTCCACGAGCATGGGGACGGTCAAGAAGACCTCTCTGGCCGAGTTCAGCAACCCCCGCAAGGCAGGCATCATTGCCGTAGGCCTGGACGATGGGGACTTTCTGGTGGGCGCAGCGCTCACCGACGGCCAGCACGACGTGATGCTCTTCAGCGACGGCGGCAAGGCGGTGCGCTTTGACGAGAACGATGTGCGCCCCATGGGGCGTCTGGCGCGCGGCGTGCGCGGAATGGCGCTCGAAGACGGCCAGCATGTGATTGCCATGCTGGTGGCCGAAGATGAATCGCAGAGCGTGCTCACGGCCACGGAGAATGGCTTCGGCAAGCGCACCAGCATTGCGGAATACACCCGTCACGGACGCGGCACCAAGGGGATGATTGCCATCCAGCCCAGCGAGCGCAACGGCAAGGTGGTGACGGCGACTCTGGTGCATGCGGACGACGAGATCATGCTCATCACCGACACCGGCGTGCTGGTGCGCACGCGCGTCTCGGAAATCCGGGAGATGGGGCGCGCCACCCAGGGCGTGACCCTGATTGCCCTGGATGCGGGCGCACGTCTCATTGGCCTGCAGCGCATCGTAGAAAACGATGCGGCCGATGACGAGACTCCGGACGACGCCGATCAGGAGCAAAATCCGGAAACGCCCCCGACCGATGCTGGAGCCTCTGCCGACGAATCCTGATATGCCCTGCGTGTCGATGGTGCCCGTCAGCCATCCTGTCCCGATGAACAGTGCGGGGTCAGGGCCACACGGCACGCAGTCCTGCGGAGCAGTCGATCTGACTGCCTTTCCGCCATTCCTTTCCACCGAACGTCTTACCAAACGATCCGATCATGCCGATTTCCTTCCGCTCCCTTCCCTCCGTGTGTGCCGGCACTGTGCTGGCCGTGTCTGCCATCTGCGCCGCAGCACCTGCCATGGCGCAGGATGCCGCCAGAACCGATCTGGCTACGCGCATCGTCAACCTGCAGAAGTCGCAGGACATGGATCCGCTGATCGCGCAGCTCGCCAACTCTGCGACCCAGGTGGTGGTGTCGCACTGGCTGCCCCAGCTCGACAAGCTGCCTGCGGCACGCCAGAAGGCCGCTGCCGACCAGCTGGACGCCGAGCTGCGCAAGTTCAACGAATCGAACGTGCGCACCATCAAGGAACGCAACGACAAGGTGGCACTGGAAGTGCTGGTACCCGCCTATGCCGAACGCTTCAATGCCGATGAGCTGCGCCAGCTGCTCACCTTCATGGAGTCGCCGGTGGTGAAGAAGTACTATGCCGCCAACCCGCAGATGGCCTCCCTGCTGGCAGAGAAGCTGGTCGAAGCCACGCGCTCCGAGGTGGATGCCCATATCAAGGATTTCGACACCCGCGCTGCCCATATCCTGGGACGCAAGTAAGCACACCCTCTCCAGGCGATCTGTCCCTGTTCGTCCGCTTTTCACTTTTCCGTTTCCGATCCCCATGTCTGCCCCTGCTCTGCGCCCCTACAACTTCTCCGCCGGCCCCTCGACCCTGCCCGAACCCGTGTTGCGGCAGGCTGCCAGCGAGATGCTGGACTGGCACTTTCCGGATGGGCGCTCCAGTGGCATGGGAGTGATGGAGATGAGCCACCGGGGGGAGGCCTTTGGGGTCATCCTGGACCGCGCGGTCGCGGACATCCGCGAACTGATGGCGGTGCCGGAACATTTCCACATCCTGTTCATGCAGGGGGGTGCGATTGCCGAGAACGCCATCATCCCGCTCAATCTGAGCCGGGGCGAGGCAGCCAGCTTTGCCGTGACCGGGGGCTGGAGTCAGAAAAGCCAGACCGAGGCAGCCCGGTATTGCGACTCGCTGTTTGCCACGCAGACCGGCACTGCCGGCGCGGATGGGCGCATGGCCTACACCCACATTCCGGCACCCGAGACCTGGACACTCGACCCCCGTGCCCGCTATGTGCATCTGTGCAGCAACGAGACCATTCACGGCGTGGAGTTTCAGGAATTGCCGAATCTGGCGGCGCTGGGCTGCGACGCACCGCTGGTGATCGATTTCTCTTCCAATGCCGCCTCGCGCCCCGTGGACTGGAGCCGGGTGGGTCTGGCCTTTGGCGGCGCTCAGAAGAACCTGGGCACGGCCGGAGTCACGCTGGTGATCGTGCGTGATGACCTGCTGGGCCATGCCCTGCCGCACTGCCCGAGCGCCTTCGATTTTGCGAATGTGGCCAAGAACCACTCGATGTACAACACGCCGCCGACCTATGCGATCTACATCATGGGGCTGGTGTTCCAGTGGATACGCGCCCAGGGTGGGGTGGCTGCACTGGAAGTGCGCAATGCGGCCAAGTCCCGCCTGCTGTATGACTTCATCGATCGGTCGGACTTCTACGTCAACCGGGTGGATCCGTCTTGCCGTTCGCGCATGAATGTGCCTTTCTTTCTGGCCGACGAATCCCGCAACGCCGATTTCCTGGCCGGAGCACAGTCGCGCGGCCTGCTGTCGCTCAAGGGACACAAGTCGGTCGGTGGCATGCGGGCCAGCATCTACAACGCCATGCCGCTCGAAGGCGTACAGGCGCTGGTGGGCTATATGCAGGACTTCGAGCGCCACTCTGCCTGAGATCCGGGACCTGCGTGCAGCCAGACTCATGCGGCTGCACCGGGGTCTGTCCGTTTCCTCGTGTGTGTCGGGCATTCCCGCTCGTCCATGCCCCGGGGGCACCAGAAAGAAACACGCATAGCTCCTTCGGGGAAGTGTGCAAAGCAGTCCTGCAGGTCTTTTTGCCCCCTGTTTTCATCGCCAAGCCATGACAAGAACCATTGCCGAACTGCGCGTTGCCATCGACAGCGTCGACCAACAGCTCCTCCAGTTGCTCAACCAGCGCGCCGCCCTGGCCAACGAGGTAGGCCACATCAAGCGCGTGGAAGGCTCGCAGGTATTCCGGCCGGAACGCGAGGCCCAGGTGATCCATGCCCTGCAACAGGAAAATGCCGGCCCGCTCAGAGACAACAACGTGGCACACATCTGGCGCGAGATCATGTCGGCCTGCCGCGCCCTGGAAGCCCCGCAACGCGTGGCCTACCTGGGGCCTGCCGGCACCTTCAGCGAACAGGCGGCCGAGTCGTTCTTCGGCGTGAGCATCGACCATGTGCCCTGCGTGAACTTCGATGAAGTGTTCGACGCCACGGCCGCCGGTCGGGCCGATTTTGGCGTGGTCCCGGTCGAGAACTCGACCGAGGGTGTGGTGGCTCGCACCCTGGATCTGTTTCTCAACTCCCCGCTGCACATCATCGGCGAGACGAGCCTGCTCATCCGCCACAATCTGCTGCGCGCACAGGACGGGCTGGAAGGCATCGAGGCCGTATACGCCCATCCGCAGGCCCTGGCGCAGTGCCAGAACTGGCTCAGCACCCACCTGCCGCACGCCGAGCGCCATGCTGCCTCGAGCAATGCGGAAGGTGCCCGCCTGGTCGCAGGCAATCCGCGCTGGGCAGCCATTGCCAGCACCCGGGCCGCCACCCAGTTCGGCCTGCACGTGGTCGCCCCGGCCATTCAGGACGAGCCCTACAATCGCACCCGGTTCGCGGTGATGTGCCTGCCGCAGACGCTGGCCATGCCCGAAGCCTCGGGCAATGACTGCACGAGTCTGGTGCTGTCGGTGGTGAACCGGCCCGGTGCGCTCTATGAGCTCATCGAGCCGCTCAAGCGCCACGGAGTCTCCATGACTCGCTTCGAATCGCGCCCTGCGCGCTCGGGCCAGCAGTGGGAGTACTTCTTCTACATCGACCTGCGGGGCCATATCAGCGAACCGCACATGGCGGCTGCGCTGCATGACCTGCGGCCGCTGTGTGCCTACTACAAGGTGCTGGGCTCGTATGCCATCAACGGCTGAGTCCTCGCCCCGGGTCGTTCTGTTGTCTTTGCACTGGAAACCGTCGTCATGTTCCAACGTCTTGCCCTGATCGGCTGTGGCCTTATGGGTGGCTCCCTGGCCCTGGCCCTGCGCCGCGCCAGACTCGTGCAGCACGTGGTGGGCTACAGCACCCAGCCTGCCGACCTGCAGACGGCCCTGACCCTCGGCGCCATCACGGATGCGGCGGGCTCGCCCGAAGAGGCTGTCCGCCAGGCCGACCTGGTGATTCTGGCCGTGCCGGTGGCTGCCACGCGCAGCGTGCTGCAGGCGATCGCCATGGCGCTGCCCCCCCATGCCGTGGTCACGGACGTGGGCTCGACCAAGCAGAACGTGATCGAAGATGCACGCACGACCCTGTGCGCACGCCTGGGCCAGTTCGTGCCGGCACACCCCATTGCGGGCAAGGAAGTGGCCGGCATCGCCCATGCGGATGCCGAGCTCTACCGCGGTCGCCAGGTAATCCTCACCCCGGACCGCCAGACACGCATCGGCCCCCTGCAGCAGATCACCGCCATGTGGGAGGCCCTGGGATGCCGCGTGCTGACCATGACCCCCGCCGCCCATGACGCCACCTTTGCCGCCGTGAGCCACCTGCCGCACATGGTCGCCTTTGCACTCATGCACAGCATCCTGCATCAGGACGATGCCTCCGACATGCTGGCGCTGGCCGGTTCCGGCTTCCGGGACTTCACCCGCATCGCGGCCAGCAACCCCGACATGTGGCGGGACATCTTTCTGTGCAACCGCGAACAGATGCTGCTGCAAACCCAGGAGCTGATCCAGTCCCTGCTGGCCTTTTCCGAAGCCATTACCGCCTCGGATGGACCGCGCCTGCGCACCCTCATCGACGAGGCCAGCCGTGCGCGCAGCCAATGGCACATGACCACCCGCGACGAAAACGCCCTGCCCTGACGCCCCCTGCCCCCCCTGACTCGCATGTCCACCGACTTCTGCCCTCCCTTTCTCGATATTCCGCCCCTTCTGCAGGCGGGTGGCACCGTCCATCTGCCGGGCTCCAAGAGCATCAGCAACCGGGCCCTGCTGCTCTCCGGCCTGTGCGCCGGACACACCACTCTGCAGGGGGTGCTCGATTCGGACGATACCCGCGTCATGCTGGCGGCGCTGGCAGCCATCGGCTGCAGCATCCAGCGCACCGGGGCCGACACCGTGGACATCACCGGCATCGGCGGACAACTGCCGAACGGCGTGGGTGCAGATGCGGCATCGCCGCTCGAACTGTTCCTCGGCAATGCCGGCACAGCCATGCGCCCGCTGACTGCCGCCCTGGCCATGCTGGGCGGCCACTTCACCCTCACCGGCGTGGCGCGCATGTACGAACGCCCGATCGGCGATCTGGTGGACGGCCTGCAGCAGCTTGGCTGTCACGTCTCCTACCTGCGGGAGGCCGGCTTTCCGCCCCTGCGCATCGCACCACGCGACCCGGCTGCCGCAGAGGCCTCTGCCCCCGCGCACATCACAGTGCGGGGCGACGTATCGAGCCAGTTCCTCACCGCCCTGCTCATGGCGGCTCCCCTGGCGCGACACACCACCACCATCGCCATCGAGGGCGAGCTGATCTCCAAGCCCTACATCGCCATCACCCTTGCGCTCATGCAGCGCTTCGGCGTGCAGGTCGCACGTGACACGGAAACCGGCTGGCGCAGCTTCACGATCGCCGCAGACGCCTGCTACCGCTCGCCCGGCACCTATCCTGTGGAAGCGGATGCCTCCTCGGCGAGCTACTTCATTGCGCTCGGAGCCCTGGCGGCGACAGAGACCGGCATCACCGTCCAGGGCGTGGGCGCCGACTCGATCCAGGGCGACATTCGCTTCATCGAGGCCGCCTCTGCCATGGGGGCCCGCATCACCAGCACCGCCACCAGCATCACCATCCACCGGGAACGCTGGCCGCTGGCCGCACTCGATCTCGACTGCAACCACATCCCCGATGCCGCCATGACACTCGCCGTCATGGCCCTGTATGCCGACGCACCCTCCACCCTGCGCAACATCGCAAGCTGGCGGGTCAAGGAAACCGATCGCATCGCTGCCATGGCCCGCGAGCTGCGCAAGCTCGGAGCCTCGATAGAGGAAGGCCCCGACTTCCTGCGCATCACCCCCCCCTCCGCCACCGGGTGGCGCACGGCCAGCCTGCACACCTACGACGACCACCGCATGGCCATGTGCCTGTCGCTGGCGGCCTTCAATCCCGCCGGCCTGCCCGTGCGCATCGAGGACCCTGCCTGCGTAGGCAAGACCTTCCCGGAATACTTCGACGCCTTTCTGTCCGTGTGCAGCACGCGGGCGGCCGACATTCCCGTCCTGTGCGTCGACGGTCCCAGTGCCAGCGGCAAGGGCACACTCTCGGCGGAACTGGCGCGGCAGCTCGGCTACCACCTGCTCGACTCCGGCGCCCTGTATCGCATCGTCGGCCTCGCTGCCCGCCGCACGGGCCTGCTCGATGCCGACTCCCTCTCGCAGCCTTCCCTGCCCGCCCGTGTGGGAGCACTGGCCGCCAGCCTGCAGATCCGCTTCGGCAGCGCCGGCACCATCTGGCTCGGCGACGAGCCCATCGGCGAGGCCATCCGCACCGAGGAAGCGGGCCGCGATGCCTCCATCGTCTCGGCCATGCCTCCCGTACGGACCGCCCTGGTGGAGCTGCAGCGCGGCTTCCGGCGCCTGCCCGGACTCGTGGCCGACGGCCGGGACATGGGCACCGTGATCTTTCCCGATGCCCCCCTCAAGGTCTTTTTGACGGCCAGCGCCGCCACACGCGCCGAGCGCCGCCATAAACAATTGATTTCCAAGGGGATTCCCTCTAGAATAGACGACCTTCTGGCCGACCTCGAAGCCCGCGACGCGCGCGACACCCAGCGTGCCGTGGCACCGCTTCGCCCGGCCGACCATGCCCACCTCCTCGACAACTCCGACATGGACGTACCCACGTCCGTAGATCGGGTGCTGTCCTGGTGGGAAGCAACCCGCCCCTTCGGGAGCGCCACCCCGGCACACCCTGCCGCGTGAGGCCCTTCCCGGGAGGCATCCGTTCCGTGGCATCCGCTGCGGTGTTTTTGCAGTCCAACCCCGCGACCTCCGTGTCGCAATGACCGCTGCAGGCGACTTGTGACCGGCGATGGTGCCGCTCTGTTCCCGTCTGCAGATCAGGAAACTCCATGTCTGAATCTTTTGCCGCCCTGTTTGAAGAATCCCTGAAGCGCGCCGAAATGCGCTCGGGTGAAGTCATCACCGCCGAAGTGGTGCGCGTCGAACGCAACCACGTGGTCGTCAACGCCGGCCTCAAGTCCGAAGCCTACGTGCCGATCGAGGAATTCAAGAACGACCAGGGCGAAGTCGAAGTCCAAGCAGGCGACTTCGTGTCCGTGGCCATCAGCAGCGCTGAAAACGGCTTCGGCGAAACCATCCTCTCCCGCGACACCGCCAAGCGCCTCGCCTCCTGGCTTGCCCTGGAAAAGGCGCTCGAATCCGGCGACTTCGTCACCGGCACCACCACCGGCAAGGTCAAGGGCGGCCTGACCGTTCTGGTCAACGGCATCCGTGCCTTCCTGCCCGGCTCCCTGGTCGACACCCGTCCCACCAAGGACCTGACTCCCTACGAAAACAAGACGATGGAGTTCAAGGTCATCAAGCTGGACCGCAAGCGCAACAACGTGGTGCTGTCCCGTCGTGCCGTGCTCGAAGCCAGCATGGGCGAAGAGCGCGCCAAGCTCCTGGAAACGCTCAAGGAAGGCGCCATCGTGCACGGCGTGGTCAAGAACATCACCGAATACGGTGCGTTCGTGGACCTCGGCGGCATCGACGGCCTGCTGCACATCACCGACATGGCATGGCGCCGTGTCCGCCATCCGAGCGAAGTGGTGCAGGCTGGTCAGGAACTCGACGCCAAGGTGCTCAAGTTCGATCCCGAAAAGAACCGCGTCTCCCTGGGCCTCAAGCAGCTCGGCGACGATCCGTGGCTGGGCGTGAGCCGCCGCTATCCCCAGGGCACCCGCCTGTTCGGCAAGGTCACGAACATTGCCGACTACGGTGCGTTCGTCGAACTCGAACCCGGCATCGAAGGCCTGGTGCACGTCTCCGAAATGGACTGGACCAACAAGAACGCCGCTCCCAACAAGATCGTCTCCCTGGGTGACGAAGTCGAAGTCATGGTGCTCGACATCGACGAAGACAAGCGCCGCATCAGCCTGGGCATGAAGCAGTGCAAGGCCAACCCCTGGCAGGAATTCGCGCAGGACACCAAGCGCGGCGACCGCGTCAAGGGCCCGATCAAGTCCATCACCGACTTCGGCATCTTCGTCGGCCTGCCCTCCGGCATCGACGGCCTGGTGCACCTCTCCGACCTGTCCTGGAACGAGTCCGGCGAAGCCGCCGTGCGCAACTACAAGAAGGGCCAGGAAGTCGAGGCCGTGGTGCTGGGTGTGGATGTCGACCGCGAGCGCATCAGCCTGGGCATCAAGCAACTGGACGCCGACGCCTTCACGACCTTCGTGTCCGTGAACGACAAGGGCCAGACCGTGAGCGGCAAGGTCAAGAGCGTGGATGCCAAGGGCGCTGAAATCGACCTGGGCGACGACGTGACCGGCTACCTGCGTGTCAGCGAAATCAGCCAGGACCGCATCGAGGACGCCAGCCAGGTGCTGAAGGTCGGCGACGAAGTCTCCGCCGTCATCACCAACATCGACCGCAAGGGCCGCAACATCCAGCTGTCCATCAAGGCCAAGGATGCTGTCGACCAGCAACACGCCATGGCGGAAATCAACCAGTCCTCCGCCCGCGACCATGCCGGCACGACCAGCCTGGGCGCCCTGCTGCGTGCCAAGCTGGACAACGGCAGCAACTGATCCCCTTCCCGGGCATCGTTGCCGCCCGGCACGGTGCATCGGCATCCCTTTGCGGATGACCGGTGCCCGAGCCGGGAGCTGCTCCCCGCGCTCCTGCCTGTCCTTGTGGCAGCAGGCCCTGCGGGGGGTTTGCAAAGCAGGCTGGATCACCTCGGTGGTACCGGCCTTCCCTGCAAGCCCACGCCTCTGCATTTTTCCCTCTTTCATGACCCGATCCGATCTCGTTGACGAACTGGCCGCCCTGTTTCCGCAGCTGCCCCACCGCGATGCCGAAATGGCGGTCAAGACCATTCTGGACTGCATGGCCGACGCCCTGGCGCGGGGTCACCGCATCGAGATCAGGGGATTCGGCAGCTTTTCCATCAGCCACCGTCCTGCACGCATGGGGCGCAATCCCCGCAGCGGCGAAAGCGTGGAGATCCCCGAAAAGCGGGTGCCCCACTTCAAGCCCGGCAAGGCCCTGCGCGAAGCCGTGGACCGACAGGGCGACCACGATGACGCGCCCCCTGCCGGCGAAGCGCGCGTGGCCAACGGGTGAACCCGCTCATCCTGCGCGCCGCCCCTTCCTCTCTGGCCACGCAGGGAACGTCCTTCCCGTGTCCCGTCGCCGAGTCGCGGGCTCTGCTGCACTTCCTGTGCGCAGCACCACAGCGCTCCCCGATCGCCCCTGCGCATGCCAGGCGGCAAGGCGGTAGACTCCTGATCGCGCCCACTCCCGCGTCAGACTGGTTTTTTGCCTCCTCGCGTCCCTGTTGCCGGATGGTTTTCTCTGGGGACAGGACAGTCGCCAGGACCGCCTGACACTGCGGCTGCTTCGGGCGCACTTTCTCACGCACACCTATGCAAATCGACTCCCTGTGGTTTCTGCTGGCGCTGCCCATCACCTTCGGGCTGGGCTGGCTGGCCTCCCGCCTCGACCTGCGCCAGCTGCGGCTCGAACATCACAGCGCGCCACGCGCCTACTTCAAAGGGCTCAACTACCTGCTCAACGAACAGCAGGACCGCGCGATCGACGCCTTCGTCGAAGCGGTACAGAAGGACCCTGACACGGCGGAGCTGCATTTTGCGCTGGGCAACCTCTTCCGCCGCCGCGGAGAATACGAGCGGGCCGTGCGTGTGCACGAACATCTGCTGGCCCGCGCCGACCTTCCGCCGGAAGACCACGAGCGTGCGCAATACGATCTGGCCAAGGACTTCCTCAAGGCGGGTCTGCTCGACCATGCCGAAAACGCCCTGCGCAAGCTCGAACACAGCCGCTATGCCCAGCAGGCCCACCTGGCCTTGCTGCACATCTACGAACGGTCGCGCGACTGGAAGCAGGCGGGCGAAGCAGCCCTGCAGCTCGAACGCAGCGGCATGGGCGACTTCAGTCAGCGCCGTGCCCACTACCTGTGCGAAGAAGCCGAACAGCTCGCTGCCGGTGGGCACCACGAAGCCGCCCAGGCGCTGCTGGAAAAGGCCCGCCAGACCGCACCGCAGGCAGCACGTCCCCGGCTGCAGCTGGCAGAGCTCCACGCCGCGCAGGGAGAGCCGGCCGCTGCCTTCGATCTGCTGGAAGAATCGCTGCGTGCCATCCCTCCGTTCGCGCCGCTGATCGCCACGCCCTATGCACGGCTGGCACCGGCACTGCAGCGCACGCGACACGCCGTGCAGGTCCTGCAGGATCTGCAGGGCCAATCTCCATCGATCGACCTGGTCGAAGCACTGGTCACGCTGGATGGCGCGCCCGATGCCCCCACGGCCCTCGGTGGTGCGCCCCTCGCAGGCGCTGCAGAGCGCTATATCGCGCACCTGGAGAACAATCCCTCTCTGATCGCGGCCACCCGCTGGCTCGACCGGGAAAAACTGGCCGACGATCCCCACCAGCCCGAGGTGGACCGCGCCCTGCAACGCGCCATCAAGCCGCTGGCACGCTACCGCTGTGCGGCCTGTGGCTTTGAGGCACAGCAGCATTTCTGGCACTGCCCGGGCTGCCAGAGCTGGGACAGCTATCCTCCGCGCCGCGTCGAAGAGCTGTAAGCGACCGCGGGCTGTCCCGTGCGCACAGCCAGCCATTCTGTCGACCCCCAAAAGGACACGGGCTTTCACGCCTCGCTGCGTCTCCATGCAGTGACTGTGATGGAGGCTGCTCGCCTGTGGCAAGGGCGCTGCGCCGGGCTGGCAAGGCTCCTGCTCAGTGCATCCGCACGGCGCCGCTCGCCGTCACCTGCACCGTGGTGGCTCCGGGCTCGACTGGCATGGGCGTTGCGTCATCCACCGCCCGGGTCGATGCCACGGCCATGCGGGCCATGTAGGGACGCGGCAGGCCGCCATTGTCGGCACGGACGGCCACTTCGCGCACGGTGTACGCCTGGAAACCGAAACTGTGCGCGATTGTGGAGGCACGCGCCCTGAAATCGGCAATCGCTTCCTCCTGCGCCTGCGACTCGGCCTTGCGGCGTGCTGCGGGGCTCAGGTCGAATCCGATGTCGCTCACCGTCATGCTGTGAATGCGTCCCGACAGACTGCTGATGCGGGCAATGTCGGTTCCCTCCAGAATCAGCTGCGCCCGGCCCTGCCAGCCCGTGATGCGCCCCTTGGCATCCCGCAGCGGATACAGGCTGAAGGCCCCCGTGCGCACATCCAGACGCCCGGGCGCCGCTTGGGGCCGTGCCACCTGCAGCGCCTGATCCAGGGCCTGCTTGAGGGTGGACTGCACGGCTGCGGCATCGCTGCCATCCCTGGTGGTTTCGAGCACCATGCGCAGCATGTCCTGCTGCACCTGCACCGCCCCCTTGCCGCTGAGCTCCACCACATTCATCATCGGAGAGGAATCTTCGGCGGCCCGGGCAGGGAGCGTGGCCGTGGCGGCAGCTGCACAGACAGCCACGCACAGCATGGGGCGGAAAACAGAAAGGGTTCGTGTCGTCATGGGAATCCCAGCAATCGAAGAAATGGGAAACGGGAATGGCAGGCAAGCCGGCTTGCGCTGCCTTGCCACCGCCGTCAGCGGGAATGGGATGCGGCCTGTCGGCGCGAGTACATCATCTGGGTTCTCACGGCCTTGCGCAGCTCGCGCAGCTCCTGCTTGGAGAGCCGCCGCGGATGCACGCCCTGCATGCACTCCTTGTCGCGCTGGGCGCTGACGCTCTCCCGCAGGTCATAGCGGGCGGGTGGGCCGGGGAACTGCACGTCCTGGCGCGGTACGGAAATGGGGCACTGCGCGTGCGCGGCACTGGCCATGCACAGGCCAAGCAGCCCTGCCAGGGCGGCCAGCATGCGGGTGTGCACGCCGCTGGGGACGGCGGCAGGGATCGGAACATGCCGTGCTCCTGCAAGAACGGCACGCAATGAAAAGGTACTGCTCATGATGATGTCCGTGGATCTCTTTCTCGGCCCGCCAGCACGCCTGCTGCGAACCGCACTGCGAAAGAGCGTCCCCGTGTGGAGGGTTCGCTTTCTCCTGATGACTGGTCAGGCGTGGTTGAGTCCAAGGATACCCCGTAGGCCCCGCGAATCCAGACCACGCACTGTCACAACATGCCCTGCGCCGAAAGATGTGTAACAGTGTGAAAAGCCGACTAAAAACACTGGATTTTGCCCTTTTGGCGCCTAATATCTTCTCGTGTTACAAATTGACGGAGGAGCTCCATGAACCAGGCAAACCCTGCGCGGCCGGACAAAATCGTGGTCGTCGACGACGATGCACGCATTCGCGACCTGCTGCGCCGCTACCTGAGTCAGGAAGGTTTCGAGGTGATGGTCGCGGAAGACGGCAAGACCCTCAATCGCATCATGCTGCGCGAAACCGTGGACCTGATCGTGCTGGATCTGATGCTGCCCGGCGAGGACGGTCTGTCGATCTGCCGCCGGTTGCGTGCAGCCAATGACCGCACCCCCATCATCATGCTCACGGCCAAGGGCGAGGATGTGGACCGCATCGTCGGACTGGAGATCGGTGCCGATGACTATCTGGGCAAGCCCTTCAACCCCCGCGAGCTGCTCGCCCGCGTACATGCCGTGCTGCGCCGTCGCCCGACCGTGGAAGCACCCGGTGCCCCCTCGACCGAATCGGAAAGCGTGAGCTTCGGCAACTTCGTGTTCGACCTCAGCGCCCGCACCCTCAAGAAGGACGGCGAGGACCTGCCGCTGACCACGGGTGAGTTTGCCATGCTCAAGGCGCTGGTACGGCACCCGCGCCAGCCGCTGTCGCGCGAGAAACTGGCCCAGCTGGCGCGTGGACGGGAGTTCGAGCCCTTCGACCGCAGCCTCGATGTGCAGGTCTCGCGACTGCGCAAGCTCATCGAGACCGACCCGGCATCGCCCCGCTATATCCAGACGGTATGGGGCGTGGGGTATGTCTTCGTGCCGGATGGCGGCAACAGCAATTGATCGCCTGACGCTGGAAAATTCCACGCCTCGCCGTTTTCCATGGTCTCGACCTCTCGCCGTGCTGTGCTCTGCTGGCATGGCGAGGTCTCTGCCAGAACCGAACGACAAAGTTCCACTCACGGCGTGAGTGTGTGACATTTTCATGCCCTGATGATTCGTTCCGAGCCCCATCGACGTGAAACTGCCCCCTACCCTCTCTCTCCCAGCCCCGCCGCCCGAGGATGGCGAGGAGTCTGCACGCGCTGCGGCGCTGGAAGGAGCAGAACCCGACAATGCCCCTGTCTCTGCATCGCCTGCCGCAAATGCGGCGGATGGCAGCACCGCCACTGGTGCGGACGACGGCATGGCGCCCTCCTCGCTGACGCCCGGAAATCCTGACAGCGACACCCCGGACGCATCCTCTCCCCGCCCGCGCTCGGGCACGATGGGACAGCTGTCTGCAGGCACCACACGCCAGCCGGTGGACGCCAGCCGCAGCACGGCCGCGCCGCACTGGCAGCTCACGCTGTTCTGGCGCTCGTTCTTCATGATTGGTCTGATGCTGACGGTGAGCACCACGGGCTGGCTGATGACCATTCGATGGCTGGACTTCGGACCGCGTGCCACCCAGACGGCCCAGCAGATTGCATCGCTGGTCAACCTGAGTCGCGCCGCGCTGATCTATTCGGATTCCATCACGCGCTATGCGCTCATGAAAACGCTGGCCGAAGAGGAAGGCGTGCGCATCCTGCCGCGCGAGCCCGACGACAAGATCGAGCGCATCTCGCAGGATCAGCTCAACGAACGGGTGATTCAGCAGCTGCGCGCGCGGCTGGGGCCGGAGACCATCGTGGCGGATTCGGTCAACGGCGAGGAAGGACTGTGGATCGGCTTCACGATCGACACCGACGCCTACTGGCTGCTGACCGATGCCTCCCGCGTGAATCCCGTCGGCGGGGCTACCTGGCTGATCTGGATGGCGATGGCAGGGGTGCTTTCTCTGCTGGGCGCTGCGGTGATTGCCGGTCTGGTGAACCGGCCGCTCAAGCAGCTCAGCATGGCCATGGGAAAGATCAAGCGCGGGGATTTCAACGCCGGACATCTGGACGAGACCGTCTCGGTCAAGGAACTGCGCGAGGTGAACGTGGGCTTCAACCGCATGGCCGAACAGATGGCCAAGGTCGAGCAGGAGCGCGCCGTGATGCTCGCCGGCATCTCGCACGATCTGCGCACGCCGCTGGCACGCCTGCGGCTCGAGGCCGAGATGAGCGTGACCGATCAGGAAGCGCGCGACTACATGGTGGCCGACATCGAACAGCTCGACGCCGTGATCAACAAGTTCATGGACTATGCGCGCCCGGACTCCATGAAGATGTCGGTGATTGCGCTCTCGGATGTGGTGGTGGCGAGCGCCTATCCGTACCGCAACTCGGAAGACATCCACATCCACGTCGATGTGCCGGAATCGCTCCAGGTCTATGCCGACGAGGTGGAACTGGCACGTGTGGTGTCCAACCTCATGGAAAATGCGCGCCGCTATGGCAAGACGCCCGGCACCGAGGTGACCGAGCTGGAAGTGCATGCCCGCATGGAAGGCTCGCTGGTGCACCTCCAGGTGTTTGACCACGGCGCCGGGGTGCCCGAGGACATCCTGCACCGCCTCACCCAGCCTTTCTATCGGGCCGACGAGGCGCGTACCTCGGCCGTGGGCAGTGGGCTCGGACTGGCCATCGTGCAGAAAGTGGTGGAGCACATGGGGGGCACCTTTGTGCTCAGCAACCGGCCCCAGGGAGGCCTGCAGGCCGATGTGCTGCTGCACAAGACAGCTCCCCTGCGCCCCTGACATTTTGAGGGGCGTGCATCTCAGGGAGTGAGATCGGGAGCGGCTCTGCCGGAAGCCCCGAGCCTGCCGGATGTCCTGACGGCCCCGGCGCCGGGCTGATTCCCGGTCAGTCGGGCTGGCGCACGAGCAGCGCCACGGCGCGCGCCTCGATGCTGCGCTCCTCGCCCACCGGGCCGAGCTTCTCGGCCGTCTTGGCCTTGACGTTGACTTGAGCGGGCGCAATGCCCAGACAGGTGGCGATCTGCGCGGCCATGTCCTGCTTGTAGGGCGCAAGCCGCGGCTTCTGGGCCACGACCGTGCAGTCCACATTGCCCACCACCCAGCCGGACGCCGCCACGCGGCGCATGGCCTCGGTCAGCAGGACACGGGAATCTGCCCCCTTGAAGGCGGCATCGGTATCGGGAAACAGGGTGCCGATGTCGGCCATGCCGGCCGCACCGAGCACAGCGTCTGTCACGGCATGCAGCAGGGCATCGGCGTCGGAATGGCCAAGCAGCCCCTTGGCGTGGGGAATCAGGACGCCCCCCAGCCAGAGGGCGCGACCTTCGACGAGCTGATGGGTGTCCCAGCCCTCGCCAATGCGAAAGGGAACCGGATGGGAATGGGCGATATGCGTCATGGGATGCATTGTCGCATCGCCGGCCGGAGTGCCTGCGCTGCCTCTGAGCGCCGAAAGCCGTCAGCTGGCGAGGGACGGATGGGCGCGGGCCTGCAGCACGGCTTCGGCCAGGGCAAAGTCCTCGGGATAGGTGACCTTGAAGTTCTGGGCGCTTCCGCGCACAAGCAACGGGGCATGTCCCAGACGTTCGATGGCGCTGGATTCGTCGGTGATGGCTTCGGGCGCTTCGGACAGGCCGGCATCGAGGGCTTGCAGCAGCAGTCCGAGACGGAACATCTGGGGCGTCTGGGCCAGCCATTTGTCGGCGCGGGAGACTGTGCCGTGCACGCGCGGTGCCGCTGCATCCACCACAGCCGATTTGAGCGTGTCCGGCAGCGGCAGGGCCAGCAGCCCCCCCGCGGGATCGCTGCGGCAGGCTGTGACCAGGGTCTCGATCTGTTCGGGCGTGATCAGGCAGCGCGCGGCGTCGTGCACCAGCACCCAGTCCTGCTCCCCATACCCGGCCGTGCGCAGATGCAGGAGTCCGTTGCGCACCGATTCGGCACGGCTGCTGCCGCCGCAGCGGGCAACCTGCAGGCGCGCAGGATCCAGCTCTGCAGGCCAGGGCTGGGCTGCAAAGCCCGCATCGTCCAGCGCCAGCACCAGCAGGCTGGCGTCGACCGAGGGGGCCTGCGCGAATGCCACGAGGGCGTGCCACAGCATGGCGCGGCCTGCCACGGGCTGGTACTGCTTGGGCATGGCGGTGCCCGCGCGGCTGCCGCTGCCGGCACACGGCACAAGCGCCAGGATGCGGGGAGTATCTGAAGGGTTCGACATGACAGACTGAAGAACAAAAGGAATGCGCAGCAGCCATGCTGCAGGCGCTGAGGTGGGCGTATTGTGGCGCAACCCTGCCGCCCCAGGGGGCGGGCACCCTTGCGAGGGCAGCCCCGCATCCCCATCTCTACAATGGTTGCCAGCGGTCTGGGCTGCCATGCGGCACGGCTCTCCCTGCCCTGGCCGGCATTTCCATGCCGGGCGGTGATGGGGTGGAGTTGCTGTTGCGCGGCTGTGCGGTGGCGCCCCATCCGTTCTGTCCGCTGTCGTTCGCATCGCCTGTCGTTCTGTCTGTCTGCCCCATGGATCTCCCCAAGCTCACTCCCGGTCATCGCTACACCCTCCCACGTCCGCCCGCATCGGCCGATGCGGCCCTGCTGGCCCAGATGGCCGCGCGCGACAAGGCGGAGGGCCGGTGCACGGCCATCGTGACGGCCGATGCGGCCGATGCCCGACGCCTGCAGGAGGAGCTGCCCTTTTTCGATCCCGCCCTGCGATGTGTGATGTTCCCGGACTGGGAGACCCTGCCCTACGACAGCTTTTCGCCCCACCAGGACCTGATCAGCGAACGGCTCGCCACGCTGTGGCGCATCAGCCAGCATCACCGCGAGGATGGGGCGGACGTGGTGCTGATCCCGGCCACGACGGCGCTTTACCGGCTGGGGCCGCCCTCGTTTCTGGCTGGCTATACCTTTCACTTCAAGACCGGCCAGAAGCTCGACGAAGCCGCACTGCGACGCCAGCTCACGCTGGCCGGCTATGCCCATGTCAGCCAGGTGGTGAGCCCCGGCGAGTATGCGGTGCGGGGCAGCCTGATCGATCTGTTCCCCATGGGCTCGACCCAGCCCTACCGGGTGGACCTGTTCGACGACGAGATCGACAGCATCCGCACCTTCGACCCCGACAGCCAGCGCAGCCTCTACCCGGTGCCCGAAGTGCGGCTGCTGCCGGGACGCGAGTTCCCGATGGACGAGGATGCGCGCCAGCGCTTCCGCCACCGCTGGCGCGAGTGCATCGAGGGTGACCCCACGCGCAGCCGCATCTACAAGGACATGGGCGACGGTCTGGCCGGCGCAGGCATCGAGTATTACCTGCCCCTGTTCTTCGAGCAGACCGCCACGGTGTTCGACTACCTGCCCGAAGGCAGCACCGTGGTGCTGCACGACGATCTGGAAACGCCCTTCCAGCGCTTCTGGCAGGACACGCGCGAGCGCTATCGCCTGTTTTCGGGAGACCCCGACCGCCCGGCCCTGCCGCCCGAGACCCTGTTCCTGAGCGCCGACCAGTTCTACCTGCATGCCAAGCCCTTCCCCCAGCTCTCGCTGCGGCGCCAGGCACTGGCCGATGGGGGCGAGCCCCAGCCTTCCGCCTACCCCGAATTCGACCGCCTGCCCGATGTGGCGGCCCGCCGCGGCACCGAGGATCCGCTCGTGCGCCTGCAGGCACACATCCGCGCCACCCCGCACCGGGTGCTGCTGCTGGCAGAAAGCGCCGGCCGCCGCGAGAGCCTGCTCGACTTTCTGCGGGCCAGCGGAGTGCAGCCCGTGGTGATGGACACGCTGGCCGAGTTCGAGGCCAGCCCCGAAAAAGTGGCGCTGGCCACCTCGCTGCTGGCCGAAGGCTTCGCGTGGAATGAACGGGGCATCGACCTCGTCACCGAAACCGAGCTGTTTGCCGGCAACGGCAGCGCCCAGCACCGGCGGCACCGCCGGCAGGAACATGCCAGCGATGTCGACTCACTCATCAAGGATCTCAGCGAACTCAAGGTGGGCGATCCCGTGGTGCACAGCGCCCATGGCATCGGGCGCTACCAGGGCCTCGTCAACATGGACATGGGGCAGAAGAACGCCCAGGGCGAGCCCGAGCTGCAGGAATTCCTGCACCTCGAATACGCCGGCGACGCCACCCTCTACGTGCCCGTGAGCCAGCTCCACCTCATCAGCCGCTACACCGGCGTGAGCCCGGACGAAGCACCCCTGCACAAGCTCGGCGGCAGCCAGTGGGAAAAGGCCAAGCGCAAGGCGGCCGAACAGGTGCGCGACAGCGCGGCCGAGCTGCTCAACATCTATGCCCGCCGCGCCGCCCGCGAAGGCCACGCCTTCCGCTTCTCGGCAGCCGACTACGAGGTCTTTGCCAACGACTTCGGCTTCGAGGAAACCGCCGACCAGAAGGCGGCCATCCACGCCGTGATCCAGGACATGGTCTCGCCCCGTCCCATGGACCGTCTGGTCTGCGGAGACGTGGGCTTCGGCAAGACCGAGGTGGCCCTGCGTGCGGCCTTCGTGGCCGTCACCGGCGGGCGGCAGGTGGCCTTTCTGGCTCCGACCACGCTGCTGGCCGAGCAGCACTACCAGACCCTCAAGGACCGCTTTGCCAAGTGGCCGATCAAGGTGGCCGAAATCTCCCGCTTCCGCAACTCCAGGGAAGTCCAGGCCGCACTCGCCGGCGTGGCCGACGGCACCGTGGACATCGTGGTGGGCACGCACAAGCTGCTGTCGAGCGACGTGCACTTCAAGGACCTGGGGCTGCTCATCATCGACGAGGAACACCGCTTCGGCGTGCGCCACAAGGAGCAGATGAAGAAGATGCGCGCCGAAGTCGACGTGCTCACCCTCACTGCCACCCCCATTCCCCGCACCATGGGCATGGCGCTCGAAGGACTGCGCGACCTGTCGGTCATCGCCACCGCACCGCAGCGCCGCCTGGCCATCAAGACCTTCGTGCGCAGCGAGAGCAGCGGCGTCATCCGCGAGGCCGTGCTGCGCGAGCTCAAGCGCGGCGGCCAGGTCTACTTCCTGCACAACGAGGTCGAAACCATCGAGAACCGGCGCCAGAAGCTGCAGGAAATCCTGCCCGAAGCCCGCATCGCCGTGGCCCACGGCCAGATGCCCGAGCGCGAGCTCGAACGGGTGATGCGCGACTTCGTGGCCCAGCGCTTCAACATTCTGCTGTGCTCGACCATCATCGAAACCGGCATCGACGTGCCCAGCGCCAACACCATTCTCATCAGCCGCGCCGACAAGTTCGGCCTCGCCCAGCTCCACCAGCTGCGCGGGCGGGTGGGCCGCAGCCACCACCAGGCCTATGCCTACCTCATGGTGCCCGACCTGGAAAGCCTCACCAAGCAGGCGGCCCAGCGCCTCGAAGCCATCCAGCAGATGGAAGAGCTCGGCAGCGGCTTCTACCTGGCCATGCACGACCTCGAAATCCGGGGCGCTGGCGAGGTACTGGGAGAGAACCAGAGCGGCAACATGATGGAAATCGGCTTCCAGCTCTACAACGAGATGCTGGCCGAGGCCGTCAAGGCCCTCAAGGCCGGTCGGGAGCCGGATCTGCTCAGCCCCCTGCATGCCGTCACCGAAATCAACCTGCACGCCCCTGCCCTGCTGCCGGACGACTACTGCGGCGACGTGCACCTGCGCCTGTCCTTCTACAAGAAACTCGCCACCGCCCAGACTTCAGGGCAGATCGACCGTCTGGTCGAGGAGCTGGTCGACCGCTTCGGCAAGCTCCCCCCGCAGGCCGAAACGCTCATCCAGGTCCATCGCCTGCGCGTGCTCAGCCAGCCCTATGGCGTGGCCAAGGTGGAAGCCGCTCCCAGCGTCATCACCATCACCTTCAAGCCCCAGCCCCCGGTCGATCCGCTCGCCATCATCCGGCTCATCCAGGGCAACAGGGCCGTCAAGCTCGCAGGCAACGAGAAGCTGCGCATCGAGCGTGCACTCGAAAAGCCCGTGGACCGCGCCATGCTGGTGCGCGACATCCTCAAGAGCCTCGGCCAACCCACCCGCACCGCGGACGCCTCCTGTGCCGAAACGGCCTGAACGCCACTTCCCGGTGCGCCATCCTGGAGCAGAAGACGCGGTTGCACCCCCGGGATGGGGCGCTGTGTCTCCGCCCCTGGGTGCACCAGCATGGAGCAGACCAAAAGAGCGCCAAACTGGCGCGAATATTGCATGAAGCTGACAACCGGACACCCACTCACAAAGCTGGTGCAACCCGGTTGCGCTGACACCGGCGCTTTTCCTGACCCTCAGGCCTCCCCTCACGCATCATGACCTCCACCACTCCGACCCATGCTGACTATCTGATCATCGGCGCAGGCATTGCCGGCGCATCCACCGCCTACTGGCTTGCCCCCCACGCGAGCATCATCCTGCTCGAACGCGAGTCCCAGCCCGGCTACCACTCCACCGGACGATCGGCCGCCCACTTCATGGAAGGCTACGGCCCGCTGCAGGTCCGCCGCCTGTCGGTCGCCAGCCAGGAATTCTTCCTGCACCCGCCCGAAGGGTTCAGCGAACACGAGCTCGTCATCCCGCGGGCAGCCCTGACGGTGGCCTCGCCCCAGCAGGCCGAAATGCTCGAACTCGAATGGGAAGTGTTCCGCAACCTCAACCCCCGCACCCGCAAGCTGACCGCCGACGAAGCCTGTGCGCTGGTTCCGGTGCTGCGGCGCGACAAAGTGCTTGGCGGCATCATCGACCCCGAGGCTGCCGACATGGACGTGCACGCCATCCACGGCGGCTATCTGCACGGCGCACGCCAGCAGGGCGCCCACCTCGTGTGCAACGCGGGCGTCGAAGCCATCGCCCGGGGCGACGATGGCCTGTGGCAGGTCACGGCCGGCGGCACCACCTACACCGCCAAGGTGCTCATCAATGCGGCAGGCGCCTGGGCCGACACCATCGCCACCATGGCTGGCGTCCAGCCCCTGGGGCTCGAACCCCGCCGCCGCTCGGCCTTCACCTTCCCTGCCCCTGAGGGCGTCGACGTGCATGCTTGGCCCATGGTCATGGGCATCGGCGAAGACTGGTACTTCAAGCCCGACGCCGGCCAGCTGCTCGGCTCTCCCGCCAACGCCGACCCCACCACGCCGCATGACGTGCAACCCGAAGAACTCGACGTCGCCACCGGCATCTACCACATCGAGGAAATGACCACCCTGCAGATCCGCCGCCCCAGCCACACCTGGGCCGGCCTGCGCACCTTCTCGTCCGACGGCGCCATGGTCAACGGCTACGACGATGCCATCAGCGACTTCTTCTGGGTCGCCGGACAGGGAGGCTACGGCATCCAGTCCAGCCCCGCCATGGGCATGGCCGCCGCCGCGCTGGCCCTGCGCCAGCCGCTGCCGGAGCTGCTGCAACGGCATGGCCTGACCGAGGAAGCCCTCGGCGCCGCCCGCCTGCGCACCCCGGCCCAGACCGACGCAGCCTGACTTCCGCACCCGGCCAGCAGGCCGAGTGCCCTGGACTGCCCACAGGCCCCTTCAGCCCCTGAAGGGGCCTGTGTCTTTTGGAATGGAGCATAGAAACAGACTGGCTCCGGGTTCCATGGCTCACACCTTGCTGGTCGCCGAAACACTCCGCAACTGACGCGATGCCAACTTCAGCTTGCAAATGTCTGTATCTCGATTCCATATGCGGACATTGCCCGGTTGGGCAGTGTGGCACTTCGGATTGGAGAGCTGCCCAGGGGAAACATTCGGCCAACGGTTTCATGCCTCGGGTAATCCGGGGGTGCAGCCGTCTGGCTGCATGACTGGATGTCCGTGGAGACGAGGCAGGGCCAGAGGGTCTACGAACTCACGGCATTGGACAGACGTGCACAATCCCTCTGCACCCCATGGGCGCGCAGGCATTCAGTGCAGTGTGGGGCCGGGTGCGGGCGGATGGCTGGAAGAGGCTTCGCCGTCTTCGTCTGTAGCGGCGGCGGCTGCGCCGGCGCTGGCCATGGCTTCGCGCCACATGCGCTGGGGCACGTGGTTCTGCAGGAGGTGCACGATGCGGTCGCCCATTTCGTCGGTGAGGCCCGCTGCGGTGTCTGCGAACACGTCGACGGAGAAGTCGGCATCGAGGGCCTTGAGGTGTGCAGCGGCCTCGATGGCGGCTTGGTAGGGCACCGTGGCGTCGAGCCGGCCGTGCAGCCAGTGCAGGGAGGTCTGGTCGTGCAGGTGCGCAGGCAAGGTCACGAAATGCCCACCGATGGCAAACAGCCGTGCACAGAAAGGCGGCAGCTGGGCCAGTGCCTCAAGCCCCAGAATGGCCGATTGCCCATGGGCCACGATGGCCGTGCGTTCGGGGCCCAGCCCGCACTGCCGCTGCCAGGCGCGGACGGTGGAGGCGAATTCGGCCAGCGCTGGCTGGGTACGTTCGCGCAGATTGCCGGCCATGAGGCCGCGCAGGGAATACCACTGGAAGCCTGCCCCTTCGTCCCACGCATGGGGCGCTGCCACGCAGGCCACCACGCCCTGCGGAAACTGGGCGGCCAGCCGCTGGGCCAGCGGCAGCAGGGAAGCAGGCTGTTCGCCCGCCGCGTGGAAGAGCAGAAACAGCAGCTGCGGCGCTTCGGACCATGCCACCACGATGTCGGAGGGTGCGGGCACGGTCACCAGCACGTCCGGGACGTCCGGCGTATCCGGCCGGTCGGACTGATGGGGCGCGCTCATGCCAGCTCCCGTGCGGCGCGTGCCATCTGCTGCTCCAGCCAGGAGGTTACGGCGGCCGGATAGATCAGATGTTCCTGGGTGAGGACCCGGGCGGCCAGCGTGTCGGCTGTATCGTCCGGCAGCACAGGCACGACGGCCTGAGCCAGAATGGGCCCGTGGTCGAGCTCGGCCGTGACCTGGTGCACCGTGGCACCGGCAAAGCGGCACCCGGACTCGATGGCGCGCTGGTGCGTGTGCAGACCGGGGAAGGCCGGCAGCAGGGAGGGATGGATGTTGAGGAGGCGCCCCTCATAGCGGGCGACGAATTCCGGCGTGAGGATGCGCATGAACCCGGCAAGCACGACCAGTGCCGGCTCGTGGCGGTCGATGCATGCCGCGAGGGCGGCATCAAAGGCCTGCCGGTCGGGAAAGGCCTTGTGATCCACCACCTCGGCGGCGATGCCGTGTTCGCGGGCAAATGCCAGTCCGCCCGCCTCTGCCTTGTTGCTGATGACGGCGGCCACCCGTGCGCCGAAGCGCTGTGCCCAATGTGCGCGCAGCGATGCCTGCACGATCGCGGCCATGTTGCTGCCGCCGCCGGAAATGAGTATGACGATATTGCGCTGAACCATCCTGCCATTATCCGGCATGCGTCCCGCCCGCGCTTCCGGCGCCATGGGAACGCCGGGCATGCCAGAGGCCACCACCGACTCTGCCAGGCCACCTGCAGCAGACAGATGGACACACATCCGTCACATACTCGTGGATAATCCCGCCCAGCCTCAGCACCCTGCCCCCAGGGTGCGCCGCGCCCCGTCGTCTCTTTCTTTTTCCCAGGGGATTGCATGCAGTATTTCCGCCACGCCAAGAAACTCACCAACCAGCTCGGCAACGGGCTGATCACCGGTGCGGCGGATGACGACCCCAGCGGCATCGCCACCTACTCGCAGGCCGGTGCCCAGTTCGGCGGCGGGCTGCTGTGGACGCTGATCTTCACGGCGCCGCTGATGATCGGGATCCAGATGGTGAGCGCACGCATCGGCTGGATGACCGGCAAGGGCCTGGCCAGCAGCATGTGCCGCGTCATGCCGCGCTGGCTGGCTCTGGCCATGGTGCTGCTGCTCGTTCTGGCCAACACCCTCAACATCGCCGCAGACATCGCTGCCATGGGCGAGGCCCTGCAGCTCGTGGTGGGCGGTCCGCAGCATGGACATGCCCTCATCTTCGGGCTGCTGTGTGCCGTCATTCCGGTCTGGCTCAACTACGAGTCCATGGTGCGCGTGCTCAAGTGGTTCACGCTGGCCCTGCTCTCGTATGTGGCGGTGCTGCTCATGCTCCAGGTGGACTGGCGCATCATGGTGCACACGGCCCTGCTGCCGAAGATGCAGAAGAGCTCGGAGTACTGGATGATGGTGGTGGCGGTGCTGGGCACCACCATCAGCCCCTATCTGTTCTTCTGGCAGGCTTCTCAGGAAGCCGAGCTGCGCCAGCAGCTCAATGCCCAGCCCGTGGCACAGGACCAGCTCTTCATGCGCGAACACCTCTCGCGCATCCAGCTCGACACCAACGTCGGCATGCTGTTCTCCAACGTGATCGCCTTCTGCATCATGCTGGCCACGGCCGTCACCCTGCACCAGCACGGCGTCACCGACATCCAGAGCAGCAAGCAGGCCGCCGAGGCGCTGCGCCCGATTGCCGGCGACTTCACCTTCCTGCTGTTCTCGCTGGGCGTGATCGGCACCGGCATGCTCGCCGTGCCCGTGCTGGCCGGATCGGCCGCCTACGCGGTGGCGGACGTGTTCCAGTGGCGCTCGGGCCTCAACCACCGCATGACCGAAGCCAAGGGCTTCTACACCGTGCTGGTGCTCGCCACCATCGGCGGGCTGCTGCTCGACTTCACCCCGCTCGACCCCATCAAGGCCCTGGTATGGAGCGCCATCGTCAACGGCGTCGCGGCCGTGCCCATCATGGCCATGATGATGTGGCTGGGCCGCCGGCAGGACATCCTGGGCGAATTCACGCTCTCGATCCGACTGGAAGTGCTGGGCTGGGTGGCCACTGCGGTCATGCTGTTCGCCGTCATGGCCATGCTCTGGAGCGTCGTCGGAGCAGCCTGACCGGGCGGCTTTTCCACTGCCAGCCACACTCCACTCTCCCCCGTGAGGGGACCGCCCCGGAGAGTTCGGGGATAATCGTCCGCCATGAAAGCCAGAACCGTCGCCGCCACGGCCGCCGCCCTCGTGGCGCTGGCCGTGAGCAGCATCTACAGCTCCCGCGCCCTGGTGCGCGCCATGGACGACCAGCAGGAAGCCAGCGGACTGGTGGCCAATCTGGCCTACTGGACCACGGTAGTGCCCGGACTCGTGTCCGCCGAAGATGCGGCCCGCACCCGACTGGCCGTGGCCCACTACCGCCAGCGCGAAGAATCCGAAATGGCCGACCTGCCCGAGCTGCAGCAGCGGGCCGAGCGCTTCCAGCAGCGCGTCGCCCCCTGGCTCGCGCAGCCCCCCGTGCAGGCCGATGGACGCCTGTCCGCCGTGGCGCTGCAGGCCCAGACGCAGATGCTGGCCGATCTGGTGCGCCTGCCGGCCGAGACCTCGCGGACCGCACTCGCAGACCGGCTCGCCGCGTGGCTGGCCCAGGTGCTCGACGCCCCGGCTTCCCGCTCCTCCCTTCCCGCGCTGCAGCAGCTGCGCACGGCCGAGGCCCTCGCCATGCATGCCGCACGCAGCGGCCATGCCGATGCCGCGCAGCACTGGCTGGAAGTGGCACGCACCGCCGTGCCTCGCCCAGCCGACATCAAGGCCCACACGGTCGAAAACACCGCCCGCGACCTGCTGCCCCTGCACGTGATGCTGGCCAGCTGCCTGCCGGGCCAGACGCCCCTCCTTGCCCCGGAAGCCCAGCAGGCCCTGGCCCATGGGTACGACATCCGGCAGCTGCGCCAGCAGTACACCGCCAGCTGGGACCGTCCCCTGCTGCAGCTGGCTGCCCAGCCCGGCACCGCTCCGATCTGCAGCCAGACGGCCGCCCGGTACAAGGCCCTGCTCGTGGCCGATCAGCCATGATGGCCCGGCCCGATGCGCAACGGGTTGCGGGGTTGGATGCTGCCGGCCATGATGGACGGCGGGCGGTCGGTGGATAATAGCCCGTCATGAAAATCTTCCGCGGCTTCCGACACCCCGACCTGGCGCCTGCCTGCGCACTCACCATCGGCAATTTCGACGGTGTGCACCGCGGCCACCAGGCCATGCTGGCCCTGCTGCGCAACGAGGCCCGCAACCGGGGCCTTCCCGCCTGCGCTCTCACCTTCGAGCCGCATCCGCGCGACTTCTTTGCCGAGAAGTTCTCCAGACCCGAACTGGCCCCGGCCCGCATCGCCACCCTGCGCGACAAGCTCTGCGAGCTGGCGGCCGCAGGCATCGACCAGACCGTGATCCTGCCCTTCAACGAGGCTCTGGCCAGCCTGTCGCCCGAAGCGTTCATCCGCCAGGTGCTGGTCGACGGCCTGGGCGCGCAGTACGTGCTCGTGGGGGATGACTTCCGCTTCGGTGCACGGCGCGCCGGCGACTATGCCATGCTCGACGCGGCCGGCCGCACCCTGGGGTTCGAGGTCTCGCGCATGAACAGCTACGAGGTGCCCCGTCCCGCCACGCCCGGACAGGCCCTGCCGGCCGATCCCGGCATCCGCGTGAGCAGCACCGAGGTGCGCGAGGCCCTGGCGCGGGGCGACATGGCCGAAGCCGCGCGCCTGCTCGGCCGCCCCTACACCATCAGCGGACACGTCGTGCACGGCCGCAAGCTCGGTCGCGAACTCGGCATCCGCACCCTCAACCAGCGCTTCGCGCACTGGAAGCCTGCTGCCAGCGGCATCTTCGTGGTGCGGGTGCACGGACTCACCGCCGATGGCAGTCCCCTGCCCGGCGTGGCCAACATGGGGGTGCGCCCCTCCCTCGATCCCCACGATGTCAACGGCGGCCGCGTGCTGCTCGAAACCCACTGCCTCGAATGGCCGGCCGCCCTGGGCCCGGAAGGGGCATACGGTAAAATCGTGCGCGTGGAACTGCTGCACAAACTGCACGAAGAGCGCAGATACGACGGTCTGGAAGCCCTGCAACAGGGCATTGCCCAGGATTGCGCCGACGCACGCGACTGGTTTGCCTCGCGCCACAGCGAGACGCGCCGCCAGACCACACGCGACCGAATTTGACGGCGGCCGAGCCCGACGGCGCCACGGCTGCGCCGGCTGCCGCCTGAGCATCCGGCCCGCATCCGTCCGCTCCCTTCCGCCTTCTCCCTCCCCTGCCGCACGCAGCCTGGACACCCCCTTTCATCTCTCCACCATCATGTCCGACCAGAAACACGATTACCGCAAGACCCTCAACCTCCCCGACACCCCCTTCCCCATGCGCGGCGACCTGCCCAAGCGGGAACCGGGCTGGATCAAGGAGTGGGAGGACGAAGGCCTCTACACCCGCCTGCGCGCCGCGCGGCATGGCGCGCCGCTGTTCATCCTGCATGACGGCCCGCCCTACGCCAACGGCCAGCTGCACATGGGCCATGCGGTCAACAAGATCCTCAAGGACATGATCAACAAGGCCCGCCAGCTCGACGGGTTCGATGCCGGCTACGTGCCGGGCTGGGACTGCCACGGCCTGCCCATCGAGAACGCCATCGAGAAGAAATACGGCCGGGGCCTGAGCCGCGACGAGATGCAGGCCAGGAGCCGCGCCTACGCCACCGAACAGATCGCCCAGCAGAAGGCCGACTTCAAGCGGCTGGGCGTGCTCGGCGAATGGGACAACCCCTACCGCACCATGAACTTCGCCAACGAGGCCAACGAGCTGCGCGTGTTCAAGCGCGTGATCGAACGCGGCTTCGTGTACCGCGGACTCAAGCCCGTGTACTGGTGCTTCGACTGCGGATCGTCGCTCGCCGAGTTCGAGATCGAGTACCAGGACAAGAAGAGCCAGACGCTCGACGTGGCTTTCCGCGCGCACGACCCCGCCCGACTGGCGGCCGCCTTCGGCGTGGCCCCGTTCGAGCGCGATGCCTACGTCGTCACCTGGACCACCACGGCCTGGACCATTCCGGCCAACCAGGCCCTCAACATGGGCCCCGAGATCGACTACGCGCTGGTCGACACGTCCAAGGGTCTGCTGGTACTGGCCCGCTCGCTGGTCGAGTCGTGCCTGCAGCGCTATGGCCTCGAAGGCACCGTGCTGGCCACGGTCAAGGGCCAGGCGCTTGACGGCCTGGAGTTCGAGCACCCCCTGTACGACGTGGACCCCGGCTACCGCCGCCTTGCCCCCGTGTATCTGGCCGAGTACGCCACCGACGCCGACGGGACCGGCATCGTGCACTCGGCTCCTGCCTACGGCGTGGACGACTTCAACTCGTGCGTCGCGCACGGCATGACCACCGACCAGATCCTCAACCCCGTGCAGGGCAACGGCCAGTACGCGCCGGACTTTCCGCTGTTCGGCGGCCAGCACATCTGGAAGGCCATCCCCGTCATTCTCGACACCCTGCGCAACGCCGGCCGCCTGCTGGCCACCGAAACCATCACCCACAGCTACCCGCACTGCTGGCGCCACAAGACCCCCGTGATCTACCGCGCCACGGCCCAGTGGTTCATCCGCATGGACGAGGGCGAAGGCGTGTTCACCAAAGACAAGGCCCCCTACACCCTGCGCCAGATGGCGCTCGCCGCCATCGACCAGACCAGCTTCTACCCCGAGAACGGCAAGGCCCGCCTGCGCGACATGATCGCCAACCGTCCCGACTGGGTCATCTCGCGGCAGCGCAGCTGGGGCGTGCCCATTCCCTTCTTCATGCACCAGGCCACGGGCGAGCTGCACCCGCGCACCATGGACATCCTCGACCAGGCCGCCCGCATCATCGAACAGGGCGGCATCGAGGCCTGGAGCCGCACGCCCACCGAAGACATCCTCGGCCCCGAGGACGCTCCGCACTACATCCGCAGCACCGACATTCTGGAGGTGTGGTTCGACTCGGGCTCCACCTTCAGCCACGTGCTGCACGGCTCGCACCCCGCCCTGCACCACGACACGGGCCCCGAGGCCGACCTCTACCTCGAAGGTCACGACCAGCACCGTGGCTGGTTCCACAGCTCGCTGCTGCTGTCGTGCGCCCTCAACGGCCGCGCGCCCTACCGCGGCCTGCTCACCCACGGCTTCACCGTGGACAGCCAGGGCCGCAAGATGAGCAAGTCGCTCGGCAACGGCATCGACCTGCAGGACGCCTACAAGAAGTGGGGCGCCGAAATCATCCGCCTGTGGGTCGCCTCCAGCGACTACTCGGGCGACATTGCCGGCGACGACAAGATCATGGCCCGCGTGATCGACGCCTACCGCCGCATCCGCAACACCCTGCGCTTCCTGCTCGCCAACACGAGCGACTTCGATGCGGCCACGCAGACCCTGCCCTTCGACGAGCTGCTCGAAATCGACCGCTGGGCCCTCACCCGTGCCGCCGAGTTCCAGTCCCAGGTGCTGGCCCACTACCAGGTCTACGAATTCCACCCCGTCGTGGCCAAGCTCCAGCTCTTCTGCTCCGAGGATCTGGGAGGCTTCTACCTCGACGTGCTCAAGGACCGCCTCTACACCACGGCCCCCGGCAGCCATGCCCGCCGCAGCGCCCAGACCGCCCTGTGGCACATCACCCAGGCCATGCTGCGCTGGATGGCGCCTTTCCTGAGCTTCACCGCCGAAGAGGCCTGGAAGCTCATCGGCCACAGCCCCTCCATCTTCCTGGAAACCTTCCATGGCCTGCCCTCGGGCGACGATGCCCTGCTTGCCAAGTGGGAGCGCCTGCGCCAGATCCGCGATGTGGCCAACAAGCAGATCGAGGAACTGCGTACCGCCGGCCAGCTCGGCTCCTCGCTGCAGTCCAACCTCGTCATCACCGCCGCGCCCGAGGACCACGCCCTGCTTGCCAGCCTGGGCAGCGACCTCAAGTTCGTGCTCATCACCTCCCAGGTCACCCTGCGCAGCGGCGAGGCCCTGTCGGTGGAAGTGAGTGCGTCGCAGGACGCCAAGTGCGAGCGCTGCTGGCACTACCGCGACGACGTCGGCCACGATGCCGCCCACCCCACCCTCTGCGGCCGGTGCGTGAGCAACCTGTTCGGCAGCGGCGAAACCCGGGAGTTTGCCTGAATGGCCGCCACCCGCTCCCGCTCCAACGGCGTGCGCCGCGTGCACAGTGCTCGCGGCAGCAACAGCCATGGCAGCAGCAATGCCAGCCTGGCGCTGTGGCTGTCGCTCGCGGCGCTCTGGCTCATGCTCGACCAGTTCACCAAGTACCTCATCGTGGCCACCTACGGCCTCGGCGACGGCACCGTGGTGACGGGGTTCTTCAACGTCGTGCGCGTGCACAACTACGGGGCTGCGTTTTCCTTTCTGTCGCACGCGGGCGGCTGGCAGCGCTGGCTGTTCATGGGCATCGGCGTGGGGGCGGCAGCCTTCATCGTCTGGATGCTGCGCACCCACCCGCACCAGAAGCTCTTCAGCTTCGCCATGGCGAGCCTGCTCGGGGGCGCCATCGGCAACGTGCTCGACCGCGTGTGGCACGGCTACGTGGTGGACTTTCTCGACTTCCACTGGCGCTGGCTCTCGCCGCTGTTCGTGGGCGGGCACTTCCCGGCCTTCAACGTGGCAGACACGGCCATCACCATCGGTGCCATCTGCCTGATCCTCGACGAGCTTTTCCGCGTGCGCTCCAGCAGCCGCTGAGCCTGGCGCACGGCCCCCTTCTCCCCTGAGAGACCCTCCCCCATGAACACCCCCCTCGACATCGTCATCATGGCTGCCGGCAAGGGCACGCGCATGAAAAGCGCCATCCCCAAGGTCCTGCAGCAGCTCGCCCACCAGCCGCTGGTGCAGCACGTGCTCGACACGGCCGCGCAGCTGCAGGCCCGTCAGGTGGTGGTGGTCACCGGCCACGGTGCCGAACAGGTCGAGGCAGCCCTGGCCCGCCCCGACGCCACCGGCCCCCGCCGCCTGTTCGTGCGCCAGATGCCGCAGCTCGGCACCGCGCATGCCGTGCAGCAGGCCGTGCCGGTGCTGGGCGATGACGGCATCGTGGTGGTGCTCTCCGGCGATGTGCCCCTGACCGAGGCCGCCACCATCGAGGCGCTGGTGCAGGCCTGCGCGGGCGAGCGGCTCGCGCTGCTCACGCTGCGCATGCAGGACCCCTTCGGCTACGGCCGCATCCTGCGCGATGCCCAGGGCCATGTCACCCGCATCGTCGAGCAGAAGGACGGCACCCCGGAGGAACTCGCCACCCAGGAAATCTACAGCGGCATCATGGCTGCGCCGGCCCGCCTGCTCAAGGACTGGCTTACCCGCATCGACAACCACAATGCCCAGCAGGAGTACTACCTCACCGACGTGGTACGTCTGGCCGTGGCCGACGGCGTGCCGGTGGTCGCCCACCAGATCGACGACGCCGTGCAGGTGGCTGGCGTCAACAGCCCGCAGCAGCTCGCGGCGCTCGAACGTGCCTTCCAGCAGCGCACGGCCGACCGCCTCATGCAGGCCGGCGTGCGCCTGCGCGACCCTGCCCGACTCGACGTGCGCGGCGCGCTCACCTGCGGGCAGGACGTGGAAATCGACATCAACTGCATCTTCGAGGGCACCGTCACGCTGGGCAACCGCGTGCGCATCGGTGCGCACTGCGTGCTGGCCAACTGCACCGTCGCGGACGATGCCGTGATCCATCCCTTCACCCACGTGGACGGCGAAAAGCTCGGCGTGGAAATCGGCGCGGGCGACCTCATCGGCCCCTTTGCCCGCCTGCGTCCCGGCGCCCGGCTGGGCCGCGAGGTGCACATCGGCAACTTCGTCGAGGTGAAGAACTCCACCCTCGCCGACGGCGCCAAGGCCAATCATCTGGCCTACCTGGGCGATGCCACCGTGGGCGAGCGCGTCAACTACGGCGCGGGCAGCATCACGGCCAACTACGACGGCGCCAACAAGCACCGCACGGTCATCGAGCACGACGTGCACATCGGCAGCAACAGCGTGCTGGTGGCTCCCGTGACCATCGGTGCCGGCGGCACCGTGGGCGCCGGCAGCACCGTGGGCCGCGACACCCCGCCGGGCGCACTCACCGTGGTGCGGGGCCCGCTGCACCAGAAAATGGGCTACCAGCGCCCGGTCAAGAAGAAGCCCGCCTGAACGGACGCGCTCCCACGACATGGCTCCCTGCCATGTCGCTGGCGTGCCTTTGCCTTTCCGCCCCTTGCCCAGCTCCGTTCCAAGCCATGCCCACTGCCCCCGCCCCCGCCCCCTCCCCGGTCTCCACCACCTTGGCGTTCGACCCGCAGCATCTGCATGCCGTGGGGCGCATCGTGGCGGGGGAAGAATGTGGCTGTCACGTCCAGGTGGTCCCGGACGGCGAGCACTACATGGTGTATGTGTCGCGCACGCCGGACATGGCCGATCCCTTCGATGCATGGATGTACGACATGGCAGACATCCAGGCCTATTTCGCCCTCTCGCGCTGGCAGGTGGCCTGGCCCACAGACGCAAGCACAGGCGCTGCACCTGTCACGACGCAGCCTGCTGCGGAGCCCTGACTCCGCCTCCCCGCCAGTGCAGAGCTCACACGGCAGCCGTGCGGCTCACGGCTGGCCGTTGGCGACCCAGTCGGCAAATCCAGGCTGCTGCGCCAGCCGTGCCATGTACTCCTCCACCGCCGGCAGCACAGGCCGGGGCATGGGGGTGGACAGCCAGCGGTGGGTCGACAGGCCCAGCACCACGTCCGCCAGCGTGAAGTGCTCGCCGGCGGCATAGGGGCCGTGGCGACGCAGTCCATCGTCCAGAATGGCCATGAGCCGGTTCCACTGCGCCACGCTCTCCTTGCGGGCCGACGGGCTCGCATGCGCCGGGCTGTGCTTGACCAGCGCCATGAAGGCATAGCGCCAGGCCGGAGCCAGCTCGGCGACCTGCCAGTCCATCCACTGCTCCACCCGCGCCCGGGCGGCGGCCTCTGTGGGCAGCAGGTCGGTACGTCCATGGCGGGCGGCCAGATAGCGGCAGATGGTGTTCGACTCCCAGAGCACCAGGTCTCCGTCACGCAGGGCCGGAATCAGCCCATTGGGATTGATCTGGCGGTACGCCTCCGACTGCAGGCGCAGATCCCCGGTGCCCCACTCCTCCAGTGTGTAGTCACACTCCAGAAGCGCACAGGTCCAGAGCACCTTGCGCACATTGATCGAAGGCCGCCGCCCCATCACCACGAGCGGCGTGGCGGGAGCGCCACCTCCCGCGCCCGAGGTCGCAGAGGGCTCCATGGCTTTCGGAGATGCATCGGAAGAACACATGGGAGGGCTCACACGGTGCTCACTGTCACTGATAGGGCGCCAGCCGGCGCCGCAGGGCGTCCACTTCTTCCATGAGATCCACGGTCAGGGCTGCCAGCTGCGGATCGGCATCGAACATGCGTTCCAGATCGGCAATGCGGCGTGCGCGAACCACGGTAAAGGAGGAAAACCGCCAGCTCCCGCAGTCCTCGGCCGACACGGCGGGGTCGTCTGCCGTCTGGGTGACCGCCAGCACGCCTTCGCGCACATGGGACGACACCCATTCGGGCGCGCGGCGGCAGGCCCGGGCCAGATCCTCCAGGGACAGAGAATGGTCGGAGAGCAATTCCGTCAGATCGGCCGGCACGCTCACGGGGGGAAGGGTTTGGGAATTTTCAGCCATGTCTGTACACTTCCTGTTCGTTCAGGCCCTCAGGCCACGCGGGGATCGAAGCCGGGATAGGCCTTGGCCAAGGCCTCCCAGGCTGCGCGCTGCTCGGGCGTGACGGCACCGGGAATCGCAGGTTCGAGTTCGAGGTACAGATCGCCCGGCTCTCTGGACGGCAGCCCGCGCCCCTTGAGGCGGAGCTTGCGCCCGGCGCCGGAACCCGCAGGCACCGACACCTCGACCGTCGATCCGGAAGGCGTGGTAACCTGCACCGGCCCACCGATGGCGGCCTCCCAGGGCGCCACGCGCACCCGCTGGTACACGTCGCGTCCTTCGGCACGCCAGCGCGCATCGGGCTTGAAGACCACCTGCAGCAGCAGATCGCCAGCCGCCCCTCCATTGAACCCCGGTCCCCCCTGCCCTGCCAGGCGGATCATCTGCCCTTCACGCACCCCCTTGGGAATCTTGACCTGCAGCGTGCGCTGCTCGGGCACCATGTGCCCCTGCGCATCGGCACGCGCACCCTGCAGGGTGAGGGTGCGCTCGGCGCCCTGGTAGGCGTCCTGCAGATCGAGCTCGATTCTGGCGTGCTGGTCCTCGCCGCGCATGCTGGTGGTGTGCGCACCGGCGCTGCCCCGTGCCCCGCCCTGCGCCCCACGCGCACGGGCAGCACGGCCAAAGAGCTGCTCGAAGAAATCGCTGTAGCCCTGCGCATCGCCCCCACCAAAGCCCTCGCCTCCGTGGAAGTCGAATCCGGCGTCCCAGTTGGGCGGCGGCTGGTAGTTGCCGTTGCCCCCTGCGCCGCCTGCCCCCATGCCCTGCGCATAGTCGGCACCGAGCTTGTCGTAGGCGGCCCGTTTTTCGGGGTCGGACAGCACGGTATTGGCCTCGTTGACCTCCGCCATGCGCTGCGCGGCATCGGGCTCCTTGCTCACGTCCGGATGGTATTTGCGGGCCAGCTTGCGGTAGGCCTTCTTGATCTCGTCGGCAGTGGCGCTCTTGTCCACGCCGAGCACTTCGTAGTAGTCCTTGAATTTCATGAGGGCTGCATCTCCTGGGGCCGGCTGCACGGAGACCCTGCAGCCGGAAGTCATTCATCTTTTTGATACATGGTGCCAGTTGCCCCCGCATCAATAGGTTCCAGCATAGCGCAACCGCACCGGCTCCTGCGTCTTCCGCCTCACCCCTGGGCAGCCCCCCCATCGCCCAGGGGCAGCTCCACCGTGAACTTGGCCCGACGCAGGCTGAAGAAGGCCCGCACGTTGCGCACATTGGCATCGGCCGTGAAAAGCCGGGCACTGGCCTCGGCAAAGGCCGGCATGTCCGCCACGGTCAGAATGAGCACAAAATCCGGCCCCGGCGAGGTGCGGTAGCACTGCTGCACCGCGACATCGGCCACCGCCCGCGCCTCGAACGCCCGCTGCTGCTCCTCGGCCTGCACATCCAGAGTCACTTCCACCACGGCGGTGAGACTCGGCACCCCCTGCGCGCGCAGCGCATCGCCATCCAGAATGGCCACCGTGCGCTCCACGAGCCCCAGCTCATGCAGACGCCGCACCCGCCGCAGGCAGGTGGGTGCCGAAAGGTGACAGCGCTCGGCCAGCGCCTGGTTGGTCAGGCTGGCATCGGCCTGCAACTGACGCAGCAGGCGCCAGTCCACGGCATCGAGCACCGCATGGGAATCATTTGCTTCAGGCATGGCAATAAAAGCTCATAAACATCGACTCATGTGAAATATTATTTTTCGCAATGCACTATGAAATTTATTATTCCACACAGTCTTTGTTTTTGAAATTTCATTTCCACCACCTCCCCGTATGATGCCAAGACAGCGGAGGTGCACAGCCTGTGGAGCCCGTTCCGGCCCTGGGGGCCTCGCCCCCTGCCCCTCTCCTTTTTTCTCTCCTTTCGGGAGCATTTCCATGTGCGGTATCGTCGGCGCAGTCGCCACCTCCAACGTCGTTCCCCTCCTGGTGCAGGGCCTGCAGCGCCTCGAATACCGGGGCTATGACTCCTGCGGCGTCGCCGTCTGGAACCAGGGCCTGCAGCGCGCCCGCAGCACGTCGCGCGTGGCCGAGCTGGCCACGCAGGTCGAGCACGAGCATCTCACCGGTCACACCGGCATCGCCCATACCCGCTGGGCCACCCACGGCGCCCCTGCCGTCTACAACGCCCACCCCCACTTCAGCTACGGCCCCGGCGTGCCGCCCGCCAACCCGGAGCAGCGCCCCGGCCACATCGCCGTGGTGCACAACGGCATCATCGAGAACTACGAGCTCCTGCGCCAGCAGCTTCAGGCCAAGGGCTACCAGTTCGCCAGCCAGACCGACACCGAAGTCATCGCGCACCTGGTGGATTCCCTCTACACCGGCGATCTCTTTGCCGCCGTGCAGGCCGCCCTGGCCCAGCTGCACGGCGCCTATGCCGTGGCGGTGATGTGCCGCGACGAGCCGCACCGCGTCATCGGCGGCCGTGCGGGCTCCCCCCTCATCATGGGCGTGGGGCAGGACGGCGCCCACTACCTCGCCAGCGACGCCATGGCCCTGGCAGGCGTCACCGACCAGATCATCTACCTCGAAGAAGGCGATGTGGTCGACCTGCAGATCGGCAAGTACTGGATCGAAAACGCCGGCCAGCGCCTCGGCCCGCAGGACCGCCCCGTCAAGACCGTGCACGCCCACAGCGGTGCGGCCGAGCTGGGCCCCTACCGCCATTTCATGCAGAAGGAAATCTTCGAGCAGCCCCGCGCCCTGGGTGACACCCTCGAAGGCGTGCAGGCCATCGTGCCCGAACTCTTCGGCAAGGACGCACGCACCGTCTTCACCGAAATCGACCGCGTGCTCATCCTTGCCTGCGGCACCAGCTACTACAGCGGCTGCACCGCCAAGTACTGGCTCGAAGCCATCGCCCACGTGCCCTGCGACGTCGAAATCGCCAGCGAATACCGCTACCGCACCAGCGTCCCCGATCCGCGCACGCTCGTGGTCACCATCAGCCAGAGCGGCGAAACCGCCGACACCCTCGCCGCCCTGCGCCACGCCCAGCACCTGGGCATGACCCACACCCTCACCATCTGCAACGTCGCCACCAGCGCCATGGTGCGCGAATGCCAGCTGGCCTACATCACCCGCGCCGGCGTCGAGATCGGAGTCGCCTCCACCAAGGCCTTCACCACCCAGCTCGCCGGCCTGTTCCTGCTCACCGTGGCACTCGGACGCGTCAAGGGCACCGTCGACGACGCCCACCAGGAAGACTACCTCCAGCACATGCGCCACCTGCCCATGGCCCTGCAGGCCGTGCTCGCGCTGGAGCCGCAGATCATCCAGTGGTCCGAAACCTTTGCCAAGAAGGACAACGCCCTCTTCCTCGGCCGCGGCCTGCACTACCCCATCGCACTGGAAGGCGCCCTCAAGCTCAAGGAAATCAGCTACATCCACGCAGAAGCCTACCCCGCCGGCGAACTCAAGCACGGCCCTCTCGCCCTCGTCACCAAGGACATGCCCGTGGTCGTCGTTGCCCCCAACGACGAACTCATCGACAAGCTCAAGAGCAACATGCAGGAAGTGCGCGCCCGTGGCGGCGAACTCTACGTCCTCGCCGATGCCGACAGCAACATCCACAGCGAGGAAGGCATCCACGCCATCCGCATGCCCGAACACTACGGCCCCCTGAGCCCCATCCTCCACGTCGTCCCCCTGCAGCTCCTGGCCTACCACACCGCCTGCGCCAAAGGCACCGACGTTGACAAACCCCGCAACCTGGCCAAGAGCGTGACGGTGGAGTAAGGGCTGACAAGCCCATCCTGACCGGAACAAATAAAGTTAGTCGGACTCTGAGCGAAGAGAGGAGGCCGATGCCCCCCTACTTTTTAGTTAGGGGCGCGTGTGAAGGGGCCATAGTTGAAGGCATACTGGACGGCTGTTTTTCAGTCAATCCAGCCGTTGGCCTAATGCGCGGAATCGGGCGGCAATCTGTCGTTTACTGCAGTTCTGCCTTGGGAGCCCTTGAACGGCAGCTTTCCCATCCAGCGAAGGCCAACTTCTGCCCCCAAGCAGCCAGTCAGCTTTCTCCTAAGCAGCCTTTCGACCATAGATACCTTACACCGCCTCCAGCGCGAGCAGCTCAGCCACCGTCTGCCTTCGTCGAATAAGCCGGGGCTCACCATTTTCCATCAGCACTTCGGCAATCAGTGGGCGTGCGTTGTAGTTCGATGACATGGAGGCACCATACGCACCGGTGTCGTGCAACACCAGCAGATCTCCTACCTGCGCCTGCGGCAAGGACCGGTGCAACACCTCGCCACCGTCTCCCTGCGTAAACACATCTCCCGACTCGCACAGAGGCCCTGCAACCACCGTGTCAAACTGCAGGCTATTAACCGCTGTGCCATCAGAGTGAATCAACCCCATGCCGTGGTAGGCGCCGTATAGGGCCGGGCGAACCAGATCACTGAAGCCGGCGTCCACCATCACAAAATGGTTGGTACCCTGTTGCTTCGTGGCGCGTACCTCGGTGACCAGCACGCCGGACTCGGCCACTAAATAGCGGCCCGGCTCTATTTCCAGTTTCACTGGGTGCTCCAGCAGTTGTTCCACGGCATGGCGCGCGGCATCCCATAATGCAAAGTAGTGCGCCGTATCAATCGTGGATTCACCGGCCTGGTAGGGAACGGACAGACCGCCGCCCGCAGAGATGGCGTGCAGATCCAAACCCTGCTCATTCACTACCTCTACCAGCTTCAGCATGGCACCGCACACTTCCTGCAAGTGCGCATAGTCCACGCCTGAGCCGATGTGCATGTGCAGCCCCTGCAAGGCCAGGCCGTTGGACTTAATCTTTTCGCAGGCGCGTACTAGATCGCCATGCCAGATGCCATGCTTGCTGTGCTCGCCACCGGTATTTGTTTTCTTGGAATGACCATGCCCGAACCCTGGGTTGATGCGTAGCCACACCGGGTGCCCCGGGTTGACCGCACCCAATTGGTCTAGCATGTCCATGGAACCGCAGTTCACGGGAATATTGAGTTCCACCACGCGCGCAAGCGTAGCGCGGTCCAGCAGATCGGCCGTGAACACGATGTCTGCGTGCCCGTTGTGCAACCCCGGCGTAAAACCACTAGCCAACGCGCGTTCGATTTCCCCAAAAGACACCGAGTCCACCACTGCGCCATGTCGCTTCATAAGGCGAAGGATGTGTGTATTGGAGTTGGCTTTCTGAGCGAAACGCACTACGTCAAACAACCGCAGAGAAGCAATCTGGCGCGTAATGGTGTCTGCATCATATATCCACAGCGGGGTACCGAACCGCAGGGCCAAAGGAGCGATGGTGGCGGGAGTAAAAGGGTTCATGGGTGGATGATCCTCTTCATGGTTGATTCAATCAATGCTATTCTTGTTGCACACCTATTCAATATTGATATGAATTTGACTCATCGCCAGCTGACGATGTTTCGCGCCATCATGCTGCACGGCAACCTGGGGCGTGCAGCGGACGCGTGCGCGTCAAGCCAGCCCACTTTGAGTCGCGAGCTGGGTCGTCTGGAGCAGTTACTGGGGTTTAACCTTTTTGACCGGGTGCGGGGCCGGTTACGTCCTACCGTGCGGGCACTTGCGCTGATGCAAGAAGTAGAGCGCTCGTTTATAGGCTTGGAACAGATCGCAGCGCGCGCCAGCGAATTGCGCACGCAAGTGACAGGTCGCTTGCGCATTGCGTGTTTGCCGGCGTTGGCCCATGCCTTGGTACCCCGCGCACTGGTATATTTCTCACATGCACATCCTGAACTAGGAGTCAGCGTGCATCCCTTAGAGTCGCCCTGGCTGGAGCAAGCCATGAGTGAACAGCGTTTTGACCTTGGACTGAGTGAAACCCAAGAAGCACCTGCTGGAGTTGCCTTGCAGCCCTTATTGAAAGTCAATGAAGTGGCTGTTTTGCCACGTGATCACAGCCTGTGCCACAAGGCTCGACTGCAACCACACGACTTTACAGGCGAGCGCTTCATCAGTCTCGCGGTTGGCGACCCGTATCGAACCGCCATTGATGCAATGTTCGAAGACGCTAAAGTACATCGCGCAACCCTGCTTGAAACCACGAGCGCAGTGGCCGTCTGCGCCATGGTGCGTCAGGGCCTGGGCGTTGCCATCGTAAATCCGATCACCGCACTGGAACTCAGCGGACCGGACCTGGTAGTGCGGCCGCTTACCGTTGCCATCAGTTACCAAGTGAATATGCTTCTGCCGGAAATCGCAGCTCCGCACCCCCTGCAGTGCGTTCTCGCAGACACCGTCCGCAAAGCCTGTGCCGCCTTGAACCAGCATCATCACTCACTATGAGTTCCATGGACTCATTCCTTACGCTGTTACACCACTTCCAGGGACACTGCCGGTACGTGAAACGCCTTGCCGCAAAAAATGAAAATATGCCGCAGCGTCGGCAGGCTGGACAGGTGGCCTTGCGGGAGTAGGATTCAATCCCATTAGCATTGAAGGAGGCCACTATGCGACCCGCCGTATGCCAATGATTTTGGACCTATCCCCGCGTGCGCGGGGCAACCCCATGCAGATGCACTGCATGCCCCTATTCGGATGATCAGAACAAAAAAAACCGCACCGGCCGGGGCCTGGTGCGGTTTTTGAGGGGGCGGGCAGGATCAGCGCTTGCTGAACTGCTTGGCGCGGCGTGCGGAGTGCAGGCCGACCTTTTTCCGTTCCACTTCGCGGGCGTCGCGGGTGACGTAGCCAGCCTTGCTCAGCTCGGGCTTGAGATTGACGTCATAGTCGATCAGCGCGCGGGTGATGCCGTGGCGCACGGCGCCGGCCTGGCCGGATTCACCGCCACCCTGGACGTTGACCATCACGTCGAAGGTTTCGACATGGTTGGTCAGCACGAGCGGCTGCTTGGCGATCATGATCGAGGTCTGGCGGCCGAAGAACTGTTCGATGTCCTTGCCGTTGACCGTGATCTTGCCGGAGCCCTTCTTCAGAAACACGCGGGCGACGCTGGATTTGCGACGGCCGGTGCCATTGTTCCATTCACCAATCATTGCAACGCTCCTTTAGATTTCCAGCGCCTTGGGCTGCTGGGCGCTGTGCGGATGCTCGGCACCGCCGTAGACCTTCAGCTTCTTGATCATGGCGTAGCCCAGAGGACCCTTGGGCAGCATGCCCTTGACGGCCTTCTCGAGCGCACGGCCGGGATGCTTGGCCTGCAGATCGCGGAAGTTGGTGGCATAGATGCCGCCGGGGAAGCCGCTGTGACGGTAGTACATCTTGTCGAGCGACTTGGTACCGGTCACCTTGAGCTTGGAGGCGTTGATGACGACGATGAAATCGCCGGTATCGACGTGAGGCGTATAGATGGCTTTGTGTTTGCCGCGCAGACGGAGGGCAACTTCGCTGGCTACCCGTCCGAGCACCTTGTCGGTGGCGTCAATCACAAACCACTCATGTTGCACCTCAGCGGACTTTGCGCTGAATGTTTTCATGTGTTTTCCTTAAGGGAGGTGGTTTGACGGCTTTTTCGCAAGCCTGCGGCCACAGAAACACCTGCGGCCACGTGCGTGGGCTCTATTCCACGGTCGGTGTTCTTCTGGTGAGAACCTCTTAGGTGGGGGTACTGCTCTTGCTGCGGAGCCCAGCCGCGGGCAAGCTCTCCATTATAGCCAAGGAGCCGGCCGTGGGGCAATGGCTATGCACGGGAACGTCGTCCCGGCACGACGGCTATGCCGATGCCGTCCGCCGGAGCGGCGGCGCCCCGATCTGCCCGGAGGTGCGATAGGATGGCGGGACCATGTTCAGTTACCGACACGCCTTCCATGCCGGCAACCACGCCGATGTGCTCAAGCACATGGCCCTGATTGCCACCCTGCGCTACCTCACCACGGCCAAGGACACGCCCCTGCTGGTGGCCGATACCCATGCCGGTACCGGCCTGTACCGCCTCGATGGCGGCGATGCACAGACCAGCGGAGAGGCACTCGAAGGGGTGCTGCCGCTGTGGCAACAGTATGGCCCCGGCGCACCGGACGAGGCCAAGGCGCCCGAGGCGCTGGCTGCCTACCTGCGGCTGCTGGCGGGCTTCAATGCCGGCGGCACGCTGCGCAGATACCCCGGATCGCCCTTCATCACGGCAGCGCTGATGCGGCCGCAGGATCAGCTGCGCCTGTTCGAGCTGCATCCCACCGACAGCCGCCTGCTCGACAAGAACGTGGCCGAGCTGCCCAACGCGGGGCAGATTCAGGTGGTGCGCAACAACGGCTTCACGGGGCTCAAGGCGCTGCTGCCCCCGCCCAGCCGGCGCGGGGTGGTGCTGATCGACCCGAGCTACGAGCTCAAGACAGACTATGCGCAGGTCATGAGCTGCATGCAGGATGCCATGCAGCGCTTTGTCACGGGCTGCTACATGGTGTGGTACCCGGTCATTCCGCGCCCCGAGGCCCACGAGCTGCCCCGGCGGCTCAGGACACTGGCGCAGCAGGCCGACCGGCCATGGCTGCACGCCACGCTCTCGATTGGCCGTGGCGATCAGGATGTGTCGGGCCGCGACGGCCTGCGCGCCAGCGGGGTGTTCATGATCAATCCGCCCTTTGTGCTCAAGGCAGAGCTGGAGCAGGCGCTGCCCGTGGTGCATCGCATGCTGCGCCGGGGAGGCGGAGCGGCATGGACGGTGGACACGTCCAAGTAAACAAGCGCCGACGGAAACTGCCAACGGCTGCAGGGGCGGATGTGGGTGCGCATGCGGCATGGGCACGCCTGCCCTCAGTGCGACGAAGCGCTGCTCCCTGATCTGCCCCTGCCCTCCTGCACACAGCCAGCCCCCACACTGCCATCGCCCTTGGCGATGGCTCAGGCCGGGTACAGGCAGCCAAGCACGCGCGGTCCCCGTGCGCCGGTGATGGCACGCATGTCGAGCGGCTGCCCGGCCAGCGTGCAGTGTGCCAGCCAGGCAAAGGCAGTGGCCTCGACAGCCTGGGGATCGACCCCCAATGCGGCAGAGGACTGCACCTGCACCTCCGGCAGGGCCGCGGCCAGATGGCGCATGAGCTGGCCGTTGCGCACGCCGCCCCCGCACACCACCAGCTGCCGCACCGCCGAGGCATGGCGCTGCAGATGCAGCACGGCCGCCTGGGCCGTGTAGGCCGTCAGCGTGGCCTGCACGTCGACCGGGGCCAGCGCCCCAAAGGGTTCGAGCTGCTGCAGGAGCCATGCGGGGTTGTAGAGATCGCGCCCCGTGCTCTTGGGCGGAGGCTGGTCGATGAAGGGCTCGGCCAGCAGCCGTGCGAGCAGCGGCGCGTGCACACGGCCCTGCGCGGCCCAGGCGCCATCGGCGTCATAGGCCAGGCCGGTGTGCTGCAGGCACCAGTGGTCCATGAGGGCATTGGCCGGGCCACAGTCGAAGCCCAGAGGTGGCTGTCCTGGCTGCAGCAGGGTCAGGTTGGCAATGCCTCCCAGGTTGAGCACGGCCAGCGCCTGCCCCTGCCGGCCCCACAGCGCCTGATGGAAGACCGGCACGAGAGGTGCCCCCTGCCCTCCTGCTGCCACGTCGCGGCTGCGAAAATCGCAGGCAACCGGCATGCCGGCCAGCTCAGCGAGGAGGGCCCCATTGACGAGCTGGAGGGTGTAGCCGGTGCCGTCGTACAGTCCGGGCCGGTGCCGGACGGTCTGGCCATGGGCCCCGGCCACCGCCACGGCGGCAGGCGGCACCCCTGCCTGGGCGCAGAGTGTGTGGATGCAGTCGGCATAGAGCCGCATGAGAGCGTTGGCAGCCAGCGCGGCGCGGTGGAGTTCGTGCTCGCCCGGGGTGTTGAGGGCCAGCAGCTCGGCACGCAGGGCCTGCGGCATGTCGATGCCGGCAAAGGCCAGGGTGGCAAGCTGCAGGGGGGCATCCGCCCGATGGGGGGCGATGCGCACAAGCACGCCATCGACCCCGTCCAGCGAAGTGCCGGACATGAGCCCGATGCACAGCACCCCTGCCGACGCTGCCGGATCATGGGCAGCAGGCGCGGGCGACGACGAAGAACGGAGATCGGGCAAAGTCGGGGCATTCATGGCAGGGATGATAGGCGATAGGCCCTGCCCTGCAGCCGCGATGCGATGTCAGTCGGCGCGGGCCACCTGGGTCTGCGGCAGGGCGTCCTGGGCATAGTGCCAGTCGCGCTCGGCCGCAGCCACGACGCGCCGGAAGGCGGCACGCTGGCCGGCGGCAATGCGCTCGGTGTGTCCTTCCTTGAGGGCGACCTGGGGATCCATGGGCACGTCGCGCACCCGGGTCTCGAAGTGCAGGTGCGGGCCGGTGGTCCAGCCGCTGGTGCCCACGGCGCCGATCACGTCCTCGGCGCGCACACGCTGTCCGGCGCGCACGTCCATGCGGCTCAGGTGGGCGTAAAGGGTGGCACGGCCCTTGCCGTGTTCGACGATGATGACGTTGCCGTAGCCCGTCTGCTCGCCCGCGAAGCGCACCCGTCCGTCGGCAGCCACGTGCACGGGAGTTCCGACAGGCGCCCCGAGATCGATGCCGGTATGGGGGCGGGCCGTGCCGAACAGCGGGTGGATGCGGTAGGGCTCGAAGGGACTGGTGACCAGCGCCCCGGGCACCGGCGCGCGGTAGACCGGGCGGTCGGCCAGACTGTGTCCCTCGGGGGTGAAGTATTCGGGGGTGGCGTCGGCGGTCTGGCCATCGCCGGCAGGGGCCTGCAGATCGGCGTCTGCCGGTACCGGTGTGCGGGAGGTGTTTGCCGTCCCCTTGGCTGGGAACCACACGACGCGGTAATCCTTGCCGGCCACATGCTCGGTGGCGCTGAGCACGCGGCCATGGCCGACGACCTGGCCCCCCAGCGAGATCTGCTCGTACACCACGGTGAGGTGGTCGCCCTTGCGGGCCATGCGCGCCGTGTCCACCACGGGATCGAAGATGCGCAGGACCTGCTCGGCCACGGCGGTCGGCACCTGTGCGGCGGCCGCATCGCGGAAGAAGTTGCCCCCCAGCGGCACGGTGGCGAGGGCCGGCTGCACGTCGGCCACCTCAATAGCGGTGCGATGCCCGAACGCCCCCGAGGTCGCATCGCGCTCGATGACGAGCAGATGGCTGAGATGGGGGTCCTGGGCATCGAGCCACTGCACCCGCAGGCTCTGCAGCCGCAGATCGGACGTATAGGCGGCCTGCACGAGGCGGCGCTGCAGCCCCAGCACGGTGGTGCGCACTTCGGGTGTGGCGCGCAGGTAGTCCTCGGCTGCGGCATCGCTCACCCCGAGGCGCGACAGCAGGGAGGAGGCGGTGTCGGATTCGCGGGTTTCGGTGCTGCGGTAGAAGGTGGAGGGATGGGCCTGGAGAGCCGCTTCCTGCTCGTCGAGGGCAAACAGGGGCTGTACCTGCTCGCGCACCTGGCGCACGGTGACAGGCCCCGACAGGGTGGGTGTGGCCACAGCGTAGGCCGCTCCGGCTCCCAGCAGCAGCGACACCCCAGCCGCTCCCGCGCCCATCAGGGGATGGCGCCGCAGCCAGTCACGCGCCTCGGCTGCAGCCTCCGCCAGGGTCCGGGTGATGCCGGACAGACGTGCAGAGGGCACGGCGGCAACGGACGCCTCGGTGGGGCCATCGGAAGCCGTGGAGGGGGAGGAAGACGGAACGCTGGGAGAAACGGAAACGGGCAACTGATCGGGCAAGGTCATACACACAGGCGACAATGGCATGCAGGGCGCGACGTCCGTGGCCTTCACGGAAAGAGGCTCCCTGGCCCCGACAGTGTGACATGCACACCTGTCGCAGGGGCGCGGCGCGCCGGGCAGAAAAGGGGAATGGGTCACCCGCACCGCCTGTCTCACGGACGGTCGGCAGGGAAGTGCAGCGGCACACAGCGTGCCGGGAGCACACCCCCCGGCCCCATGGCAAAAGCATAAAATGGCGGGCGACCTGCGGGGCATCCATGGCCGTGTGGCACGGCCCGATGCACATGCCCCGCGAGCGGCAGTATGGCAGTTTTCTCTGTCGCCAGCCTGAAAAATTGCAACAAGGCCCATCATCCGGCGGGGGTTCCCAAGCTCCTGCCGCGCTTCAGAATTTTCTTATGCACACCCCCGATATCAGCGAAAACAAGCAGTTGGAAATCACTCCTGAGATAGCGCATGCGCTGCAGGTCACGCGGCGTGGCTGCGACGAGCTGTTGCCCGAGAACGACTGGGTGCGCAAGCTCGCCAAGGCCGAACGCAGCGGCCAGCCTCTGCGCATCAAGCTGGGGCTCGATCCCACGGCGCCCGACATCCACCTGGGCCACACGGTGGTGCTCAACAAGATGCGGCAGCTCCAGGACCTGGGGCACACGGTGATTTTCCTGATCGGCGACTTCACGAGCCTCATCGGCGATCCGAGCGGGCGCAACACCACCCGCCCGCCCCTCACTGCCGAGCAGATCAAGGCCAATGCCGAAACCTACTACCAGCAGGCCAGCCGGGTGCTCGACCCCTCGCGCACCGAGATCCGCTACAACAGCGAATGGTGCGATGCGCTGGGCGCGCGCGGCATGATCGAGCTCGCCGCCAAGTACACGGTGGCCCGCATGATGGAACGCGACGACTTCCACAAGCGCTTCCATGCCGGGCAGAGCATCAGCGTGCACGAGTTCCTCTACCCGCTCATGCAGGGCTATGACTCGGTGGCCCTGCGCGCCGACCTGGAGCTCGGCGGCACCGACCAGAAGTTCAACCTGCTCATGGGCCGCCACCTGCAGGAGGAATACGGGCAGGAACCCCAGTGCATCCTGACCATGCCGCTGCTTGAAGGGCTCGACGGTGTGGACAAGATGAGCAAGAGCAAGGGCAACTACATCGGCATCACCGAAGCGCCCAACAGCATGTTCGCCAAGGTGCTCTCGATCAGCGACGCGCTGATGTGGCGCTGGTACACCCTGCTGTCGTTCCGCAGCGAGGACGACATTGCCGCCCTGCGCCGCGAGGTGGAGGCCGGACGCAACCCCAAGGACGCCAAGGTGATGCTGGCACGCGAGATCACCACCCGCTTCCACAGCGCCGCTGCGGCCGACGCGGCCGAGCAGGATTTCATCAACCGCAGCAAGGGCGGCATTCCGGACCAGATCGACGAGCGCACGCTCGCGCTGGGTGACGGTGGAGCACTGGGCATTGGCGTGCTGCTCAAGATGAGCGGCCTCACGGCGAGCACGGGCGAAGCCAACCGTCTCATCGACGGCGGTGGCGTGCGGGTGGATGGCTCGGTGGTGAGCGACCGCGGGCTCAAGCTCGGCGCCGGCACCTATGTGCTGCAGGTCGGCAAGCGCAAGTTCCTGCGCGCGACGCTGGCCTGAGCGCAGCCGCCCAGCCGGTCTTTCTTCGCCCCACTCCGCTCCCTGCAGCCCCCCTTTCCCAGTCTGCCCCATGGCCACCAGTCTCCTCGCCCTGCTCGATGACATCACCACCCTGCTCGACGATGTGTCGGCCATGACCAAGGTGGCCGCCGGCAAGACGGCTGGCGTGCTGGGCGATGACCTGGCGCTCAATGCCGAGCAGGTCGCCGGAGTCGATGCCCGGCGCGAGCTGCCTGTGGTGTGGGCCGTGTGCAAGGGCTCGCTGGTGAACAAGGCCATTCTGGTGCCGCTGGCGCTGCTCGTCAGTACGCTCTGGCCGGCGCTGGTGCAGGGGCTGCTGATGCTGGGCGGGGCCTACCTGTGCTTCGAAGGCGTCGAGAAGGTCATGCACTCGCTGCGGCCCCACCCGGACGAGGTGGCCGCCCACCATGCCGAAGTGGTGCGCGCCAACGAGGCCCCCGATGTGGCAGCGGCCGAGCGCGACAAGATCCGTGGCGCGATCCGCACGGACTTCGTGCTGTCGGCCGAGATCATTGTCATCACCCTGGGCACCCTGCCCGCCCAGGCCACGCTGACGGAACGCCTGACGGTGCTCGCCCTGGTGGCCGTGCTGATGACGCTCGGGGTCTACGGCATCGTGGCGGCCATCGTGAAGATCGACGACTTCGGGCTCTGGCTGCGCCGCCGCTCCCGCACGGCAGCAGGGCAGCGGCTGGGCGATGCGCTGGTGAACGCCATGCCCTGGCTGATGCGGGTGCTCTCGGTGCTGGGCACGCTGGCCATGTTCCTGGTGGGCGGCGGCATTCTGTCCCACGGCATCGGACCGCTGGCCCACGGGCTGCATGGGGTGGAGCTGCACTGGGGCGGTCTGGCCGGCTCGGTGGCCGTGATGGGCGCCCACATGGGCGTCGGGCTGATGCTCGGAGCGGTGGTGCTCGCCGGCGTGAGCCTGGCCCGGCGGCTGATCCCCCGCCGCAGCTGAACGGCCGAATTTTCCTCCGCCACAAACCGTCCGGCAGCCAGGCCGCCGGACCTCCGCTCAGCCCCCTGCGTTACGCAGCCGGTGCATGTCCCAGATGGGCACAGATCGCCAGGGTGGCGGCGCTCTGGTTCATGGTGTAGAAGTGCAGGGCTGGCGCACCTCCGGCAAGCAGGCGCTCGCACATGCCGGCCACCACCTCGGTGCCCAGAGCCTTGATGCTCTCGGTGTCGTCCCCCAGCTCCAGAAGTCGCAGGCGCAGCCAGCGGGGAATCTCGGCGCCGCAGGCATCGGAAAACCGGATGAGCTGGCTGCTGCTGGTGATGGGCATGATGCCGGGCACGATGGGCGTGGCAATGCCCAGTGCCCGCGCGTCGTCGACAAAGCGGAAGTAGGCATCGGCGTTGAAGAAATACTGCGTGATGACGCCATTGGCTCCGGCATCGACCTTGGCCTTGAGCGCCCGCAGGTCGGCCTGGGGGCTGCGCGCCTGGGGATGCACCTCGGGATACCCTGCCACCTCGATGTGAAAGGCGTCGCCGGTTTCCACCCGGATGAAGCTCACCAGATCGCTCGCATGGTGGAATTCGCCCCCGAGTCCGTGGCCGCTGGGAAGGTCGCCGCGCAGGGCCACCAGCCGGGTGATGCCGGCTGCCAGCAGTTCGTCGAGCTGCTCGCGCACCCGCTCGCGCGTGGCGCCGATGCACGAGAAGTGGCTGGCGGCCGCCATGCCCTCGGCATGGATGGCGCACACGGTGTCGAAGGTGCCCTGCTGGGTGGAGCCCCCGGCTCCGTAGGTCACCGAGCAGAACTCGGGCTGCAGCGCATAGAGCCGGCGGCGCACGGTGCGGAGCTTTTCGGCGCCTTCGGGGGTCTTGGGCGGAAAGAATTCAAAGCTGAAAGAGGGAGCGGTCATGGCATCTCTCGAAAGGAATGGGGGTGTTCTGAAAATGGACGGTCAGGCATCGACCAGACAAGCCGGCAGTCCGGGCACACGCCATGCGGAGGAGCCCGGCACTCTGGACCTCAGGCCCGCCTGCCGTGCACGAAGAATTCGTGGTTGCCGTCGCCGCCCTCGATGGGACTGTCGAGCCAGTGCAGCACCTGCACCTGCAGGGCGGCACAGGCCGCGCGAATGCGCTGCTCCACCTCGGCATGGAGCCGCGCATCGCGCACGATGCCGCCCTTGCCGACCTGCCCGGGCTGGAGCTCGAACTGCGGCTTGACCAGCATGAGCAGCTGCCCGCCCGGGCGGAGATGGGGCAGCACCGCCGGCAGCACCAGCGTCTGCGAGATGAAGGACACGTCGCCCACCAGCAGGTCGAAGCCGCTGCCGGACGCACCGAGCACGGTGGCCAGCGCGGCAGGGTCGCGTGCGTTGACCTTTTCGTGCACCGTCACGCGCGGGTCGTGGCGCAGGCGCTCGTGGAGCTGGCCCTGGCCGACGTCGAGCCCCACCACATGGGCGGCCCCCGCATGCAGCAGGCAGTCGGTGAAGCCGCCGGTGGACTGGCCGACATCGAGACACTGCCAGCCTGCGGGGTTCAGCCCCGTGGCCTGCAGTGCCCCTTCGAGCTTGAGTCCGCCACGGCTGACGTAGCGGGCCTCGGCGGCATCCTGCAGCTGCAGCTCGGCCTGCGCGGACAGCTCCTCGCCGTTCTTGCGCACAGTCTGCCAGGCAGCACCGGGCAGCCGCCAGCGCACGCCGGCCGCGATGAGACGCTGGGCCTGGCTGCGGCTGGCGGCATGGCCACGTTCCACGAGGAGCTGATCGGCGCGCATGGGCAGTTCGGAGGACGAGGAAGGTCGGGATCGCCACAGGACGAGACTGCGGCGGGCAAATGGGCGGACAGGCGAACGGACGGCCGTCCCGATCAGTAGCGGTAGCTGTCGGGCTTGTAGGGGCCGGCCTTGGGCACGCCGATGTAGGCTGCCTGCGTGTCGGTGAGCTCGGAGAGCTGGGCATTGAGCTTCTTGAGCTGCAGGCGCGCGACCTTCTCGTCGAGGTGCTTGGGCAGCACGTAGACCTTGCCCACGTCGTAGGAGTCGGCGTGGCAGAAGAGCTCGATCTGCGCGAGGGTCTGGTTGGCGAAGCTGCTGCTCATCACGTAGCTCGGGTGGCCGGTGGCACAGCCCAGGTTCACGAGGCGTCCGCGCGCCAGCAGGATGATGCGGTGGCCGTCCTCGAAGATGACGTGGTCGACCTGCGGCTTGATCTCTTCCCAGCGGCAGTGCTTTTCCAGCTCGGCCACCTGGATTTCGTTGTCGAAGTGGCCGATGTTGCAGACGATGGACTGGTCCTGCATCCGCGCCATGTGCTCGTAGCGGATGACATCGCGGTTGCCGGTGGTGGTGACGAAGATGTCGGCCTTGTCGGCGGCGTATTCCATGGTGACGACGCGGTAGCCTTCCATGGCGGCCTGCAGAGCGCAGATGGGGTCGATCTCGGTCACCCAGACCTGGGCAGAGAGTGCCCGCAGGGCCTGTGCGCAGCCCTTGCCCACATCGCCATAGCCGCACACCACGGCGATCTTGCCGGCCACCATCACGTCGGTGGCGCGCTTGATGCCGTCGACCAGCGACTCGCGGCAGCCGTACAGGTTGTCGAACTTGCTCTTGGTGACGCTGTCGTTGACGTTGATGGCGCGGAAGCGCAGCGTGCCCTTGGCGGACATTTCCTTGAGGCGGTGCACGCCGGTGGTGGTTTCTTCGGTCACGCCGAGGATCTGGGCGCTCTTGCGGCTGTACCAGCTTGCGTCGGCGGCCAGGTGGCTGCGGATGGCGGCAAACAGAATGCGTTCTTCCTCGCTCGCCGGATGATCGAGCACGCTGGCGTCCTGCTCGGCCTGCATGCCCAGGTGCATCAGCAGCGTGGCATCGCCCCCGTCGTCCAGGATCATGTTGGGGCCTTCGCCTTCCGTGCCGGCTGCGCCGAATTCGAAGATGCGGTGGGTGTAGTCCCAGTACTGCTCCAGCGTTTCGCCCTTGATGGCAAACACCGGCGTGCCTCCGGCCGCGATGGCGGCGGCAGCATGGTCCTGGGTCGAGAAGATGTTGCACGAAGCCCAGCGCACCTGGGCACCGAGCGCCTGCAGCGTCTCGATGAGCACGGCGGTCTGGATGGTCATGTGCAGGCTGCCGGCAATGCGTGCGCCCTTGAGCGGCTGGCGGGCCGCGTATTCTTCGCGGATGGCCACCAGGCCAGGCATTTCGGTTTCGGCGATGCGGATTTCCTTGCGGCCCCAGTCGGCGAGCTGGATGTCGGCGATGGCGCTGTCGGAAGGGGCCACGGGAGCGTGGGGGGCATTCATGGGAGACTCCTGAAAAACGGTAATGACTACCGGTACGGAGTTCCTGAAGGAACACGCAGGCTCACCGCACCGGATCAAGGGGGGTGAGCGTCGTTGAGGAAATGATGCCAAGCCTGACACCGGATGGCTCTGCACGGGGCCCGGTGTTGCAACGCTCCTTGGAAGGAGCCCGATTATAGCGGCGCCCCGTATGCCCCGCCAGCTGCCCGGCCCTTGCCCCGCGCGCTCACCACTCATGCCGGAGGGAATGCTCGCCCGGCGCCAGCGACAGCATGTCGCCGTAGATGCCGATGAGCCCCATCAGATAGGGCAGCAGCGTCCCCAGAAAGTACAGCAGCGGCAGCAGCATGGCCGAGCCCCATGAGACCAGCAGCATCAGGACGCTCACATGCAGGGGGAGTGCCACCACCACAAAGCCGAGCGAGAGCCCCGTGGCCAGCACTTTATGCCACAGCGGAATGGGAAACACGTACAGGATGATGCCGTGCAGCAGCGGCGTGACGAACAGCAGCGTGCCTGCCACCTGCACCACGTCTTCGGCAAAATGGGCCAGCGTGAGCGGCAGGCGGGCGGGCCAGAACCAGAAGTACACCAGCGCACTGACCTGCATGAGCACCAGCAGGCGCAGCAGATAGATGAGCGGCAGCCGCTCGCGCGACAGCCGCAGGGACAGCCCAAAGGCTGCGGCGCTCACCACCACCCAGCCCCACCATTGCGTGCCCGTGGGCAGGGGGGTGTCGAGCCGGATGCGCAGCGGTGCCTCGTCCCACGGCAGGCGCGGCGGCAGGCGCTGCAGACTCAGGCCGGGCAGATCGATCCGCGTGAGCCAGAACTGCAGCCCCTCGAACCACCAGCGGGCAATGGAGGGCCAGAGCTGCCATACCAGCGCCAGCATCGCTGCCGTGAGCAGCACATTGCCGACCACGGTCGTGGCACGCAGCGGATAGCGTCGGCTGGCCCGCGGAGGTGGAGGCCGGCTGAAGGGCGAATGGGGAGGACCGGCCGGCATGGACTGCAGCGCTGCGGGAGCCGCTCAGAAATCGGCAAAAAGCCCGGCCGTGACGCCCTGACGGCGATAGTAGGGATTGACGTAGTGCTCGCCGCCCACGACAAAGCCCATGCGCGGCGTGATCCACTGGCGCCAGGAGGCCGTGGTCACGCGGCTGTAGAAATCGAATGCCCTGCCAGCATCCTGCCCGGCGGGCAGGTAGCCCTCATGCCCCACGTCGTGCCGCAGCGTGAGGTAGTAATGGCGGGCCTGTCCGTAGGTGACGGCACCGAACCATCGGCGCGTGGTGACGGAGCCGGGGCTGGAGGTGTTGACCACCACGCCGGTCTGGGCCACGAGCGGCAGATCGGCAAAGTAATAGGACCCGCTGAGGGTGGCGGCACGGTCGTGGTGGACGCCATCGCCGCTGCGCGACCACATGAGTCCCAGCCCGGTGACGAGCTGCCGGCGCTCCAGCCACTTGCGGTACACCGACAGGTCGGTGCGCACACGGGGCATGTAGCTGGCAGAGCCAGCGCTCAGGCCGGCCGAGCCATACCAGTCGGGCGTCAGGTCGCGCGTGTAGGCAATGCTGCCCAGAGTACCCTGCTCGCCGAAGTGCCGCTGGGCATCGAGTTCCCACGCCAGGGTGCCCTGGGTCCCGAAGCCGTGCGTGCCCTTGACGTAGCCATCGCGCCAGCTGGCGCTGCCGTCGCTGAGCCCGGCATGGCTGCCGCCGATCTCGATCTCGTGGGCGGTGGCTGCAGCCACTGCCTCCACGGGCGCGGTGGTTTCGGCTGCCGTGGCCGCAGGCACCACAGGGGTTGCAGCGGCGGGGGCCACGGCTGGCGTGTCGGCGGCTTCGGCGGCCAGCGCCGACCCCGCACACACGGTGGCCAGCAGCAGCCCGACGGGGCGGAACAGGGAAACAGACAGGGACATACGCATGGGACAACGCTTCAGGCAGGAAGAACGGAAGGAACGCTGCGGGGTGCGGCAGGCGGCTCGGCGGCCTGGGGAGGCACCGCCCCGCCACGTCGCACCCCCTGCGCCACCAGCCGGGCAATGCGCTGGCCGGTCTGGCCATCCCCGAAGGGATTGACGGGCGTCTGCATCCGCTGCCGGGCCGCTGCATCGCGCAGCAGCTCCAGGGTGTGCGCGGCGACCTGGCGGCGGTCGGTGCCGACGAGGCGCCCCGCACCGCTCGAAATGAGTTCGGGTCGTTCCGTGACGTTGCGCAGCACGAGCACCGGCCGGTGCAGCGAGGCGCCCTCTTCCTGCACGCCGCCAGAGTCGGACAGCAGCACGTCGGAATGTACCATCAGCGAGACCATGGACGGATAGTCCTGGGGCGCCACCAGCAGCCAGCGGCGACGCACGGCCTCGGGCACGGCGTCGTGCACGGTGCGCACGGCCTGCTGCACGGCGGGATTGGGGTGCAGGGGCCAGACCACGGCCAGCCCGGGTTCGGCCAGCAGAATGTCGTTGACGGCACTGGCGATCTGGCTCATGGCCTCCCAGTTTTCCCGCCGGTGGGCGGTCACGAGCACCAGGCGGTTGCAGCCCGTGCGGGCAAACCAGTCGAGCGCAGGCACATCGAGGGGCGCGCCCTCCTCGGCCATGCGGCGCAGGCGGGCATCGGCCCAGCGCACGGCATCGACCACGGTGTTGCCGACCTCGAACACGCCCTCCTCCAGCCCCTCGCGGCGCAGATTGGACACGGCCCGGGCCGTGGGCGCGAAGTGCCAGGTGGCCAGCTGCCCGATGAGGCGGCGGTTCATTTCCTCGGGGAAGGGCTCATAGATCTGCCCCGACCGCAGCCCTGCCTCGACGTGCCCCACGGGAATGCGCTGGTAGAACGCGGCGAGTGCCGCCATGGCCGCGCTGCTGGTGTCGCCGTGCACCAGCACGGCCGAGGGACGCCAGTCCGTGAGCTGGGCAGTGATGATGTCGAGCAGCTCGGCCGAGAGCGCAGCCAGCCCCGGCTGCCGGCGCTCCAGCGTCAGGCTGGCGTGGGGCACGAGGCCGAAGAAGCGGTAGAGCGGCAGGGCCATCTCCTCGTCATGCTGGCCGGTATGCAGGATCCGCACGGGAACACCCAGCCGCTGCAGACACAGGGCCACCGGGGCCATCTTGATGATCTCGGGCCGTGTGCCCATGGCCAGCACGACCGGCGCGCTATGAAGGGTATGCATGTTCTTTTCCTCCCTGTAGGGGCACGAGGCCCTGTGACATTCTTGTGATGTTCGTGACTGCAGCTCATCGTGCATGCGGCAGGCGCACGCGGATGTCCTTTCCTGAGAGGACCGTGATGCGCCATTGGTTCCCATGGGCGTCGATCCGGACCTGTCCGGAGAGCACCTCCGGCCGGCCGAACCGTGCCTGGGGCACCCACCAGCTCATCTGCGCCAGCGTCTGCGGTGCGGATGCGGACAGCACGTCTCCCTCCGCCGCAAGGGTGTGCGTCCATTGGACCGCTTCGCGCCGGTTCATGAAATCCGCCATCTGGGTGAGCGTGAACCAGCGGCAGTCACCGGCGAGCCGGCAGGCACGCATCTCCTGCACGAAGGTCCGCACGGCCGGCAGCACCATGACGGCGCCCGGCGGATGGAAATACACCAGCCGCACGGCCTGGTTCTCCCGCACGAAACGGACCACGGCCCCCAGCCAGTCGCTGTAGAGCGCCAATGGTACGCCCTCTTGGTGCACGTCCTCGGCCGTGGCAAGCTCCCCCATGGTGAGCACCGGGAACATCCACAGTGTGGGGCTGAGGCGCTCCTGCCCCAGCCAGGTGCGGGTGGTGCCCATGCCGATGTCGCCGGTGAGATACAGGCCCAGAAAGTGGTGCTGCTCGAGCCAGCGCAGGGTCCAGCGCGGCGTGTTGCCAACCGGCGCTGAATATTCGCGCGGAGCGTAGCCAAGCACCGCGGTCAGGGCCTGCTGGTTGAGGTCGAGATACTGCACGTACTCGGGGCCGTTGCTGTCGTTGATGCGCTCGCCGAAGTAGTTGTGGATCCAGCCGCCATGGTCGCCGATGGCATTGCCCCTGCGCGCCAGATCCTGGATGAGGGCCCGCACCTCGGGATTGGCCGGCACGTTCATGCCGGCGCCATCGCCGGGGTGGTAGACATCGGGCCCGGCGGTGAAGTGGTAGGAGTACGGCCCTTCGTCGAGCACTCCAGCTTTCTGCAGCTCCTGCAGTGCAGGAATGGCGGGAGTCGAATCGACGTGCCAGTTCAGCACGATGCCGCCCTTGCCGTCCGGCGTATTGGCCAGACGTGGCCAGCCGAGCATGTCCTGCACGAAATAGCGCAGCATGCCCGACAGAAAGATGCCGTCGGTGCGCTGCTTGAGATAGCCGATGGGCAGGTTGACGAACAGCGTCTCGCCCTTGCCCAGCACCTGCCGCGACAGGATGGGGTAGCCCTGCTCGGAGTGCAGCAGCACCTGCGTCGGCTGGCCCCGCGTGACCAGCACCGGGAAGGTCTGCCCCTCATCGCCCTGCCGGTAGCCGTTGACGGCCACTTCGCGGCTCATGGGCCGCCCGCTGAACATCACCGAGTCATGCTGGAAATCGGCATGAAGATCAAGATACCGGCCCGGCGGAATCTGCAGATGCTCCATCATGGCGGCCGAACCCCGGATCTGGCTCGATGTGGTCATGCCCGCGTGCAGCGTGTCATAGAGGCCATACTGCATCCCCGTCAGGTCCGAGAAGCGCGACGCTCCGGGCGCATAGTGCCCCTGCCCGTCCAGCAGGCCGGCGTCGTACACCAGCATCAGCCGCGTGCCGGCACGCACCTGTTCGCGCAGCAGGCGTACCGCCGTGTCATCGAGGCTGCGTTGAAAAGTGTCGGGCACGATGAGCGCAGGCCACTGCCGGTGGTGCCGCGTGACGGCGCGCGCCCACTCGCTCACCGCCAGCACCTGGAGCTGCACCCCCTCCTCGGAGGCAGCGTCGCGCCACATGCGGGCCTGCGGCGCGCTGGCGGACATGCCGTCCGGCACCAGCAGCACGACTGCCCCCTCCTGCACCGGCGCGGCACGCTGGTCCTGCCACGCAAAATAGCCCAGAGCCAGCACCACAAGGGCCAGCATCACCTCCCAGCGCAGAAATTGGGGACGCGTCGCAGTCATGCCCCCTCCCCCCTGCCGGTGGCGGGACACAGTTCGGGCGCCACGGCCGGAACGATGCCCTGCAGCGCCAGCGCATCTTCCACTGCCTGATCGAGCACAGTCCAGTACGCCGTGGGCCATACGGCACGGGCCCGCAGCCGCCAGCAGCCGGCCGCCCGTGGCACGGTGGTATGCATGGCCCAGGCCACGATGCCCCACGGATAGGGGTCGGCCGTGCGTTCCAGCCATGCCCGCCCGTACAGGGCAAGCCAGGCTGCCGCCTCCGCCTGCAGCGCCGGTGCATCGATGAGCCCCTCGCGCCACCGATAGGTCGGCGCCACAGCATGCGGATAGAACGCCGGCCCTTCCGCATAGGCCGGATCGGCGGGCGACCAGAGTCCCGGCCCGTGATGGAACGTATGCTCCATGGCACGCTGCAGCGCTGCGGCTTCCTGCCGCTGGCCCGCAGCCAGCAAGGCCGAATGCACCTCGGCGTTGTCCATGAGATAGGCCGGGCCTTCTCCTGCATGGGCCCGGTACAGCCCATCCGGGCGGCGCAGCTGGCGCAGCAGGGCATGGGCCCGGCGGTCGGCCACATCCGCAGACGCGTGCATCGCTGCCGGCAGCAGGTCGCGGCTGCGCGCCAGCAGCTCGATGAGCGAAGCCGCCATGGCATCGTCCGCATCCGCCGGAGCACAGGCTCGCCATACCCCGTCCGCACCGCAGAACCGGGCGATGCGGCCATCGGCCCCCTGCCGGGGCAGCAGCCAGCGCAGCCAGCCCACCACCAGTGCATCGGCCTGCCGGTTGCCCGCACGGCGCTCGATGATCAGCGCCTGCGTGGCGAAATAGGGGTCGATCTCGGGCTGGCCGGGGAGCGAGGCGTGGCCACGGGAACGGATCCGCAGGGCGCCGTCGGGCGTGACAAAGGCGGACAGCCCCGGCGATGCGGCCGCTGCAGGCGCGCCGGCGACACCTTCAGCACCGGCCGCCTGCGCCTGGCCACTGCCGAACGCCAGGGCGGTGCCCAGCCCCAGGCACGCCACCAGCAGGGAAGTCCGTGGCGCCTTCATGCAGCCTCCGCCTCCACCCGTCCCTGGATCAGCGCCCAGATCACGCCATGCACGGTGGTGCCTTCACCCACCACGATGCGCCGGGCCGACACACTGACGGGTTGGTCGGCCCAGCCCAGCGCGCAATGCGCCGCGATGTGCAGCGACTCCTGCACCGACACGGTCCCGCGCAGACGCCCGCCCGGCCCCACGGCCATGCGGTCCATGCCGAACACCGTGCCAGTCACCAGACAGCCACGCGCCATGCGCACCTGTCCATGCACCTTGGCGCTGCCATCGAGCACGCTGGATTCCTCCATCACGAGATCGCCATGCACCACCTGACTGCCCTGCAGCGTCTGTCCGCGCGGGATCGTGAGCGACCCCGCGTGGGTGGTCGGGCGCTCATCGAAGGCCACATGCACCCCCAGGGCATCGGGACGATCCTCCAGCCACGGCCCCCGTCCAAAACGGATGCAGCTTCCCTGCACACGGTAAAACCGCTGGCCTGCCGCCAGCCTCACGGGCCCCGCCGCGCCATCGACATCAAGGCTGCCGTCCGAGAGGGGAATCAGCGCCGAGCCCAGCGGATCGACCTCCACGGGATCTGCATCGCGGTTGCGCCACAGCTCCCAGAACGCGGGAACGAGCGGCAGCACAAACCAGACCAGTGTCAGCACAAGCAGCAGAATGGCCCAGCCCCAGGAAGGCAGATTCATGCCGCCCTCCCTTCCGTCGCAGGCACGGCAGCCGGGCCGGGTGCAGCGGCATGTCCGGCAGGCAGTCCTCCCGGCGCGGGCAATGCCGGCGACAGGCCCCCCCCAGAAACCGGCACGCTGCCCGGCAAGGCCGCTGCCCCCTGCGAACGGCGGTAGCGGGCCGTCTTGTCCCACTGAAACTGCCGGTTCAGCAGGCGGTCGAGCACCATCAGGTCGAGCGTCGCCTTGGTGATGCTGACCACGCTCACCAGAAAGCCCTCGCCCAGCAGGGGCAACAGCCGCAGCCGCCCCCGGTGTCCATCCAGATGCACGGCCGCTGCCACCTCGAAGAACGCAGCAAAGTTGCCGAAGCACGAAAACACCATCACCGTGGCAAGCGACAGATATGCCAGCACATTCGCCCCCTGCTCCCCATAGAACATCAGCAGGGCCAGCATCCATCCCAGCATCTGGATGGGGGCCATGATGTAGACGCCCAGCAGCGCCGTGGCGTCGATCCGCGTCACAAAGGGCATGGTGCGCTGGCGCAGCACGCGCCAGCCGTGACGGGCGAGTGCCTGGTTGTGCCCCTTGGCCCAGCGGCCGATCTGGCGGGCCCGCACCGCCCAGCTCTGGGGCACTTCCTCGTAGCACTCGGCATGGTTGATGTAGACCGTGCGCCAGCCGGTGCGCAGCAGCCGGAAGGTCAGATCCGTGTCCTCGGCCAGCACGTCGTCGTGCCAGCCTCCGGCATCGGCCAGCGCACGCAGCCGGATACCGCCCACGGTGCCGCCATACTGGGGCACGCCCACAATGTTCTCCCGCGCCTGCTGGTCGACCTGGTAGCCGCCCGAACGTTCGAGGTCGAGAATGCGCGTGAGCAGATTGACCCCCGCGTTCTGCGGCACCACGCGCCCCATCACGCAGCCCACCTCCGGATCGAAGAATGGCGCCAGAATCTGCTTGAGCAGACTGCGGCTGGGGGTGTAATCGGCATCGAAGACCACAATGATGTCCCCGAGCCCGTGGTCGCGCACGATCTGCGTGGCGTCCTTGAGGGCTGCCGCCTTGCCCGGCTTGCCGTCCTTGCGGTGAAAGGGCCGGATGCGCCCGGGATAGCGGCGCACATAGGACTCGATGATGTCGTAGGTTCCGTCGCTGGAGCGGTCATTGACCGGCATGAGCGTCAGCAGTTCGTGCGGATAGTCCACCGCGAGCAGCGATTCGAGGCAGTCGGCAATCACCTCCTCCTCGTTGTGCGCTGCAATGAACACCGTCACCCGGGGCCAGGGCCCGAGCGCCACGGGCGCATACAGCCCGCGCTGCCTCCCGAACAGCCGCTGCAGGGAAAACATGACATGGCGCGCGGTATAGAAGGCGAGCAGCACCACGATGCCCATCAGGGCACCGCGCAGCACTTCCCAGAATCCGGACGACAGCCCCATCATGCCCTGTCTTCCCTCCTTGCAACCATTGCCCACCGACATGGCACCTGCATCGGAGCTGCCATTCCCAGGGCCTGCCCCTCATGACGCATCGCAGACAGAATGTCCCGACGGGGAGCCCTTGCCAGCATGAGAAGCTGCATGCATGTACATGTCCTTCCTTAAAACTGGCGGTCATGACATTGTAGAAGTGCAGTGCATCCGCTCCCGGTGCGAACCGTTCCCATCATGGTTTCTTCCTGTGAAATCCCCCTCACTTTGCGTCATCTCAAGGAGAGATGTTTCCGCAACGCAACGCCAGCCGAGCGGAGCAACCCCATGATTTGAATCATCTTTTATGCATCAAACCAGCCGCTCCACAAGGCCAGAAACCCTCTTTGCCCCCCCAGACGACATCCCCTCACTGGGCGGCGCACTCAGAACAGCCCTCCCGGCTGCGCCCCTTCGGGCTGGAGCACGCCCAGGTGCCGGTAGGCGGCCGATGTGGCGATCCGTCCGCGCGGGGTGCGCTGCAGGAAGCCCTGCTGGATCAGGTAGGGCTCGATCACATCCTCGATGGTGCCGGGCTCCTCCCCGATGCTTGCCGCAATGTTGTCGAGTCCCACCGGCCCGCCATCGAAACGGTGCACCACGGCCTCCAGCAGCTTGCGGTCCATCAGGTCGAAGCCCTGGGGATCGACATCGAGCATGGCCAGTGCCCTGCGGGCCATGTCCAGCGTGATGCGCCCGGTGCCCTTCACATCGGCATAGTCGCGCACCCGACGCAGCAGGCGGTTGGCAATGCGCGGGGTGCCGCGGCTGCGGCGCGCGATCTCGAAGGCGCCTTCGGCGTCGATGGGCGCCTCCATGAGACGCGCACTGCGGGTGACGATGGCGGCCAGTTCCTCCGGCGTGTAGAACTCCAGCCGCGACACGATTCCGAAGCGGTCCCGCAGCGGATTGGTGAGCATGCCCGCGCGCGTGGTGGCTCCGACCAGGGTAAAGGGCTGCAGGTCGAGCTTGATCGAGCGGGCCGCCGGGCCCTCGCCGATCATGATGTCGATCTGGTAGTCCTCCAGCGCCGGGTAGAGGATTTCTTCGACCACCGGACTCAGTCGGTGGATCTCGTCGATGAACAGCACATCGTTGGGCTCGAGGTTCGTGAGCAGGGCTGCCAGGTCCTTGGGCTTTTCGAGCACGGGGCCACTCGTCTGACGCAGGTTCACGCCCAGCTCATGCGCAATGATGTGCGACAGCGTGGTCTTGCCCAGCCCCGGCGGACCGAACAGCAGCACATGGTCGAGCGCCTCGCCCCGCTTGCGGGCCGCACCGATGAAGATCTCGAGCTGCTCGCGCACCTTGTGCTGCCCCACATATTCATCGAGCAGGCGCGGACGCAGGGCGCGTTCAAGCACCTCCTCGCCCGTCGACACGGGGGCAGCCGACACCATGCGCGGTGCCGGTTCGGAATCCAGGGTGGAAAGACTGTCGGTATGCAGGGGCATGGGGGTATCCATCGGCGCCCACCGGGGGCGAAACACAGGCCGCCCATTGTCGGCCAGATGGGCGCGGTTGTGCAAAGCCCCCATCCCCCAGCATCCCCTCCGGAGGCAGGTCATGCCGCACGACACCCGGATGACATATTCGCGTCACGCAAATGTCATCTAGGCGTCACGTTTTTCCTGTAGCATGCGCAACCGCTCTGCGGCTCCAGTTCGGCTGTTGGCGTGGTACATCGAAGCCCGCTGGCGGCGGCACCGTCTGCTCGGTGCCCTACGGTCTTTCCGCCTTACCCCACTCCCTCAGGCCCATGCCCTCCCTCTCCCTGTGCCCTTGGCGCGCCCGCTGCGCGCGCCATCCCTTTCTTGTGCCGGGCGTGCTGCTGGCGCTGTGGCTGCTGGCCACCATTGGGATACGCCCCCTCGCCATGCCGGACGAAGGGCGCTACGGCAGCGTGGCCCTGCACATGCTGCTCAGCGGGGACTGGATCACCCCACGCCTCGACGGCATGCCCTTCTTTCACAAGCCTCCGCTGTACTACTGGCTTGCTGCCGGAGCCATGCAGCTGCTGGGGGCGGCACCCTGGGTCGCCCGCTTGCCCGCTGCCCTGGCCGCCTGGACCATGAGCATGGGCACCTACCTTTTCCTGCGCAGCCATGCCGGCCCGCGCATTGCCGGCCGGACCCTGCTCGTGCTCGCCACCATGCCGCTGCTGTTCGGGGGTGGGCAATACCTGAATCTGGACATGCTGGTCGGCGCGCTCATCAGCGTCACCATTCTGGCGGGCGCCCATGCCGTGCTGCAGGCGCAACGGCAGCGCCCGTTCCGCCGCTGGGTCTGGATCGCCTACGGACTGGCCGGACTGGGCGTGCTGGCCAAGGGCCTGATCGGCATTGTGCTGCCCGGCGGGGTGCTGCTGGTGTGGCTGGCCTGGCAGCGGCGCGGAGCCGATATCCTGCGACTGCTTTCGCCCGTGGGCATGGGGCTCTTTGCGGTCGTGGTGCTGCCATGGTATGGAGCCATGGAACAGCGCTTTCCGGGCTTCTTTCACTATTTCTTCGTCTACCAGCAGTTCCAGCGCTTTGCCGCAGGCGGCTTCAACAATGCCCACCCGGCCTGGTTCTATCCCGCCACGCTGATCCTCATGTGCCTGCCCTGGACCCTCTGGTTCCTGCGCCCGCTCTGGCGCCGGTCCTCCGGCCCGGCGGCACGCAGTCTGCCGGCTATGGGAGCCTGGGGCCGCCCCGTCCCGCCCGACAGCGCCGCCGGCCTCGACCGCCTGGCCGTGGTCTGGCTGCTGCTCATTCTTCTTTTCTTCTCCATGCCCGAATCCAAGCTGGTGGGCTACATCCTGCCCGTGCTGCCGGCCTGGGCCTTCCTGGTGGTGCGCATCGGGATGGGCATCTCGAGCGAACAGCCCCGCAGTTCTTCAGCCTCAGCCGAGCAGATGGCAGCGAATGCCTGCAGCCCCTCCCCGCGGCTGGTCGGTGCCACGGTGCTGGGCGCAGTGGCGCTGTGCCTGGCCACGGTGATCGCCATCACGCTCATGCGCCCGCAGCCTGCCGCTGCTGCCGCACGCTGGCTCGCCCCGCGCCTGCAGCCGGGCGATCAGGTGGTCATGCTCGACAGCCTGGCCTCCGACCTGCAGTTCCATCTGGCCAAGCCCACCCCCTCCTGGATCGTCAGCGTATGGGACGACCCCGAAGCCATGTGGGGCGACACCTGGCGCAAGGAGCTATGGGATGCCGGGGAGTTCGATCCCGCCGTCCGGCAAGACAACCTGCTCACCTTCACGCAGTTCCGCCAGCGCCTGTGCAGCCCCACACTGACCCACACCCTGTGGCTCTGGGGCAGTGTCGATGTGGAACGCACTCTGCCGCTGCTGGCCCATGCTCCGCTCGTGTGGCAGGCCCCCGCCTCGGACCGCGACCACCGCCGGCTGTGGCAGCTCACTCCGGCAGATGCCCACCGGCTGGCCGGATGCCCCGCGCCGGTCTCACGATAGGACGAGGCTAAGAACGTGTTCACGATCCGATAGCAGATTCAGAGAGAATCGATGGATGCGCACCAAGACCTACCCCAGCGACATCAGCCGCGCCCAGTTTGCCCACATCCTGCCCTTGCTGGAAACTGCCCGTCGCAAGACCAAGCCCAGGACGGTGGATCTGTACGAGGTGTTTTGCGCTGTGCTGTACCTGCTGCGCACGGGCTGCCAGTGGCGAGCGCTGCCCAGTGACTTTCCCAAGTGGCGTACGGTGCATTCGTACTTTGCCAAGTGGAGCGAGGTGGACAGGGATGGGGTGAGCCTGCTCGAGCAGGCATTAAAAAAATCAGGTTGGCGCGGCCCGCAAGAGACTGGGGCGCAGCGCCTCAAGCAAGTTCTTGATCTGCGACGCG
>NZ_JAYRLV010000010.1:0-85129 GCF_041912815.1 Allobrachymonas sp. | reverse complement strand
GCGTCGATTTCGTCGTACTTCTTGGCTTCACCGCCGAACTTGGCAGACAGCACGGTGGCAATGGCTGCGGTCAGGGTGGTTTTACCGTGGTCCACGTGACCGATGGTGCCGACGTTCACGTGCGGCTTGGTCCGTTCGAATTTTTCCTTGGCCATGCTTGACTCCGAAAAACGATGAGGGGTGAAAGACTACTAACCACGGCAGCCAAAACCACTCTCATGGTTCGAACGGCCATGAATGGTGCCCATGGCGGGAATCGGACCCGCGACCTCTCCCTTACCAAGGGAGTGCTCTACCACTGAGCCACATGGGCAAAATCTGTACAACCACCTGAACAACCCAAACTGGAGCGGGAGACGGGAATCGAACCCGCGTCATTAGCTTGGAAGGCTAAGGTTCTACCATTGAACTACTCCCGCACACGGCAGAGTTCGAAGAACCCGGACCGCGGCAGCGCCGCAGCTCTGCTCAGGTAAGCTGGTGGAGAGGGCTGGATTCGAACCAGCGTAGGTATAAACCGGCAGATTTACAGTCTGCTGCCATTAACCACTCGGCCACCTCTCCGTAGCAAGATTTGAATTATGCCATGTTTTTGCCGTTTTTCGAAGCTGCCCGAAAAATCCTGTGCATGCGAGCTTCCGGGCGAATGGATGTGGCGTCAGGCAAACAGCATGGCAAGCGCCCTGCCTGGCTCGGGGGCACGCATGAAGGCCTCGCCGACCAGGTAGGCGTCGACGCCGGCAGCGCGCATGGTGTGTACGTCCTCCTGCGTGAGGATGCCACTCTCGGTCACGAAAAGCTGGTCTTGCGGAATGTCCGGCAGCATGTCGAGGGTGTTGGCGATGCGCACCTCGAAGGTGCGCAGATTGCGGTTGTTGACACCCAGCAGGGTGTGGCTGCGCAGGCGGGTGTCGGCGATGACACGGAGCGCACGCTGGAGCTCCTCGCGGTCATGGACCTCGAACAGCGTGGCCATGTCGAGGGCATGGGCGATCTGTGCAAAGTCGTGCATGCGGGCATCGTCGAGACAGGCGGCGATGAGCAGGATGCAATCGGCCCCCATGCTGCGGGATTCGTAGATCTGGTAGGGGTCGATCATGAAATCCTTGCGCAGCACGGGCAGGTCACAGCTGGCGCGGGCCTGCTTGAGGTAGTCCGGCATGCCCTGAAAGAACTGACGATCGGTGAGGACCGACAGACAGGCAGCGGAAATGGTGCCGTCGCCTTCGGCGTAGCTTTGCGCGATGTCGGAGGGGAAGAAATCGGGGCAAATCACGCCCTTGGAGGGGCTGGCCTTCTTGATTTCGGCGATGACGGCGGACTGTCCTTGCGCCAGCCTGGCACGGATGGCTCCGGCGAAGTCGCGCGTCAGGACACGGCTTTCGGCGTCCGCGCGCATAGCCTGGAGCGGGATGCGCTTCTGGGCCGCAGCCACTTCCTGTTCCTTGACGGCGACGATTTTCTGCAGGATGTCGATGGTGGACATGGTGGGATTCATTCCTCTGTGTCGGGGGGCGGGGGTGACTTGAGCACCCGAACGATGACGCGATGCATGACGACGGCCATGACGAGGGTCACTGCCGTGACGCCGAAGGCGATCCAGGCACCGTCTCCGCTCATCCAGGCGGGCATGGTCAGGCCGCTCCGAGCTGCTGGCTGACGGCGACGAAACGGTCGAGCCGGGCCCGGGCAGCACCGCTGTCGAGGGCCTGCCGCGCCAGTGCAATGCCGGCGCCGATGTCCTCGGCCACGTTGGCGGCATACAGGGCCACACCGGCGTTGAGGATGACGGTGTCGCGAGCGGGACCGGGCTGGCCGTCGAGCACACCCAGGAGCATTTCACGCGATTCCTCGGGGGTGCGCACCCGCAGATGGCGCACACTGGCCATGCGCAGGCCGAAATCCTCGGGGTGAATCTGGTATTCGGAGATGACGCCGTGGTGCAGTTCACCGACCAGGGTGGAGGCACCGAGACTGACCTCGTCGAGACCGTCACGCCCATAGACGACGATGGCGTGATCGGCACCCAGCTCCTGCAGGACACGCACCTGGATGCCGACGAGATCCTCGTGGAAGACGCCCATGAGGATGTTGGGGGCACTGGCAGGATTGGTGAGTGGGCCGAGGATGTTGAAGATGGTCTTGACGCCCAGCTCCCGCCGCACGGCCGCGACGTTCTTCATGGCGGGGTGATGGTTGGGAGCGAACATGAAGCCGATGCCGCACTCCTCGACGCTGCGCGCAATGGCGGCGGGCGACAGGTTCAGGCTGCCGCCCAGGCTCTCGATGACGTCGGCACTGCCGCTCTTGCTGCTGACGCTGCGGCCGCCGTGCTTGCTGACCTTGGCTCCCGCTGCGGCCACCACGAACATGGCGCAGGTGCTGATGTTGAAGGTCTGGGCTCCGTCGCCCCCGGTGCCCACGATGTCGACCAGGTGGGTGGTGTCGGCGATGTGGACCTTGGTGGAGAACTCGCGCATGACCCGGGCTGCAGCGGAGATTTCGTCGATGGTTTCCTTCTTGACCCTCAGGCCGGTGATGAGGGCGGCGGTCATGACGGGGGACACTTCGCCCGCCATGATCTGGCGCATGAGGCTCAGCATCTCGTCATGGAAGATCTCGCGGTGTTCGATGACGCGCTGGAGCGCCTGCTGGGGAGTGATGTGTACGGGTTCCATGGGAAGCGTTCCGGGAAAGAGTCAATGGGTGGCGGGCGCATCGGCGAAGGCCACGCGCAGGCCAAAAAGAATGATGACGGCACCGGCCAGCCCCTCGAACCAGTGCATGGCGCGCCGCAGGGTGCGCGTGGCACCGAGCCGCGCGGTGAGTACGGCCCAGAGAGCACAGAAAATGGCGCTGTTGAAGGTGAAGAGCAGTCCGAGCAGCAGCAGGGCCAGGCCGGGATGGGCTGTCCCGGGCGTGACGAACTGCGGCAGGAAGGCAAGGAAAAACAGGGCGGTCTTGGGATTGAGTACGTCGGACAGGAATCCCTGCCGGTAGATGCGCGAGAGCGACACGCGATTTCCCGAAGACCATGCAGCGCCCTGCCCTGCCTCATCTTCGGGCAGGGGATGCCAGAGAGTGCGCAGCATGCCCACTCCGATGTAGACCAGATAGGCAGCGCCGAGCCCCTTGAGCACGGAGAACACGAGAGGGGATGCGGCCACCAGGGCACTGAGCCCGGCTGCAGCGAGCAGCACATGCACCAGGCAGCCGGTCAGGACGCCTGCGCTGGCGACCAGCCCGGCTCTGCGCCCGGCACGCATGCTGTGTCCCATGATGTAGAACACATCGGGGCCCGGTGTGAGATTGAGCAGCAGGCCGGCCAGCATGAACATGAGCAGGTGGCTGGTGTCGGGCATGTCAGGCCTCTGATGCGGGAGATGCCGGTGTCTGCAGGAAGTTGCGCAGCATGGCGTGGCCGTGTTCGGTCAGGATGCTCTCGGGGTGGAACTGCACGCCCTCGATGGGCAGGGTGCGGTGACGCACGCCCATGATCTCGCCATCGTCGGTCCAGGCGGTGACTTCGAGCTCGGGCGGCAGGGTGGCGCGCTCGATGGCCAGCGAGTGGTAGCGGTTGACGGTGAACTGCCGGGGCAGGTCGCGGAAGACGCCGGTCTGGGTGGTGGTGATGACGCTGGTCTTGCCGTGCATGAGCTCGCGCGCCCGCACGATGCGCCCCCCGAAGGCCGCACCGATGGCCTGATGGCCCAGGCAGACGCCGAGGATGGGCAGCTTGCCCGCAAAGTGGCGAATGGCCGCCACGGACACGCCGGCCTCGTTGGGCGAGCAGGGGCCGGGCGAGATGCAGAGATGGTCGAAGGCGCCCTGCCGGAACAGGTCGTCGAGTTGTTCGAGGCTGATTTCGTCGTTGCGATGCACTGCGACATGGGCCCCAAGCTCGCCGAAATACTGGACGATGTTGTAGGTGAAGCTGTCGTAGTTGTCGATCATCAGGAGCTTGGTGGCGCTCATTGCAGGCCCTCCTCTACCAGTTCGGCGGCGCGCAGGAGCGCGCGGGCCTTGTGTTCGGTTTCCTTCCATTCCATCTCGGGGATGCTGTCGGCCACGACGCCGGCCGCAGCCTGCACGTAGAGCATGCCGTCCTTGACCACCGCGGTGCGGATGGCGATGGCGAGATCCATGTCGCCGGCGTAGCTGAGATAGCCGCAGGCACCGCCGTAGATGCCGCGCTTGACGGGTTCGAGCTGGTCGATGAGCTCCATGGCATGCACCTTGGGCGCCCCGGTGAGGGTGCCGGCGGGGAAAGTGGCCTTGAATACGTCCATGCTGGTCATGCCGTCCTGCAGTGTGCCCTGCACGTTGCTGACGATGTGCATGACGTGGCTGTAGCGCTCGACCACGAAGGCCTCGGTGACCTGGACCGAACCGGTCTTGGCGATGCGACCGATGTCGTTGCGGGCAAGGTCGATGAGCATGACGTGCTCGGCACGCTCCTTGGGATCGTGGATGAGCTCCTGCTCGGCGGCACGGTCGGCCTCGGGCGTGGCTCCGCGCGGACGGGTGCCAGCCAGCGGACGGATGGTGATGGTCTGCTCGCCGGAGGTGTCCTGCTCGTGTCGCACGAGAATTTCGGGCGACGACCCGACCACCTGGAAATCTCCGAAGTGGTAGTAGTACATGTAGGGGCTCGGGTTGAGCGAGCGCAGGGCACGGTAGAGATTGAGCGGATGGGCGGCAAAGCGCTTTTCCATGCGCTGGCCTACCTGCACCTGCATGAAGTCGCCCGCAGCGATCAGGTCCTTGGCGCGCTGCACGGCGGCCAGATAGTCGGCCTTGGCAAAGTGGCGCTCGACCGGCTCGGACTGGAACCGCCCGGCAGCCGGCGGCAGGGCCGGCTGGGAGAGCCGCTCGCGCAGCTCGCGCAGGCGGTGCTGCGCCTGCGCGTAGGCTTCGGGCCGGGAGGGATCGGCATAGACGAGCAGGTAGAGCTTGCCGGAGAGGTTGTCGATGACGGCGACTTCCTCGCACTGCAGCAGCAGGATGTCGGGCGTACCGATTTCATCGGGCGGGCAGGTGGAGGCGAGCTTCTTCTCGATGTAGCGCACGGCGTCATAGCCGAAATAGCCGGCCAGCCCCCCGCAGAAGCGGGGCATGCCGGGGGTGACGGCGACCTTGAAGCGGGACTGGTAGCGTGCGATGAAGTCGAGCGGATTGCCGTGGTCGACCTCGACGACCCGGCCGTCGGTGACGACCTCGGTGCGGGCCTCGTTGCCGAACCCCGTGGCTCGCAGGAAAGTGTGCGCCGGCAGGCCGATGAAGCTGTAGCGTCCGAAGCGCTCGCCGCCGACGACGGATTCGAGCAGAAAGCTGCGCGCGCCGCCGTATTCGACATAGGCCAGCTTGAGGTAGAGGGACAGGGGGGTTTCGAGATCGGCGAAGGCTTCCTGCATCAGGGGGATGCGGTTATAGCCCTGGGCCGCCAGGCTGTTGAATTCGAGTTCGGTCATCATGGAAATCACCTCAGACGCCCTGCCGGACAGATGCGGGGCAAGGCGTGATTGTCATCCAGAAGCGCGGGCCGCCGACAGGCACTGGCCGCACGCCAAGATACCGGCTCCGCTTCAGGCGGGGAGCCGGGAGAGGGCTGCCAAGGATCGCCAGGGCCAGGCTCCCCGGTCGCTGCAACCTGTGAGGATGATGCGGTGAACGAACATATGCGGGTCAGTGTAGCAAAAAACGGGGAATGTCAGGTGAGGTGCTCGGGGGCGACGTGGGGCTCTGGGTACAGGCCGTGCACACGTCCGAACAGGCGGGTGAGCCCCAGCAGCGCATCGATGGCCGGAGTGGGCTCGCCAAGGCGCTGGCCCAGCTCGCGCACGGCTCCGACGATGCTGTCGAGTTCGAGCATGCGGCCGGCTTCGGCGTCCTGGAGCATGGAGGTCTTGAAGGCGCCCAGCCGGGCGGTGAGGGCATGGCGCTCCTCGGGCGGCTGGTCGATGGGACAGTCGATGCGCTGCCCGATGCGGGCGGCCTCTTCCATGGCGACGGAGCAGAAATGGCGCACCAGCGGGTCGGCGAGGATGCGGTCGACGGTGGCACCGGTCAGGGCCGAGACGGGGTTCATGGTGAGGTTGCCCCAGAGCTTGTACCAGATGTCGCGGCGGACATGGTTGGACAGGGTGACGTCCATGCCGGCAGCCTGCAGCAGACCGGCCACATGCGTCAGGCGCACGGAGGAGCCCCCACCCGGCTCGCCGAGGATGATGCCATGCCCCATGCGATGCCACGCGAGACCGGGCTCCAGCACCGCCACCCCCATGTGGAGCACGGCCCCCACCACCTGGCGCAGCGGAATGGCACGGGAGATGACACCCCCGGGATCGACGCTGTCGAGGGGGCTGTCGGGCAGGCCGGGAACGCCTTGTGCGAACCACCATGGCACTCCGTTCATGGCGGGCAGGATCACGGTGGAAGCATGCAGCAGCGGCGCCATCTGGCGGGCGATGTGTGCGAGCGCGGGGCCCTTGACGGCCAGGATGACCAGATCCTGTGGGCCGAGGGTGGCGGGATCGTCACTGGCGATGGCGGGGGCCTGGAGGGTGTCACCACCGAGTCGAAGCCGCCAGCCGTGATGGCGCAGGGCGTCGAGCGTGGCACCGCGGGCCACGGCCGAGACGGTGGCGCGGCCAGTGAGGGCCAGCCGGGTGCCGAGGTAGCCGCCAATGGCGCCCGCACCGATGATGCAGATTCGGGTCATGGAAGATTACTGGAAGAAGGATGACGCTGCCGCGCCCCGCACCCGCCAGACTGCCGGGGGTACGGGGCATGGCCGTGCGGGAGGCCGCTGGTCATGCGCGGACCGTGTCGACCTGCAGGTCGGCCAGGCTGCGCAGGTAGCCGAGCGCCGGCACCTCGTGGATGGAATGGCCGTGGTTGTAGCCGTATTCGACGAGCAGGACGGGCGAGCCGGCTGCGTGGGCGGCCTGGGAATCGTTGGAGGAGTCGCCGAGCATGAGGGCATCCTGGGGCGCCACGCCGAGGGCACGGGCGGTCTCGATGAGCGGAAGCGGGTCAGGTTTCTTGCGGGCGAAGCAGTCGCCGCCGAACACCTGCGAGAAGTGCCGGGTAAGGCCCAGGGTGGCAAGCAGGGTTTCGGCGTGGGCTCGGGGCTTGTTGGTGAGGCAGGCCATGGGCACGCCGGTGGCGGACAGGGCGGCGAGCCCTTCGGCCACGCCGGGGTAGGCCACGCTGTGCTGGCCGTTGATGCCGGCGTAGTGGCGCTGGTAGATGACATACGCCTGCTGGAACAGGGCGGGATCGAGGGCGTCGGGCGCCGGTGCCGCGCCCACCGACACGAGCACGCTGCGCACGAGCTTTTCGCTGCCCTTGCCGACGAGGCGGGAGATGGTGTCCGCATCGATGGCCGGCAGGGCCAGATCGCGCAGCATGGCGTTGAGGGCCGCGTCGAAGTCGCCCAGGGTGTTGGCCAGGGTGCCGTCGAGGTCGATCATGAGCCCGTGCACCACGAGCGGCCGTTCGGCTCCCGGCCAGCGCAGGGAGATGCCCGTGCGGGGCGCGTTCATGCCAGGGCCTCGCGCATGGCGCGGATGACGCCGGCGTAGTCGGGCTTGCCGAAGATGGCACTGCCGGCCACGAAGGTGTCGGCTCCGGCGTCGGCCACACGGCGGATGTTGTCGACCTTGATGCCGCCATCGACTTCCAGGCGGATGTCGCGCCCGGAGGCGTCGATGCGGCGGCGCGCGGCCTCGATCTTGCGCAGGGCGCTGTCGATGAAGCTCTGCCCCCCGAAGCCGGGGTTGACGCTCATGATGAGGATGAGGTCGATGTCGTCGATGAGCCAGTCGAGCACATCGAGAGGGGCGGAGGGATTGAACACCACTCCGGCCTGGCACCCGGCGGCCTTGATGGCCTGCACGCTGCGATGGGCGTGCGGGGTGGCGTCGGGGTGGAAGCTGATGAGGTCGGCTCCGGCCTGGGCGAAGGCCTGGGCGAGCGCGTCGACGGGCTGCACCATCATGTGCACGTCGAGCGGAACGCGGCTGCCGTCGGGGCGACAGGCATGCGGCTGGATGGCCTGCAGGACCATGGGGCCAAAAGTGAGGTTGGGGACATAATGGTTGTCCATCACGTCAAAATGGATCCAGTCGGCACCGGCGGCGATGACGTCGCGGACTTCCTCGCCGAGGCGTGCAAAGTCGGCCGAGAGGATGGAGGGGGCAATGCGGAAGGTCGTCATGCCGGTATTGTCGCAGAGCCTCCGAACCCTCGGACGGGTGGCGCACCAAGCCCGACCGCCCTCCTTTTCCTTCTTTCTTTTACCTCGAAGCAGTTCTCACCATGTCCACCGATGCCCCTCTTTCCGCAGACCCTGCGGCGTACCAGATGACGATCCGTGTGGAGCCCGAGTATCTGCCTTCCGAATCGGCGCCGGACGAGGGCCGCTTTCTGTTTGCCTACCATGTGACGATCACCAACACGGGCCAGATGGCGGCACAGGTCATTGCCAGGCACTGGATCATCACCGATGGCACGGGGCATGTGCAGGAGGTGCAGGGTCTGGCCGTGGTCGGGCACCAGCCGCTCCTGGAGCCGGGCGAGAGCTTCGACTACACCAGCGGCACGCCCCTGCCTACGCCCGAGGGGCGCATGCAGGGGAGTCTGTTCTGCGTGGCCGAGGATGGCACCCGCTTCGATGCCCCGATCACTCCCTTCGTGCTGGTGGCCGGCGTGCATGTGCGTGCGCCCCATACGCTGCACTGAACACCGTCCCTCCCGCAGATCACCGCCTAGTCGCCCATGAAGCACACCGACACTCCTCCCGATCTGCAGCGCCTGCTCGATGCCCTGGATCCGCAGGCGGACATGGTGCATCGCCACCTCTGGCTGTATGACCTGCTGGCCTGGATCCGGGGCGAGGGCCGCGACGTGCAGACCGCCGTCGGCCATGTGCGCCAGATCGTGGCTGCGGCGCAGCGCCAGCCCGACTGGCTGCCGCGCTGGCGGGCGTGGTGGCTGCGCTTTCTCTCCGAAGTGGATGTCACGCCCCTGCTGGCGGATTTTGGCTTTGCGCCGCGCACGGCCTTTCTGAGCGAGCTGCGGCACCGCATCTCGCGCAAGTTCATGCCGGTGACGCCGGAGACGACCGATCTGTCCGAGCTCTTCGAGCTGCTGCTGCCCCACGGCTTCGATGCCCAGTGGCTACGGGCGCTCGACCCGGGCCTGCTCGACCAGCTCGACACGCTGCTGTTTTCGCTGCCGGCGGACCCGCCTGCAGGCGATGCGCCGGTGCAGGCAGTTCCTCCTGCTTCGGCTGCACCGTCCTCCAGGCCCTACGGCGTGCTGAGCTACTGGCAGGGCAAGCTCCTGGAAGCCATCACGTACACGGTGAGCCAGATCACGGCGATCGGGTTCGCCAACGATATCCGGGTGCGCATGACGCACGACGGGCAGACTCTGGAGGCCTTTCACCGCCTGCCGGAAGTGCGCGCACGCTTCAGCCGCACGATCCGGCTCCACGGCCGCGAACCCAGGCTCACGCAGGATGCCGCGCAGGCCCTGCGCCAGCAGCTGCTGGCCTGCCGCGCGGCCATGAGTACGGTGTATGGCCACCTCGACAAGCATGGCGTGTCGGTGGGCATCGTGTTCATGCTGCGCCAGTTCAGGGACCGGGTGCAGCGGGTGCACGACCTGCTCGACTGCCTGCTGAGCGAGGAACCCGACCATGCCAACGTGCGGCTGCTGGCCAAGCTGGTGGTCATCGGCCGCGAGCGGCGCAGTGTGCGCAAGCTCTGGCACCACAATGCCCACCTCGTGGCCTCCAAGATCGCCGAGCGCCATGCGGAAAGCGGCGAGGCCTACATCACCCGCAACACGCACGACTGGCGTGTGCTGTTCGGCCACGCACTCGGCGGCGGCTTCGCGATGGGCTTTGCGGTGTGGACCAAGTTCGTGCTCACGGCCCTGGCGCTGTCGATCTTCTGGAGCGGGCTGGCGGCGGGTCTCAACTACGCGGTAGTGTTCGTGCTCATCCAGCTCCTGCACTGGACCGTGGCCACCAAGCAGCCGGCCGTCACGGCGCCGGCCATGGCGGCACGGCTCAAGGACATGGGCCGGCCCAATGCGGTCGATGGATTCGTCGACGAGGTAGCGCACCTCATCCGCAGCCAGGTGGCGGCCGTGATCGGCAACCTGGTGGCCGTCATGCCGACCGTGCTGCTGCTGTCGGCCGCCCTGCGCCACGTGCTGGGGCACAGCATGATCGCCCCGGCCTATGCGGAAAAGACCCTGCACAGCCTGAGCGTGCTGGGGCCGACCACGCTGTTCGCGGCCGCGACCGGGGTGATGCTGTTTGCCTCCAGCATCATCGCGGGCTGGGCAGAGAACTGGTTCGTGTTCCACCGGCTGGACTCGTCCATTGCCTACCATCCTCGCTCGATTGCCCGGCTGGGGCCGGCGCGCGCCCTGCGCTGGGCCGCCTGGTGGCGACGGAACATCTCGGGGCTGGCAGCCAACATCTCGCTGGGTCTGCTGCTGGGGCTGGTGCCGGCGGTGGCGCTGTTCTTCGGGCTGGAGCTCGAAGTGCGCCACGTGACCATCGCAGCCGGGCAGCTGGCGGCGGCCATCGAGTCGCTGGGCCTGCAGGTGGTGCATCGCACCGACTTCTGGCTGGCAGTGGCAGGCGTAGCGCTGGTGGGGCCGATCAATGTGGGGGTGAGCTTTTACCTGGCGTTCCGCACGGCGCTGACCGCCCATGACGTGCCTCGACTCGACCGCAGACGCATTCGTTCGGCGCTGTTCTACCGGATGCGGCAGGCCCCGCTCACGTTCATGTTCCCGCCCCGCACGCGCAGGTCCGCTCCACCGCCGGATGATGCGGCATGAGCACTCTGCTGTCTCCGCCCCCCCTGCCCGATGCATCTGCCGTGCCCCTGGCCAGCACCGGCACCGGAGAGTTCGCGCTCATTGCCCGCCACTTCGCGCGGCCCGGCCATGCCCTGCACCACACCCTGCTCGGCATCGGAGATGACTGCGCACTCCTGCGCCCGAGGGAGGGCCATGACCTGGCCCTTTCCACCGACATGCTGGTGGCCGGGCAGCATTTCTTTGACGATGTGGCGCCGGAGCGCCTGGGCCACAAGGCACTGGCAGTCAACCTGAGTGACCTGGCTGCCAGCGGTGCCCGTCCCCTCGCCTTCAGTCTGGCGCTGGCCCTGCCTGCCGCCGAGGACGACTGGCTGGGCCGCTTTGCCCGGGGGCTCCTGACCCTGGCGGATACCCACGCCTGCGACCTGCTCGGCGGCGACACCACGCGCGGCCCGCTCACCCTGAGCCTCACCGTCCTCGGGGAAGTGCCCCGGGGCGCCGCTCTGCTGCGCCGGGGGGCCCAGCCCGGCGACCGGATCTACGCCAGCCACCCCGCCGGGGGCGGACTCGGCGATGCCCGCCTGGCGCTGCACCTGCTTCTGGCCCAGCGGCACCAGCCTCTCCCGGCCGCCGATGCCGACCGCATGGCCCGGCTGCAGGCGCCCCAGCGCCAGGCGCTCCTCGCTGCCACGCGGGACCGGCTGGAATGCCCCCTCCCCCGCGTGGCGCTGGGCATGGCGCTGCGCGGCGTGGCCAGTGCCTGCCTGGATCTGAGTGACGGGCTGCAGGGCGATATCGGCCACCTGCTGGTGGCATCGGGCACAGGAGCCACTTTGCAGGCCTGCCGACCGGACGGCGGGGGGCTGCTGGCGGCTGCGTGTCCCGCCGCCCGGGCGCACGATCCAGACTGGGCGCTGCAGCTCGCCCTGGCAGGCGGCGATGACTACGAACTGATCTTCACCGCCCCCCCCCATCGACAGGCCGACGTGGCGGCCGCCGCCGCAGCCGCCGGAGTGGCATGCACCTGCATCGGCACCATCGACGCCACACCGGGCCTGCGCTGGACAGACCTGCATGGTCGCACGCACGCCCTGGCCGGACACGGCTTCGACCACTTTGCACCACCCTCCCCACGCAGATGATGCACGCCCCAGTGCGCGCACTGCCGCACTGGCAGTGCGCTGCTCTGCGACAATCGCCCCATGCAAGACTCCCCGTCCCCTTCAGCCGCAGACGGTGCGCCTCGGCGCCCCACCTGGTCCTTCGTCCTCGCCCATCCCGCGCATTTTCTGGGGCTGGGAGCCGGCTCCGGCCTGAGCCCCAAGGCCCCCGGCACGGCAGGCACGCTGTGGGCCTGGGCCATCTGGGTGCTGCTGCAGGCCGCCGGCCTGTCGCCGGTGTGGGGCGGTGTGCTGGTGGTGGTCAGCATTCCGGTCGGCTGGTGGGCATGCACCGTGAGTGCGCGGGATCTGCGCATGTCGGACCCCGGCTGCGTGGTCTGGGACGAGGTGGCGGCCTTCTGGCTGATGCTCTGGGTGCTGGAGATCGTGTGGGCGCCTGCACCGTGGAGCCGCGCTGCCTGGCTCTGGCAGCTGGCTGCCTTTGCATCCTTCCGGTTCTTTGACGCGGTCAAGCCGCAGCCCGTGCACTGGGCCGACCAGGTCTTCAAGGGCGGTGGCTGGCGCGGCGGCTGGGGCATCATGTGGGATGACCTGGTGGCGGCGGCGTGCGCACTGGCCGTGCTGGCCGTGGGGCACGCCTTCCTGCCCCGGTGACGATTCCGGCCGGAGCATGTCCCTGCCATCGGGCCCGCTGTGGCTTCAGCCTCCCGCCAGGGCAGGCAGCAGATGGAAGCAGGCATACAGCGCCAGCCCGGCCAGCCCCCCGACCAGCGTCCCGTTGAGCCGGATGAACTGCAGGTCACGCCCCACGCTGCGTTCGATCTCCTGCACCATGTAGCGCGCATCCCACTCCTGCACGGTTCGGCGGATGTGCTCCGGCGCCACGTCGCGAAGCCGGTCGGCCAGATGCTCCACCGCGATGCGCAGCTGTGCATTGGCAGCCTGCTGCCAGACCGGATCGGTCCGCAGCCGCTCCCCGAACCGCGCGGCATGCACGGCAAACTGCCGCGCAATGGCGGAGTCGGGATCGTCGAGATCGCGGTGCAGCCACTGGCGAAACCGCGCCCACAGCTCCCGCACATAGCTCTGCAAGGCCGGATGCAGGAGCAGCTGGGTCTTGAGCTGCTGCACCCTGCGCTGCAGATCCTCGTCCGTGTCGAGCCGCGCTACCATGCCGGCCACCTCGTCGCGGTAGCGCACGCGCAGCGGATGCGTGGGGTCGTGCAGCACGTCGAGCAGCTCGTCGATGAGCGCCTGGGCCAGCCGATCGGCCAGGCGGTCGGCAATGTCCTCGGTGTAGTCGAGCTTGTCGGTGAACCAGGTCATGCGGGGGTACTCGCGCCGCGCCATGCCCATCATCTTGTCGGCGATGAGCGTGCGGATGTCGGGAGACCCCACCCACTCGCCGATGCGGGCCAGCGCGGCATCGAGCACGCGTTCGTGATGCCCTCCCTCGGTGAGCTGCTGCACCAGATGGGCCGCGGTGGGCGCGGCGTTCCACTCGTGCAGCTGGCGCTTGACCACGGCCGTGAGATCGCGTTCCACGGCCGGATCGTCCAGCGCCTCCACGGCCTGGGCCGCCCAGCGCCGGAGCTGGCCCGCGAGCGTCTGCACCCGGGCGGGCTCGGACAGAAACTCGCCGAGCTTGCGTGCGGGGTTGAATGCTTCGATGCGCGGCAGCAGCACGCGCTTGTCCAGAAACTTGTCGCGCACGAACTGCGCCAGATTGTCGGCAATGCGCTGCTGGTTGCGCGGAATGATGGCGGTGTGCGGGATCGGCAGTCCCAGCGGATGCCGAAACAGCGCCACGACCGCGAACCAGTCGGCCAGCGCGCCCACGGTGGCCGCCTCGGCAAACGCCCCCACCCAGCCCCACACGCCCTGGCGATGGAACACATGGCTGAGTGCGAGCAGCGCCACGGCCCCCAGCAGGGCGGCCAGGGCAATGCGCTTCATGCGGCGCAACTCGCGGGCCTTGTCGCGGGAACGCGCCTCGGCATCGGCCGCAAGCGAGAAACCCTCCCCCTCCTGCGACGTGGGGACTGCAGGAGAAGGTGCGGCGCTGGAAGGGTCGGAATCGTGCATGGGCCGATTGTGCCCTGCACCCTCGCCGGGCTTCAAGCCACCCTGCACGACACGCGCCGCCGTGCAGGGGGAAAAACGGGCCTTTCAAATCCCATGAAAACAGTAGGGGAATGGCCAACATGGCGTCGCTGCTGTGGTGTAACTTCATGAGGATTAGTCATAACAAAACCTGCAGAATGATGTCCACCTGCACAAGCCACCCAGATGGGCCCGGCCGGCAGCCCCCTACCGAAAGGACATCCCATGAAAGCCGCATCCGTACTCGACACCATTGGCCGCACGCCGCACATCCGTTTCTCGCGCCTGTTCCCCGAGCGCGAGGTCTGGATCAAGGCCGAACGCTTCAACCCCGCCGGCAGCCTCAAGGACCGCATTGCCCTGAGCATGATCGAGGCCGCCGAGGCCGCCGGACAGCTCAAGCCCGGCGCCACCATCATCGAGCCCACCAGCGGCAACACCGGTGTGGGGCTGGCCATGGTGGCCGCAGTCAAAGGCTATCGGCTCATTCTGGTGATGCCCGAGAGCATGAGCATCGAACGCCGCCGCCTGATGCTGGCCTACGGCGCACAGTTCGACCTCACCCCGCGCGAAAAGGGCATGAAGGGCGCCATCGCCCGCGCCGAGGAGCTCGCTGCCCAGACCCCGGGGGCGTGGATTCCGCAGCAGTTCGACAACCCTGCCAACCCCGAGATTCACTCCCGCACCACCGCCCAGGAAATCCTGGCCGACTTCCCCGAGGGGCTCGATGCGCTCGTCACCGGCGTGGGTACGGGCGGCCACCTCACGGGCGTGGCCCGCGTGCTCAAGCAGGCATGGCCGCAGCTCAAGGTGTTTGCCGTGGAACCCACGCAGTCCCCGGTCATCAGCGGCGGCCAGCCCGGCCCCCACCCGCTGCAGGGCATCGGCGCAGGGTTCATCCCGCGCAACCTCGACGTCAGCCTGCTCGACGGCACCATCCAGGTCGATGGCCCGAGCGCCATGGAATACGCCCGGCGGGCCGCCACGCAGGAAGGCCTGCTCGTGGGCATCAGCAGCGGCGCCACCCTGGCCGCCATTGCCCAGAAGCTCCCCGAGCTGCCTGCCCAGGCACGGGTGCTGGGCTTCAACTACGACACGGGAGAGCGCTACCTGTCGATCGACGGCTTCCTCCCCGCCTGAGGACGCACCGGCCGCCCACCGCAGCGGCCTGCCCTTCCCCATTCCCCTGCAAGCGGGCCACGGCCTGCTCCTGGAGCGCCGATCCGGCCCTTTCAGGGGCAGGCCGTGTGCATTTCGGGCCGGAGCCCTTCCCCGCGGCAGGCCTGGGCGCTGGCACCACGTCACGCCGGTTTCATCGTTCTGCCACACGACCATCACAGGAGCTTGCCACCATCCCCTGCATGACACGGCCCGGATGCACCTTCCCCTCCTTCGCCCCCGCACGCGCCCTCCTCTCTGCCCCCGTGGCGGCACGGACGATGCCGGACCCCAGCGCCCCTGGCGATGCAGCTCCCCGCCCGCATGCGCCTTCGTCTCCCGAAGACGCCATGCCGGTACGACGCTTTCGCACCCTGTGGATTTCGGACGTGCACCTCGGCCTGCCGGACTGCCAGGCCCATGCCCTGCTGCATTTCCTGCGCCACACCGACAGTGAAACCCTGTACCTCGTCGGCGACATCATCGACGGCTGGCAGCTGCGACGCTCATGGCACTGGCCGCAGACCCACAACGACGTGGTGCAGAAGCTGCTGCGCAAGGCCCGCAAGGGCACCCGGGTGATCTACATCCCCGGCAACCACGACGAATTCGCGCGCACCTACGGCAACAACAACTTCGGTGGCATCGAGGTGGCCGAAGACTGGCTGCACACCACTGCCGATGGCCGCCGGCTGTGGATCACGCACGGCGATCTGTTCGACGGCGTGATCCAGTGCGCCCGCTGGCTGGCCTATGTCGGCGACAGCCTGTACGAATTCACCCTGCGCCTCAACCGCCACCTCAACTCGCTGCGGGCGCGGCTCGGGCTGCCCTACTGGTCGCTGTCCCAGTACCTCAAGCTCAAGGTCAAGCGGGCCGTGAGCTACGTGAGCGACTTCGAGCATGCCGTGGCACGCGAAGCCCGCCGCCGCGGAGCCGATGGCGTCGTCTGCGGCCACATCCACCATGCCGAGCTGCGCGACATGGATGGCCTGCTCTACGCCAACGACGGCGACTGGGTGGAAAGCCTCACCGCTCTGGCCGAGCACCCCGACGGCCGGCTCGAAATCCTGCACTGGGCCGAAGTGATGGCCCTCATGACCCCGGCTGCGCCGCATGCCCGCTCCCGCGCACCCCGGGCGTCCCGCAGGTCGCAGCCCCAGCCGGTCACGGCAAGCGCTTCCGTCGCCCCCGCGGCCGAAACGCTCCCTTCCTGAGCGCTCACCGCCCACCTCAGGCAACGGGGCCCCACAAAAAAGCCGCAGGGCCTTGTGCGCCCCTGCGGCTTGTTCGCTGTCCGGTGGTCTGGCCGACCCGGTATCTGCTGCCCGATCACCAAGGCCCCGCAAGGAGCCTTGTGGCATTCCACACGCCTGCCGCTCATCCCTGCAGCTTCTGGAGTGCCGCGATCCGCACCTCCAGCGGCGGGTGGCTGGCAAACAGCTCGCCCAGCCCCCCGGCAATGCCGAAGGCCTGCATGCCCTTGGGCAGCTCGCCCGGCTGCATCCCACCAAGGCGCTGCAGTGCATGGATCATGGGGGTGCGATTGCCCAGCAGACGGGCCGAGCCGGCATCGGCCCGGAACTCGCGCTGGCGGCTGAACCAGGCCACGATGATCGAAGCCAGAAATCCGAACAGAATGTCGAGCACGATGGTGGTGATGGTGTAGGCAATGCCCGGCCCGGACTCGCTGTCGCTGTTGCGGCGCAGGGCCCCGTCGACCAGCGAGCCGATCACCCGGCTCAGGAACACTACGAAGGTGTTCACCACCCCCTGAACCAGCGTGAGCGTGACCATGTCGCCGTTGGCCACGTGGGAGATTTCATGGCCGAGCACGGCCTGGATTTCTTCCCTGGTCATGCCCTGCAGCAGGCCCGTGGACACCGCCACCAGAGCCGAATTCTTGAACGCGCCCGTGGCAAAGGCGTTGGCCTCGCCCTCGTAGATCCCCACTTCGGGCATGGCAATGCCGGCACGGTCAGCCAGCTGGCGCACGGTCTCGACGATCCAGGCCTCGTCGGCATTGGAGGGCTGGTCGATCATGTGCAGCCCCATGGTGGCCTTGGCCATGGGCTTGCTCATCAGCAGCGAGATGATCGCGCCGGTGAAGCCGACGATGAACGAAAACGCCAGCAGCATGCCGTAGTTGACGCCCTGTGCCGTGAGGTAGCGGTTGACCCCCAGCAGGCTGGTCACGATGCCCAGCGTGGCCACCACAGCCACGTTGGTGAGCAGGAACAGGATGATGCGTTTCATGAGGTCCTCGTCCTGTCACGGAAACAGGCGAGGCGCACCATGCGCCCCGCCTTTCGGCGACAGAACCTTCCATATCGGGAAGGTCCCCGCAATTTCAAGACGGCTGCGGTGCCGGGCACCGGGCCGTCATTCGTCCATGCGGCCGAAGCGTCCCTGCTGGAGGTCGTCGATCGCCTGCACGATCTCCTCGCGCGTGTTCATCACAAAGGGGCCATAGCCCACCACCGGCTCGTCGATGGGTTCGCCGGAGAGCAGCAGCAGATGCACGTCCGCATCCCCATGGGCCTGCAGCGTCACGTCCGTGCCCTCGGGGGTGAGGGTGGCCATCTCGGCGGCTTCGAGCGTGGCCTGGCCCTGCACGCCCAGCTCCCCGCTGCGCACCACCAGCAGCGTCGTCCAGCCCTCGGGTTGCGGCAGGGACACGGTAGCCCCGGCAGCGAGCGTCACGTCCCAGACCCGCATCGGGGTATGGGTGAGGGCCGGCCCCTGCTGCCCGGCGAACTCGCCCGCCACGAGGCGCATCGTGCCCGCGCCGCCCGGCAGCGCCACCTCGGGGATGCGGTCGGCGGTGATGGCCTGGTAGCGCGGCGGTGTCATCTTGTCGCGGGCAGGCAGATTGACCCAGAGCTGAATCATCTCGAACGGCCCTCCGGTGCGGCTGTAGCGCTCGGAATGGAATTCCTCGTGCATCAATCCAGCCCCTGCCGTCATCCACTGCACATCGCCCTTGCCGATGACGCCTCCGCCCCCGGCCGAGTCGCGGTGCTCCACCTCCCCGTCGTACACCAGAGTCACAGTCTCGAAGCCCCTGTGCGGGTGCTGGCCCACGCCGCGACGGTAGCCCGTGTGGGGCTCAAAGGCACAGGGCGCCGCATAGTCGAGCAGCAGGAAGGGGCTGCGCGCAGGCACCTGTGCGCCGTTGTAGTCGAACATGCCATGGACGGGAAAACCGTCCCCCACCCAGTGGCGCGCGGGGGCACGGCGGGTGGCAACGATGCGTTTGGAATCGGTCATGAGAAGGTGTCCTTTCGGTTCTGTAGAGGCAGAGGAAGCCCCGCGCCGCGCGGCCCGGATGTCGCCGCGTCGCAGGCCCTGCCCTCGCGGAAGCCGCCCACCGGCTCCGCTGTCATGCTCCGTACATGCTGTCTGCAGGCCCTGCCACAAGGCGCCATGGTGGTCTTCAGCGTTCCATGCGTGGAACGATAATGGCGTGCCCATGCCTTCGATTGCCAGGACTCGCTCCATGACCGATCTCAATGCCTATGCCTACTTTGCCGCCGTGGTAGAGCACGGGGGCTTTGCCGCGGCCAGCAGGGTGCTGGGAATTCCCAAATCCCGCCTGAGCCGCCACGTCGCCCTGCTGGAAGCTCGACTGGGGGTGCGACTGCTGCAGCGCAGCACACGCCGCTTTGCACTGACCGACACGGGAGCTGCACTGCTCCCTCATTGCCGGGCGCTGGTGGCCGAGGCCCGGGCCGCAGAATCCCTGGCTGCCAGCCGCACGGTGGAACCGCTGGGGCGGGTGCAGCTGTCGTGCCCGCCCGCGCTGCTCGGCCATGCGGCCCAGGCCATGCTCGACACCTTCCTGCACCGCTGGCCCGGCGTGCAGCTGCGCGTGACGGCCACCAACCGCAATGTCGATGTGTGGGAAGACGGCGTGGACATCGCGCTGCGCGTGCGTCCCCAGGATGCGGCTCTGCCTGCCGAAGAGATCGTTCGCCCTCTCGCGCTCAGTCCCCACCTGCTGGTGGCAGCGCCCGCGGTGCTGCAGCACCGCTCTCCGCCCCTGCATCCGAGCGACCTCGGAGACTTTCCCGCCCTCGGACTGGGCAACTCACCGGAAGCCCATCGCTGGAGCCTGCGGAATGCGGCGGGCGAACCGCAGGAAGTGCTGGTCACGCCCCGCCTGGTCGTGGACGACATGCAGCCGCTGCTGCAGGCGGCACTGGATGGACTCGGCTGCGCCGTACTGCCCAGGCTGTTCGTGCACGAAGCCCTCCAGCAAGGCACGCTGGTGCAGGTGCTGCCTGGGTGGCATGCCCCCACCGGGGTCATCCAGGCAGCCTATGCCTCCCGCCAGGGCATGCGTCCCGCCGTGCGGGAACTGCTCGATCATCTGGCACAGGGTTTTCGGGAGCTGGCCCGGCAGGGGCGCTGCCTGTTGCCGCCAGAGGCTCAGCCGGTATAACGCTCCACCGTCCCCGCATCGCGCACCGAGGCCGCGTCGGGGTTCTCGCCGAACTCCTGCCGCGCCCGGCGCTGGCGCAGCAGATCCCAGCACTGATCCAGCTGCTCCTGCAGATGCCGCATGCGTGCATGTTCGGCCTCGGGCTTGACGGGCTTGTCGCGCAGGGCCTTTTCCTCTGTCACCAATCTGTCGATGTAGTCGAGGATCTTTTCGTTCCTGTCTTCCATGGGGTTCTCCAATCGAGGGGGAAAAACGCTGCTGCTTACCGTGGCAGATGGGACTGCACCCACTGCACGATCTGTGCCGGCGACGTGAGCGCCCCCGACTGGCGTGCCACTTCACGGCCTCCGACAAACAGCGCCAGAGTGGGAATGCTGCGGATCTGGTGCCTGGCGCCCAGCGTCTGGGCCGCCTCCGTGTTGACCTTGGCCACCTGAACGTGGGGCTCCAGCAGCTGGGCAGCCTGCTCGTAGGCAGGGGCCATCATGCGGCAGGGACCGCACCAGGGCGCCCAGAAATCCACCACCACCGGAATCTGGCTCCGGGAGATGTGTCGATCGAAGGTGGCCTCGTCATCGAGCGCCACCGGGTGCCCTGTGAACAGGGGCTGATGGCACTTGCCGCAGTCGGGCGACTGCCCGAGCTGCTCGGGTGCGATGCGGTTGGTGGTATGACAGTGGGGGCACACAATGTGCAGGGGTTCGCTCATGAAGGGATGCTCCTTGAAGCCTTGAAGAAGTGCAATGGCAGTCCACCCTGCTCAGACCGGCGGCGTCGCTCCTGGCGCCACTGGACGGCGCACACGGCCAATGAGCTCGCGCGCCTCCATTTCGGCACCGGCAGCGGTATCGAGCGGACTGCGGCACAGACCCGCTGCGTCGTAGTGCAGGTTCTCGTACACCACGGCAGCTGCAGGGCTGGCCGCGAGCAGCGGCTCCCAGTTCACGGAAGAATCGGCCAGCAGACCGGCGAGCCGGTCTACGACCAGTTGGTATTGATGCGCATCCACCGAGGGACTGGCGTCCAACCGTTCCAGCAGTTGTGCCAGCACGGCCGCGGTGCGCGAGGGTGCTTGCAGGGTATTCATGCCTCGCAAGTGGAGCCTGCTGCGGGCTTTGCAAGACCCGTGTACCCCTCGTGTACTCCTCCCAGAGCTGCCATGTCAGCCCGGCAGCTGTCCCCCCACGAGTCTGCCGATGGCATAGGTCACACCCATGGCCAGAATGCCGCCGACCACGTTGCGGATCGTGGCCGCCACCACGGGGGCCTGCCCCAGCCGGGCCGACACCATCCCGGTGACCGACAGCGCCACCGTCACTGCCAGGGCGGTGATGGGCACCGCATGTGCGAGCGGCACCAGCAATACCGACAGCAGCGGCACCAGCGCCCCGATGGCAAAGGCCAGTGCCGATGCCAGCGCAGCCTGCAGGGGGTTGGTGTAGGCCCCCAGCTTGATGCCCAGCTCGATCTCGGAATGCGCGGCCAGCGCATTGTGGCGCGTCATCTCGCGCGCGGCCTGGTGCGCCACGTCATGGCTCATGCCCTTCTGTTCGAGCAGGCGCGTGAGCTCTTCCAGCTCCTGTGCCGGCAGCTCGTCGAGCTCGGTGCGTTCCAGCGCCACGGCGGCCTGTTCGGTGTCGCGCTGCGTGCTCACCGATACATACTCGCCCGCCGCCATCGACAGCGCCCCCGACACCAGCCCCGCGATCCCCGCCGTCAGCAGGGCCGCATGGCTGGATGTGGCGCCCGCCACCCCCAGCACCAGCCCGGCGGTCGAGACGATGCCGTCGTTGGCGCCCAGCACGCCGGCGCGCAGCCAGTTGAGCCGATCCGAGATGCCGCTCGACAGGGCATCGAACTCGGCATGGGTGCGCCGACTGGAAGCCGGAACATGAGGGCCTGGGGTATGCATGGCATCTCCGTAGAGGGAAAATTCAGGAAAATCGGATCATCCAGAGGGCCGGCGCAGGAGCGGAAGACGAGGCCGGGTCATAGGCCATCCACCCTACGAGGCGCCCGCCCTTCCTGCCTGCCGGCGTGTTCCGACCTGCAGAAAAGCGCTCAGCCCACCACGCGCCAGTGCAGCAGCTCGCCTGCCTCCAGCGGTTTCACGTCGGCATCGCCGAAGGGGTAGCTCTCTGGCACGCGCCAGTCCTCGCGCGCCAGCGTCAGCGTGGAGGTATTGCGGGGCAGTCCATAGAAGTCGGGGCCATGGAAGGAGGCAAAGGCCTCGAGCCGGTCGAGCGCCCCTGCCGCATCGAAGGCGGTGGCATACAGCTCCATGGCGGCCGGCGCGGTGTAGCAGCCCGCGCATCCGCTGGCGTTTTCCTTCAGCGCTGCGGCATGGGGAGCGCTGTCGGTTCCCAGGAAGAAACGGGGAGAGCCGCTGGTGGCTGCCGCCACGAGGGCCTGGCGATGCTGCTCGCGCTTGAGCACCGGCAGACAGTAGTAGTGCGGGCGGATACCCCCCATGAACAGCGCATTGCGGTTGTAGAGCAGATGGTGCGCTGTGATGGTGGCCGCAGTATGGGCGTCGGATTCGCGCACGTAATCGGCTGCCTCGCGCGTGGTGATGTGCTCGAACACCACCTTGAGCTCCGGAAAGTCACGCCGCAGCGGCTGCATCACGCGCTCGATGAACACGGACTCGCGATCGAAGATGTCCACGGCAGGATCGGTCACCTCGCCATGCACCAGCAGCAGCAGTCCGTGGCGCTGCATGGCCTCGAGCGTGGCGTAGGTCTTGCGGATGTCGGTCACGCCGGCATCGCTGTTGGTGGTCGCACCGGCCGGATACAGCTTGAAGGCCACCACACCCGCCTCCCTGGCACGCACCACCTCGTCGGGGGAGGTGTTGTCGGTCAGGTACAGGGTCATGAGCGGCTCGAAGTGCACCCCAGCCGGCACGGCGGCCAGCACCCGCCCGCGGTAGGCCAGCGCCTGCGCGGCCGTGGTCACAGGTGGCCGCAGATTGGGCATGATGATGGCACGCGCAAACTGCGCGGCCGTATGCGGCACCACGGTCTGCAGCGCGGCGCCATCGCGCACGTGCAGGTGCCAGTCGTCGGGACGGGTGATGGTGAGGGTCTGGGAGGCAGAGGTGTTCATGCCGGCATTGTCCCATCAATGCCCACCCCCACCAAGCACACCGGCGCCCGAAGGCGCCGGCAGAACGGACGGCATGGACAAGCACGGCACGCCCACCCTGGCGATGCGCCCCGCCCGGTACATTCCACAGACTCAGTGGTTGAGAATCTTGCTCAGAAAGTCCTTGGTGCGAGGCTGACGCGCATCCGGATTGCCGAAGAATTCGTCGCGGCTGCAGTCCTCCAGGATCTTGCCCCCCACGTCCATGAAGATCACCCGATGGCTGACCTTGCGGGCAAAGCCCATCTCGTGCGTGACGCACATCATGGTCATGCCTTCGTTGGCGAGCTTGACCATCACGTCGAGCACCTCTCCCACCATCTCGGGATCGAGGGCGGAGGTAGGCTCGTCGAACAGCATCACGATGGGATCCATGCTCAGGGCGCGGGCAATGGCCACACGCTGCTGCTGGCCGCCCGAGAGCTGGCCCGGGAACTTGTCCTTGTGCGCCAGCAGACCCACCCGGTCGAGCATCTTGAGACCGCGCTCGCGGGCTTCGTTCTTGCCGCGCCCGAGCACCTTGATCTGTGCCAGCGTGAGGTTGTCGGTCACGCTCAGGTGCGGGAACAGCTCGAAATGCTGGAACACCATGCCGACCCGGCTGCGCAGCCGGGGCAGATCGGTGCGGGCATCATGGAGCGCCTGCCCGTCGACGTAGATCTCGCCCTTCTGGATGGGTTCGAGCCCGTTGATGGTCTTGATGAGGGTGGACTTGCCCGAGCCGGACGGACCACAGACCACCACCACCTCCCCCTTGCGGATATCGGTGGAACACTCGTTGAGCACCTGCACGGAACCGTACCACTTGCTCACGTTCTTGAGTTGGATCATGGGAGTATCACTCACGGAATTTCTCCTTGCCTGCCACCGCGCGGTCAGCGGATGATGGCGATTTTCTTGTTGATGTGCTTGACGAAGGTCGACAGGCCGAAGCTGATCACGAAGTACGTCACGGCCGCCAGCAGATAGGACTCCACCACGCCGTATTCGCGGCCCGCGAGCTGGAAGCCCTTGAGCAGGTCATACGCGCCGATGGCATACACGAGGGACGTGTCCTGAAACAGAATGATGATCTGCGTGAGGAACACCGGCAGCATGTTGCGGAAGGCCTGCGGCAGGATCACCAGCCGCATGTTCTGGGCATAGGTCATGCCCAGCGCCTGTCCCGCGAAGATCTGCCCCCGCGGAATCGACTGGATCCCGGCCCGGACGATCTCGGCAAAGTACGCCGCCTCGAAGGCCACGAAGGTCAGGATGGCCGACACCTCCTTGCGGCTGCCCGACGGCACGTCGAGCGCGTTGTAGACGCTGGCCGGCACGAGCAGGAAGAACCACAGAATCACCATCACCAGCGGGATGGAGCGCATGCCGTTGATGTAGATGGTTGCCGGAATGTGCAGCAGGCGATGGCTGGAGAGCCGCATGAGCGCGAGCACCGTGCCGAGCACAATGCCGCCCACGGTCGAGATGACGGTCAGCTCCACGCTGAAATACAGCCCCTTGAGGATGTACTGCGAGATGACCTGCCAGGTGTAGACGCTGAAGTCGAGATGCAGCATGTCAGTGTCCTCCCGCCACGATCAGGCCGGGCACGCGGGTGCGCCGCTCGATGAAGGCCATGATGCGGTTGATGGCCAGGGCCGTCAGCACGTAGAGCCCCGTCACGGCCAGATAGATCTCGGTGCCGCGTGCAGTCTCTTCCTGGGCCTGCATGGCGAACATGGTGAGTTCGGAGATCGACACCGCAAAAGCCACGGCCGAGTTCTTGACGATGTTCATCGACTCGCTCGTGAGCGGTGGCACGATGATGCGAAACGCCATGGGCAGCAGCACATAGCGGTAGCTCTGCCATGTGCTCATGCCGAGCGCGAGCGCCGCGTTGCGCTGCCCGCGCGGCAGCGCCAGAATGCCCGAGCGCATCTGCTCTGCAATCCGCGACGAGGTAAAGAGACCGAGCGCCAGCACCACCATCACAAAGCCCGGCAGCGCCTTGAGCGGCGGCACGAGTGCCGGCACCACGAAGTACCACAGGAATATCTGCACCAGCAGCGGCACGTTGCGGAACAGCTCCACCCACACATTGCCCAGCATGGCCAGCAGCCGGTTGCCCGGCCGGTCCAGGGGCAGGGTTCGCAGGGTCCCCACCACCACGCCGACGGCGAGCGCCAGCACCAGCGAACACACCGACACGGAGATGGTCCACCCCCATGCCGACAGCATCCAGTTCAGGTAGGTGGTGACATCGCCATGCCCATAGCATCCCGGGACCACATCCCCCGTCAGGGTATCCCGGCAGAAAACTTGCCAATCCCAACTCATGGCATTGCCTTTCCGTCATGTTCAAGAAATGCTCCCCGTCTCGTGAACGGAGAGTCCCGACGCATGCAGGTCCGCAGGAAGCTCCCTCCCGGACGCATCCGTCTGCAGGCCAGGCGCATCCTGTGCACCTCTGCCCGGCCCCCATGGGGCTTGCCCGCCATGGCATCGGGCCCCGCGCACGCATCGGGGGAGCCAGGTGTCATGGAGCTCCGGTGCAGGGTCTCTTCCTTTGGGGGGGAGGCCCTGCTGCCGGAAACGGCCCGGGAACCAGGGAAAGCAGCTCCCCTGATCCCCCGCGCCGGGCTTACTTCTGCTGGTAGTCTTCCATCGGCTTGTTGTTGGGATGCGCCCATGCATCCTTGGTGCTGGCCGACAGCGGCAGGCCGATGACCGCATTGTTCGGCGGGATCGGCTGCATGAACCACTTGGTGTAGAGCTTCTCGAGCGATCCGTCCTTGATCTGGCGTTCGATCGAATCGTTGACCGCCTTGCGGAATTTCTCGTCGCCCTTGGGCAGCATGCAGGCGATCGGCTCGACCGACAGCACCTGGGTCAGGATCTTGTAGTCCTTGGGTGTCTTGGACTTGGAAATGTTGGCCGCCAGAATGGAGGCGTCCATCACGAAGGCGTCGGCGCGGCCGGATTCGAGCATCAGGAAGCTGTCGGCATGGTCCTTGCCCATCACTTCCTTGAAGTTCATGCTCTTGGCATGCTCGTTCTTGCGCAGAGTCTGCACGGACGTGGTGCCCGTGGTGGTGACCACGGTCTTGCCGTTGAGGTCCTCGATGCTGTTGATGCCGGAGTTGGCCTTGGTGGCGATGCGCACTTCCTCGACATAGGTGGTGTCGGCAAAGTCGGCGTCCTTCTGGCGGGCCTTGTTGTTGGTGGTGGAGCCGCACTCGAAGTCGATGGTGCCGTTCTGCAGCAGCGGAATGCGGTTCTGCGAGGTGATCGGCTGGTAGTTGATCTTGAGGGTGGACATGCCGAGATCCTTCTTCAGGTCGTCGACGATGCGCTCGGCCATCTCGGTGTGGAAGCCCACGTACTTGCCGTTGCCCAGGGTGTAGCCCAGACCCGAGGACTCACGCACCCCGAGGTTGACCACGCCGCTGGACTTGATCTTGGCCATGGTGTCGGCCGCGCGGGCCGGGGCAGCCGAGCCGGTGGCCGATGCGCCGGACGCACCAGATGCGGGCGTATCTTTCTGACCGCACCCGGTCAGTGCCAGAACCAGTGCGCCTGCAGCGGCGGCAATCAGGTATTTCTTGTGCATCAGTCTCTCTCCTGGATTCAAGGGATGGAATGGAATGGCGCAAATGTCGTGCAGAAACATAAGCCTACACGAATCTTACAAACGCGCACATTCGCGAGTGTACCGTCATCTGGCGCCGGTTTCTTATTCTGATATGCACATATCGCGCCAACATGCAGCCGGCGCCGCTCTTTTCTGCGGGTTTTCCCTGACGATCACTCCTGCTGCGTGCTCTGCTGGAGCGCCCACATGGCGGCATAGCGCCCGCCCTGGGCGAGCAGCCCGGCGTGGGTCCCGCGTTCCACGATGCGGCCATGGTCGAGCACCAGAATCTCGTGGGCATCGACGACCGTGGACAGGCGGTGGGCAATCACGAGCGTGGTTTTGTTGTCGGCCACGGCGTGCAGCTCGTGCTGGATGGCCCGCTCGGTGGCGGAATCGAGGGCGGAGGTGGCCTCGTCGAGCACCATGATCGGAGGGTTCTTGAGCAGGGCCCGCGCGATCGCCACCCGCTGCTTCTCTCCTCCCGAGAGCTTGAGGCCGCGCTCGCCCACCATGGTGTCATAGCCCCTGGGCAGGCTCGACACGAAGTCGTGGATGCGTGCAGCACGCGCCGCGTCTTCGATCTCCTCGCGCGTGGCTCCGACCCGGCCATAGGCGATGTTGTAGGCCACGGTGTCGTTGAAGAGCACCGTGTCCTGCGGCACGATGCCGATGGCCCGCCGCAGACTGTCCTGCGTCACGTCCCGGAGGTCCTGCCCATCCACCGTGATGCGGCCGCCGGTCACGTCATAGAAGCGGTACAGCAGCCGTGAGAGCGTCGACTTGCCAGCCCCCGAGTGCCCCACCACCGCCACGGTCCGCCCAGCCGGAATGGTGAAGTCGACCTCGTGCAGGATGGGACGCTCCGGATCGTAGGCAAAACTCACCCGCTCGAAGCACACCGTGGGCAGTCCCGATTCCGTGCGCAACTCGGAAGCCCCGGGCGCATCGACGATCTCGCACGGCGTGTCGATGAGCGAGAACATGCGGTCCAGATCGGTCAGGCTCTGCCGGATCTGCCGGTACAGCACCCCCAGAAAGTTCAGCGGCACATAGAGCTGGATCATGAAGGCATTCACCATCACCAGATCGCCGATGGTGAGCCGCCCGGCGGCCACCCCTTGCGACGCCCGCCACAGAATGGCCACCAGTGCCGTGGCGATGATGAGCTGCTGCCCGCTGTTGAGCAGACTCAGCGACCCCTGGCTCTTCACGGCCGCAGCGAAGTAGGCTCTCAGGCCCCGGTCGTAGCGACGCGCCTCCCACTCCTCGTTGTTGAAGTACTTGACCGTCTCGTAGTTGAGCAGCGCATCGACCGCATGGGTCTGCGCCACGGATTCCAGCCGGTTCATCTCGCGCCGGAAATGGTTGCGCCACTCCGTCACGCTCACCGTGAAGCCGATATAGGCCACCAGAGCCGTCAGCGTGATCCAGACAAAGGCGGCATCGAACCGGATGGCCAGGATCGCCAGCACCAGTCCCACCTCGACCAGCGTAGGGATGATGCTGTAGAGCGAAACCGAGATCAGCCCCCGCACGGCAGCGGCGCCGCGCTCGACATCGCGCGTCATGCCGCCCGTCTGGCGATCGAGGTGAAAGCGCAGGCTGAGCCGGGTGAGATGCCGGAACACCTGCAACGCAATGCTGCGCGCGGCGCCCTCGGTCGCCGGTGCAAACATCCATTCGCGCACCTCGGTGAACACCGTCGTGGCCAGCCGCAACAGGCCATAGGCCACGAGCAGGCCCACGGGCACCACCACCATGCCAGAGGCGCTGCCCGGATGCACGTTGAGCGCATCCACGAGCTGCTTGAGCAGAATGGGCACCCCGATGTTGGCCAGCTTGGCCCCCACCATGAAGCCCAGCGCCACCGCCACCCGCCACCGGTACTGCCATAGATAGGGCAGCAGGCGCCGCAGCGTCTGCCAGTCGCTGCGCGTTGCACCGGGCCGTGCAGGCAATTCCTCATACTGCATCGCGCGTCCCATGCCTCGCATGCCTGATCTCCCCATGAATCGATGTGTCGGTGGTGCCTATGGCAAAAGCACCGTCACAGCATTCCGGGACAGTGCACAGCCCTCCATTGTCCCCGCAAACACAGGTCCCCCACTCTCCCGTTCCGGGCTCCTGAGCCCGGCCAGATCATGGACACCGCTGCGGGAAATAGGGCTGTCTCCTCCGCACTTCCTGCGAATTGGGCACAATCAGAGACGTATCGCGCAAGAAAGGCCCGCACACCACCGGCAGGAAACGCCTCACCTCAGAGCCCCTGCCGACTGCCGATGGCCGAGCCCGTTCATCCATGACGGGCAGGACCCGCACCTTTCCCGCATTTCCCGTCTTCACAAGAGATCACCATGACACCTTCGGAAAAAACCCCTCTTCCCACCGTCCACGGCCCCGGTTCACACAACACGGCCAACGACCGCAACTTTCTGGACCGCCTGCCCGATGAAATCGGCAAGACCCATGAGCTGGTGCTCAAGGTCGTGCCCATGCCGGCCGACTGCAATGCCAATGGCGACATCTTCGGCGGCTGGGTCATGTCGCACGTGGACATGGCCGGTGCCATCACGGCCTTCAAGCTGTCGCGCGGACGCACGGCCACCGTGGCCGTCAAGGAGTTCATCTTCAAGCAGCCCGTGCGCGTGGGCGACATTCTGTCGTTCTACAGCTCCATCCTGCACATCGGCAACACCTCGATGACGCTCAAGGTCGAGGTCTACGCCGAACGTTTCGATGCCCAGGGCAGCTACCTCAAGGTCACGGATGCCACCGTCACCTATGTGGCCATCGACCAGAATGGTCGGCCCCGTCCGGTGCGTCCGCAATCTGCAGCAGAAGGAACGACGCCCCCGCAGGCCTGACGCTGTGGAGCGCATGGCAGACCAAGGAGCCAGCCATGTGCAGAAGCTGTCCTCATCCACGGGCCCGCAAGGGCCCGTGTGTGTTTGGCTCGGAAGTAGCTTGCATCATGCTTCGGGGCTGCCCCTCGGGCTGCTGCCATGCAGCGGCGGGCGTCCTCTGTCTTCCGAGCCCAGTCAAGCCGAGCCTGCCTGCGCCAGAGACAGACTCACCAGCAGAACTCGGAGCGGATGAGATCGCGCGAGAAATCGAACTTCTGCGGCTCGGCAGGACGGATCTTGGTCCACAGCACCTTGCGGCTCAGTGCATCGGCAGGAATTTCCGGGGTGTGCAGCATCCTCAGGCAGTACTGCGTGTAGCGGCTGCTGCCCTCGACACGGATCTGCAGCCCGCCCACCGGCCGGCGATAGTGCCCAAAGGCGAAATAGGGATAGCCCTTGAGGCTCACCATGCGTGCAGACAGCATCTGCAGCATGTACATGAACGTGTGGGGACTGTTCCAGCTGAAGCGCCCGCTGTTGGGCTCATGACGCACCGATATCTCGTAGAAATCGGGCTGGATGCATGTGAATTCAATCTCGGCATTGATGCCATACATGGCATACGCCTCGCTGCGCATGCAATCGCGCGTATGGAAACGGAACTGGGGCTGGTTGAACATTTGGGTCGCGGCCAGTTTCTCGGCTGGCGTCGCGGACCGTTCGGTAATACGGCCAAGCATGTGATTCTCCCTGATGCACTTGCACGGTATCTTCTGCAGGAAACGCAGTCCTGCGAAGTAGCGGACCCGCGAATATGCCCAGAGGACATTTCGACAGATCTCGAATGAAAATAAATGCAGACCACTCTGCGTGCAGAAACTCCCTGCCTTCCCCAGATGGACTATCTTGCGATGCCAGAGGGACAAGCTGTTTCTACACATTTCAGTCTATGTTTTCATTCTGACGCAAGGATGACGCATCTTCCGCTCTTCCTCTGAGAACCTCTTTGAAAATCCCCAATATTGGGGGTAAATACCTCCAACAAATCCTTGATTATTTTCAAGGACAGTTTGAAAAAGACGCTTCCACTCACGTTTTCCCGCGCATCTCGGGATTTTCCTCAGGCCGATCCATCGTCAGCCGCAACAAAAAAGCGGCTCCCTGAAGGAGCCGCTCAGACCGGCACAGCCGGCAAAGGCATGCGCCCCGCCGCGCCCGCGCATATGGCGGGGACAGTGCGCAGATGGCATCAGCGCGGGAGCACGCTCGATCCCATCAGGTACTGATCCACCGCGCGGGCGGCCTGACGGCCTTCACGGATGGCCCACACCACGAGGGACTGGCCGCGGCGCACATCGCCTGCAACGAAGGTGCCCTTGACGCTGGTGGCGTATCCGCCTTCCTCGTCGGTGCCGGCCTTGGCATTGCCGCGGCCGTCGAGCTCCATCCCGAAGGACTTGAGCATCTCTGCCACGGGATGCACGAAGCCCATGGCCAGCAGCACGAGGTCGGCCTTGTAGACCTGCTCGCTGCCGGGGACTTCGACCATCTTGCCGTCCTTCCATTCGACGTGGACAGTCTTGACGCCTACCACGCGGCCCTTGTCCTTGCCGGTACCGGGCACGAATTCCTTGGTGGCGATGGCGAAGGCGCGCTCGCAGCCTTCGTCGTGGCTGGAGCTGGTGCGCAGCTTGATCGGCCAGTAGGGCCAGGTCATGGGACGGTTTTCCTCGACCGGAGGCTGCGGCATGAGCTCGAACTGCACCACGCTTTCGGCGCCCTGGCGGTTGCTGGTGCCCACGCAGTCGCTGCCGGTGTCGCCGCCGCCGATCACGATGACGTGCTTGCCGGTGGCGAGGAGCTGCTTGGCGAGCTTGTCGCCGGCGTTGATCTTGTTTTGCTGGGGCAGGAACTCCATGGCGAAGTGCACGCCGTCGAGGTCACGTCCCGGCACGGGCAGGTCGCGGCTCTGCTCGGAGCCGGCTGCGATCAGCACGGCATCGAAGTCCTTCTGCAGCTGCTTGGCGCTGATGGTTTCCTGATGCCAGTTGGTGATCTTGCTGGCGGCACCCGACTTGGGCCAGTCGCCGACCAGCACGCCCCGGCGGAATTCCACGCCCTCGGCCTGCATCTGCTCGATGCGGCGGTCGATGTGGGACTTGTCGAGCTTGAAGTCGGGAATGCCGTAGCGCAGCAGGCCGCCGATGCGGTCGTTCTTCTCGAACACGGTGACGGTGTGGCCCGCACGGGCGAGCTGCTGTGCCGCAGCCAGCCCGGCAGGGCCGGAACCGACGACAGCCACCTTCTTGCCGGTCTTGACGGCCGGCACCTGGGGCTTGACCCAGCCGTTTTCCCAGGCGCGGTCGATGATGCCGTGCTCGATGCTCTTGATGCCGACAGGCGACTTCTGGATGTTCAGCGTGCAGGCCGCCTCGCAGGGTGCGGGGCAGATGCGGCCGGTGAAGTCGGGGAAGTTGTTGGTGCTGTGGAGCACCTCGATCGCCGCTTCCCAGTCCTGCTGGTAGACCAGATTGTTGAAGTCCGGAATGATGTTGTTGACCGGACAGCCGTTGTTGCAGAACGGCGTGCCGCAGTCCATGCAGCGAGCGGCCTGAATCTGCTCTTGCTTGTCATCGAGACCGATGACGAACTCCTTGTAGTTCTTCAGGCGTTCCTTGACGGGCTTGTAGCCCTCTTCAAGGCGCTGGTACTCCATGAAGCCGGTGATTTTTCCCATGATGTGTATTCCTCAAAGATGGCTGTGGCTTATTTCTTGGATGCGGCGGGCTTGCGTGCCGGTGCCTTGGCCGGCTTGGCGGTGCCGTCCACGGACTTGGCCCGCGAAGCACGGCGCGCCTTGGGCGCGGCCTCTTCCAGGATCGGCTTGATGGCCGCAGCGGTGGCCTGCTGGGGCAGGTCGGCCAGGGCGCCTGCACCTTCGACCTTGTGCCGACGGGCATGCATCTCGCCGAGAGCACGCTTGTACTCGTGCGGGAAGACCTTGACGAAGCGGGTGATGCTCTGTTCCCAGTTCTCCAGGATCTCGCGGGCACGGCGGCTGCCGGTCCAGCGGCTGTGATCCTGCAGCAGGCTGCGGAGCTGTTCCTCGTCGGTCATGCCACGGTGCCAGTGCGCCCGGTCGTTCTCGGCGATCTGCGCGGCAGCGGGCAGCACGGGTTCGAGCGACACCATGGAGGTGTTGCAGCGGCTGGCGAACTGGCCGTCCTCGTCATAGACGTAGGCAATGCCGCCGCTCATGCCGGCAGCGAAGTTGCGGCCGGTCTTGCCGAGCACGGCCACGGTGCCGCCGGTCATGTATTCGCAGCCATGGTCGCCGGTGCCCTCGACCACCGCAGTGGCTCCGGACAGACGCACGGCAAAGCGCTCGCCCGCGACGCCGGCGAAGAAGGCCTCGCCGGTGGTGGCGCCGTACAGCACGGTGTTGCCGACCACGATGTTCTCTGCAGCCTCGCCGGGGAATTCCAGGCTCGGGCGCACCACCACGCGGCCGCCGGAGAGGCCCTTGCCGGTGTAGTCGTTTGCGTCACCGATCAGGTAGAGCGTGATGCCGTTGCACAGGAAGGCACCGAACGACTGGCCGCCGGTTCCTTCGAGCTGGATGTGGATGGTGTCGTCGGGCAGCCCTTCGGGATGCACCTGGGTCACCGCGCCGGACAGCATGGCCCCGACGGTGCGGTTGACGTTGCGCACGTGCTCGATGAACTTGACCTTCTCGCCCTTTTCGATGGCGGGACGGCACTTGCGGATCAGCTCCTGGTCGAGCGCCTTGTCCAGACCGTGGTCCTGGAACTCGCGGTGCAGGCGCGGCACGTCGGCCGGAACGACAGGCTGGGCGAACAGGCGACCGAAGTCGAGGCCGGCAGCCTTCCAGTGGGCAACGCCCTTCTGCATGTCGAGCAGGTCGCTGCGACCGATGAGGTCGTCGAACTTGCGGATGCCGAGCTGAGCCATGATGCTGCGGACTTCCTCGGCGACGAAGAAGAAGTAGTTGACCACATGGTCGGGCTTGCCGGAGAACTTGGCACGCAGCACGGGGTCCTGGGTGGCCACCCCCACCGGGCAGGTGTTGAGGTGGCACTTGCGCATCATGATGCAGCCCTCGACGACCAGCGGTGCGGTGGCGAAGCCGAATTCGTCGGCCCCCAGCAGGGCGCCGATGACGACGTCGCGGCCGGTCTTCATCTGGCCATCGGCCTGCACGCGCACGCGGCCACGCAGTCGGTTGAGCACCAGCGTCTGCTGGGTTTCGGCCAGGCCGATTTCCCAGGGGCTGCCTGCATGCTTGATGGACGACCAGGGCGAGGCACCCGTGCCGCCGTCATGGCCGGCGATCACGATATGGTCGGCCTTGCACTTGGCCACGCCGGCAGCGATGGTGCCGACACCGATCTCGCTCACCAGCTTGACGCTCACGTCGGCATGGGGCGCGACGTTCTTGAGGTCATGGATGAGCTGCGCCAGATCCTCGATGGAGTAGATGTCGTGGTGCGGAGGCGGAGACACGAGGGTCACGCCCGGCACGCTGTGGCGCAGGAAGCCGATGTAGTCGCTCACCTTGCCGCCCGGGAGCTGACCGCCCTCGCCCGGCTTGGCGCCCTGGGCCATCTTGATCTGGATCTGGTCGGCACTGCTGAGGTACTCGGCCGTGACACCGAAGCGGCCCGAGGCGACCTGCTTGATGCGGCTGCGCAGGCTGTCGCCCGCACGGACGGTGATTTCCGACTCGACCTTGTCCTCGCCGATGATGGCGCCAAGGGTGGTGTCCTTGTTGATCGGGATGCCCTTGAGCTCGTTGCGGTAGCGGGCCGGATCCTCTCCGCCTTCACCGGTGTTGCTCTTGCCGCCGATGCGGTTCATGGCCAGCGCCAGCGTGGCGTGCGCCTCGGTGGAGATGGAGCCGAGCGACATGGCGCCGGTGGCGAAGCGCTTGACGATGTCCTTGGCGGATTCGACCTCGTCGACCGGAATGGCGCGAGAGGGATCGCAGCGGAACTCGAACAGGCCGCGCAGGGTCATGTGGCGACGGCTCTGGTCGTTGATGATCTGTGCGTATTCCTTGTAGGTGTTGAAGTTGTTGGCGCGGGTGCTGTGCTGCAGCTTGGCAATCGCGTCGGGCGTCCACATGTGTTCCTCGCCACGGGCACGCCATGCGTATTCGCCGCCGGCCTGGAGCTGGTTGGCGAGCACGGGGTCGCTGCCGAAGGCGGCACGGTGCATGCGCAGGGCTTCCTCGGCGATCTCGAACACGCTGATGCCCTCGACGCGGCTGGGGGTGCCGGTGAAGTACTTATCGACCGTGGCGGTGCTCAGGCCGATGGCTTCGAACAGCTGGGCGCCGCAGTAGCTCATGTAGGTCGACACGCCCATCTTGGACATGATCTTGGACAGGCCCTTGCCGATCGCCTTGATGTAGTTGTAGATGGCCTTCTCGGCGCTCAGGTCGCCGGGCAGTTCCTTGTGGATTTCCTGCAGGGTTTCGAGCGCCAGGTAGGGGTGCACGGCCTCTGCGCCGTAGCCGGCCAGCACGGCGAAGTGGTGAATCTCGCGGGCCGAGCCGGTCTCGACGACCAGACCGGTGGTGGTGCGCAGACCTTCGCGCACGAGGTGCTGGTGCACGGCGGACAGGGCGAGCAGCGCGGGTACGGCCACCTTGTCGGCGCTGATGGCGCGGTCGCTGATGATGAGGATGTTGTGCTGACCCTCGACCGTGTTGTTGCCGGCCTTGATGGCATCGACCGCTTCGGCACACAGCGAGGCCAGCTTGGCTTCCACGCCTTCTGCGCCCCAGGACACGGGGTAGGTGATGTCGAGGGTGTAGCTGCGGAACTTGCCCTGGGTCTCGGCTGCGATGTTGCGCAGGCGGGCCATGTCGGTGAAGTCCAGCACCGGCTGGTGCACCTCGAGGCGCAGCGGCGGGTTGACCTGGTTGATGTCGAGCAGATTGGGCTTGGGGCCGATGAAGCTCACCAGGCTCATGACGATGGCCTCGCGGATCGGGTCGATCGGCGGGTTGGTCACCTGCGCAAAGAGCTGCTTGAAGTAGTTGTAGAGCGGCTTGCTGCGGTCGGAGAGCACGGCGAGCGGGCTGTCGTTGCCCATGGAGCCGATGCCTTCCTCGCCCTTGGCGGCCATGGGCGCCATCAGGAACTTGATGTCTTCCTGGCTGTAGCCGAAGGCCTGCTGTGCGTCGAGCAGCGACACGCCCACGTTGGTCTGGCCGCGCACGACGTTCTGCACGGGCAGATCGGACAGGCGGATGCGCAGGTTCTCGATCCACTGCTTGTAGGGCTTGCTGTTGGTGATCTGGGACTTGAGTTCCTCGTCGTCGATCATGCGGCCCTGCTCGAAGTCGATCAGGAACATCTTGCCGGGCTGCAGGCGCCACTTCTTGACGATCTTGTGCTCGGGCACGGGCAGGACGCCGGACTCGGAGCCCATGATGACGAAGTCGTCGTCGGTCACGCAGTAGCGCGAGGGACGCAGGCCGTTGCGGTCCAGGGTGGCACCGATCTGGCGGCCGTCGGTGAACACGATGGAGGCCGGGCCGTCCCAGGGTTCGAGCATGGCGGCGTGGTATTCGTAGAACGCACGGCGACGCGACTCCATGGAGGCGTGCTGTTCCCAGGGTTCGGGGATCATCATCATCACGGCCTGGCTGATGGGGTAGCCGGCCATGGTGAGCAGTTCGAGGCAGTTGTCGAAGGTGGCGGTGTCGGACTGGCCGGCAAAGCTGATGGGGTAGAGCTTGCGCAGGTCATCGCCCAGCACCGGCGAGGTCATGACGCCTTCGCGGGCGCGCATCCAGTTGTAGTTGCCCTTGACGGTGTTGATTTCGCCGTTGTGGGCCACGTAGCGGTAGGGGTGGGCCAGCTGCCACTCGGGGAAGGTATTGGTCGAGAAGCGCTGGTGCACCAGACCCAGGGCGGACACGCAGCGCGCGTCCTGCAGGTCGAGGTAGTAGGTGCCGACCTGGTCAGCCAGCAGGAGACCCTTGTACACCACGGTACGGGTGCTCATGCTGGGGACATAGTATTCCTTGCTGTAGCGCAGGCCCAGGCTGCGAATGGCGGCGCTGGTGGTCTTGCGGATGATGTACAGGCGGCGCTCCAGCGCGTCCTGCACGATGACGTCGGGGCCACGGCCGATGAAGATCTGGCGGATGACGGGCTCTTTCTCGCGCACGGCAGGCGACATGGGCATGTCGCGGTTGACCGGCACATCGCGCCAGCCCAGCACCACCTGGCCCTCGGCCTTGACGGCACGTTCCATTTCCTGCTCGCAGGCCAGTCGGCTGGCATGCTCCTTGGGCAGGAAGACCATGCCCACGCCGTATTCGCCGAACGGGGGCAGCTCGATGCCCTGCTTGGCCATTTCCTCGCGGTAGAGGGTGTCGGGCAGCTGGATCAGGATGCCGGCGCCGTCGCCCATGAGCTTGTCGGCACCCACGGCGCCACGGTGATCGAGGTTTTCCAGGATCTTGAGCGCCTGGGTCACGATGTCATGGCTCTTGGCGCCGCGCATGTGGGCCACGAAACCGACGCCACAGGCATCGTGTTCGAGGTCTGCGGCATACAGGCCTTGCTGTTCCAGATGAAGTTTTTCTGCGGAGATGGTCATGAAAGTTCCCGTTCCTGAAAGAGTGCTGGGGCGCCACGCGCGAAGGTCGTGCGGGCGTGGGGCGCGAGATGTTCCGGGGCATGTGCCGGACGTGCCGCCACGGTGGGGAGCAGGCGCGGGACACCCCCTGTCCCGCTGGCGGCACCCCCTGCGCGGTGCGGCGCCCTGCCTGATTGTCCGTGTGCATGCACATTCCGTCCACGTCCCTTGCCGACTGCTTGAACGCCACGGTTTTGCAACGCAACAAGCATAAAGCAAACCCCCCTGTTTTGCAGCAAAAATAATAGGGGTCAGATTCCAATTAAATTGACGGGATGAATTTCAATTATTTTATTGGTGACACATCCATCTTGTTGAATACATTCATGAATTCAGGATGTCCGTGCAGAGTGCACCATTTTGGGCAGCCTGCCTGCACGCTTTTTATGCAGGCGTCTGTCGGTCTGCTGCTGCAGGGTGTCGATGAAAGCGGCATCGCCGAGCACCCAGCCATGCAGGGCGGCGTCCAGCAGCCGCGGCCACAGTGCGAGCGCATCGCCCTCGTCCAGCAGGCGCCGGTAGGCGTTTTCACGGGCAAAGGGGGTGTTGCCCAGCTCCCAGAGCGCAGCCGGCGCGGTGAGCCCGGCCTGAGGGCGCAGCCCGGTGTAGCGCGCGCAGCTCGACCAGGGATAGGCATCGGGCTGCAGCACGAGGCCGCGGCGCACGGGCTCGGTGTCCATGCAGACCATGGCAGGAAGTGTCCAGCGCGCAGGATCGAGCACCGTGCAGCGGTAGCGGCCGTCCCACAGGGTGCCGGTGCGTGCATGAAGACCATTGAAGTAGCGGACATAGGCACGGCCTGTGTCCTGCATCAGGAGCGGCAGTCCCTCTTCCGTGGACGGCGTCAGGAGCAGCATGAAGCGCGTCGGCAGCAGACACCAGGCATGCAGGGCGACCCGGTGCCGTGCAGCTCCCGCCTCGATCAGCTGGAGCAGCTGCTGGTAGTCGGGCGCCCCGAGCGCGATGGGCTGGCTGTTGTGGCCGCTCTGAAGGACCAGGTGGGGGTAGCCGGGAAGGTTCAGCCGCGGCAAGCGCGCCATGGACAGGGCTCCTGAAGAGGAAAGAGTCGACAAGGGGATCGAATGGACAAGCGCCATGTGGACTGCACCACATGCACCTTCCACTCCTCCGGCATGGTACCCGAGCCAGAGGCAGCAGCACGCACGACCCGCGCAGGGGCATCACGCAAGGGGGAAAGGGAGCGCTCCAGGGCAGCCTCTCACACCCATGAAAGGCAGGGCCATTCCGGGCAATGGCGCCGGGGAGTGCAGGCTCTGCGCGAAAATGGCTGCTTCCCCTGCTCTGTCCGTGTCCGTTCCATGCAGTTTTCCGGTTCTCTCAGCCTGCCCGTCTTGCCCACCGATGCCCCTGTGCAGCCCGTGCCACTCGATCGGGCGCTGCGGCTCGTCAACCATGGTCCGGTGGTGCTGGTGTCGGGCAGCCATGGTGGCGAGGTGGATGTGATGGCAGCAGCCTGGAACATGCCACTGGACTTTCGTCCCCCGACGCTGTGCGTGGTGCTCGACAAGTCCTCGCGGACCCGGGAGCTGATCGATGCCGCCTGCGGCATGCTCGCCCTGAGCCTGCCCACGGCGGGACAGTCGGGGCTCGCACTGGCCGTGGGCAGCCAAAGTGCGCGGGAAGTACCGGACAAGCTGGCGCAGTGTGGCGTGTCCCTGTGGCAGCCTGCAGGCGCTGCCGTGCCTATGGTGCAGGGCTGTGCCGCATGGCTGCAGTGCCGGGTGCTGCAAGGCGAGCTGGCCGAACGCATGCGCGCCACGCACGACCTGTTCGTGGCCGAGGTGACAGCCGCCTGGGCCGACAGCCGGGTCTTTCGGGAAGGTCGCTGGCGCTTCGACGAATTGCCGCCGGAGCTCCAGCACCTGCGCACCCTGCACTATGTGGCGGGTGGCCAGTTCTACACCACAGGGGCCGCGACAGCCGCGCCTGCATCCTCGCCCGCCCCAGCCACCGATGCTGCCTGACAGCCGGCATGGAGAGTTCCCTGGCGGGGATGCAGCTCTGCATCAGGCGGGGGTGTGCCGCATGACGCTCACGGCAGCGCGCACGGCGTCGGCCCATTCCTGCCGCGTGCGGTCGCCGGCCTTCTGGGGGATGCCGAAGCTCACGCGCACCACCAGCCCCTGGGCACAGACGATGCGCCACAGGGAAGCGATCAGGGTGTCGCTGCCGACATAGCACGGAATGAGGCTGGGCTCTCCGGCACGGTCGAAGAACTGGATGGCCACGGGCTGCACGCATGCATCCGCACTGATGGCGGCCTGCAGCAGATTGCCGTGGAACGGGAGCAGCTGCAGGCCATTGCTCGTGGTGCCCTCGGGAAACACCGCGAGCACGTCGCCGGCACGCAGCCGGTCAGCCATGTCGTGCAGCACGCGGTGGGCATCCCGCCGCGAGGCACGCTGCAGGTACAGGGTGTGGGCAGCAGAGGCCAGACGCCCCACGACAGGCCAGCGCCGCACTTCGGACTTGGACACGAAGCGACAGAACACCAGCGCATGCAGTGCCGGGATGTCGAGCCAGGAAATGTGGTTGGACACGAGCAGCAGACCGTGGCCGGGTTCGGGGGCTGCGGGGGCCCCGCGCCGCTCCATTGCCAGACCGCAGCGGCGCAGCAGGGTGGCCGCCCATGCCTGCACCCGCTGCTGGCGCCGCGCAGGGTTCAGAAACGGAAACACGACATAGACAGTCCACAGGCCTGCGAGCAGGTGCAGGAGCAGTCCCAGCACGCGGCGGATGCCGCGCAACCGCGCCAGGGTGCGGCTCACGCGGCGCCGCACTGGCACGCGCAGCCACAGGCCGGCGCGTCCGCTGCGAAAGGCAGCTCGTGGACCACCTGTCCGCCCACCAGCGTGGCGCGTACGCGGCCCTGCATTTCATGGCCGCCGAACGGGGTGTAGCTGCTCTGGCTGCGCAGGGTCGCGCCCGACACCTGCCAGTGGTCCTGCGGGTCCCACAGGCACAGATCGGCGGTGCCTCCCACGGCGAGCCGCCCGGCGCTGTCGGCCTCGGCGCCCAGTGCACGGCCCAGCACGGCGGCCGGGCGGGTGGTGACCGTGGCGAGAGCGGTGGCGAGCGGCACGCCTTCTTCGCGTGCCCATTGCAGCGCGAGCGGCAGCAGCAGCTCGATGCCGGTGGCACCGGGCTCGGCTTCTGCGAAGGGCAGCGCCTTCTCGTCTTCGGTGACGGGGGTGTGGTTGCTGACCAGCGCATCGATGGTGCCGTCGGCCAGGGCTGCGCGCAGGGCAGCCCGATCGGCCTGCTGGCGCAGCGGCGGCTGCAGGCGGGTACGGCTGTCGAAATAGCCCATGTCCACGTCGGTGAGGTGCAGGGAATTGATGCTTACGTCACAGGTGACGGGCAGGCCCGACGCCTTGGCCGCGCGGACCAGCTCCACACCGGCGGCACTGCTCAGGCGACACAGATGCACTCGGGCTCCGGTGGCGCGCATGAGCTCGAACAGGGTCATGAGGGCGATGGTTTCGGCCACCACCGGCACCCCGGACAGCCCCATGCGCATGGACAGAGCCCCGCTCGCGGCCACGCCGCCGCCGAGCCATGCGTCCTGCGGACGCAGCCAGACCGTGTAGCCGAAGGTGGCCGCATACTGCAGCGCACGCAGCAGCACCTGGGTGTCGACGATGGGCACCTCGGCCTGCGAGAACCCGACGCAGCCGGACTCGGAGAGCTCGACCATCTCGGTCAGCACCTCGCCCTTGAGCCCGTGCGTGAGTGCCCCGAGCGGGTAAAGGCGGGCCTGATGCAGGCGGCCCGAGCGGAACTTGAGCATCTCCACGAGCCCCTGCTCGTCGAGAATCGGATCGGTGTCGGGCGGACAGACGAGGCTGGTGACGCCGCCGGCCACCGCGGCAGCCATTTCGGTTTCGAGCATGCGGGCATGCTCCTGTCCGGGCTCCCGCATGCGCGCAGAGAGGTCCACCAGACCGGGCAGCACCAGGCAGCCCCGGGCATCGAGGGTGCGTTCGGGAACGAAGTCGGCGGGCGCGGCGCCCAGGGCGACGATGCGCCCATCGGCAATGGCCACATCGGCGGGCTGTTCGGTACCGTCGGCCGGATGCAGGATGCGGCCGCCTTGGATCAAGATCTTCATGGAATGGATTCCTGGATAGTCATGGGCCGTCGCAAGGCGGCAGGTCACATGCGGGTCTTGTGCACGGTGATGGTGACCTGTCCGTCCTGGGACGCTTCCGCGCGCACAACGACGCGCAGGGTGTTGGTGGGCCCGAGGTAATGGGGGTTGATGCGTGCCGAATGCACGTGCGCCCGCACCAGCCCCACGTATTCGCAGCGCTCTCCGGTGCACACCATGTCGAAGCGGGGGGCTTCCGCAGCGAGGCTTCGGGCGGTGATGCCGTCGAAGAACTTCTGGCGGATGGCATAGGCCAGCACGGGCTCGGGATCTTCCCAGTGACGGCTGAGATAGACCCCCAGCGGCGTGACGCCCAGTCCGTCGAGGTTGAAGGACACCGCCGTGCGGTCGCGGTGCGAACCGGCCGCCGTGGCAGGCAGCGCGGCCGACAGGCCGCAGAGCGCGACCAGGGAAGCCATCAGCAGGGAGCGCGGAGCAGGGAGCATGGCGAACCTTCGGGAGGAGGACAGGGACGGAACGGGCATGGAGCGGCGTGGATGCAGCAGGCGGCGCTCAGGCCTCATGGCTGGCCACGATGCTCATGGCGGCCATGCGCACGGCAATGCCGAAGGTGACCTGCGGCAGGATCACGCTCTGTGCGCCATCGGCCACGGCGCTGTCGATTTCGACGCCACGGTTGATGGGCCCCGGGTGCATGACGATGGCATCGGGCCGGGCCAGCTGCAGCTTCTCTGGGGTGAGGCCGAAGCTCTTGAAGTATTCCTGGCTGCTGGGCAGCAGGGCACCGCTCATGCGCTCGTTCTGCAGCCGCAGCATGATGATGACGTCGCAGTCACGGATGCCCTCCTCCAGGGTGTGGAACACCCGCACTCCCATGGGCGCAAAGCTTTCGGGCGCGAGGGTCTTGGGGCCGACCACCCGCACCTCGGGGCAGCCGAGCGTGGTGAGCGCATGGATGTCGCTGCGGGCCACGCGCGAGTGCAGCACATCCCCCACGATGGCCACCCGCAGCTGCGTGAAGTCGCCCTTGTAGTGGCGGATGGTGTACATGTCGAGCAGCCCCTGCGTGGGGTGGGCATGGCGTCCGTCCCCGGCATTGACCACGTGAACGTGCGGTGCCACGTTCTGCGCGATGAGGTAGGGAGCCCCGCTCTCGCTGTGGCGCACCACGAAGATGTCGGCCGCCATGGCGCTGAGGTTGGCGATGGTGTCGAGCAGGCTCTCGCCTTTGGCGGTGGAGGAGCGGGCGATGTCGAGGTTGAAGACATCGGCCGACAGGCGCTTGGCCGCGATCTCGAAGGTGGTGCGGGTGCGGGTGCTGTTCTCGAAGAACAGGTTGAACACGCTCTTGCCGCGCAGGAGCGGAACCTTCTTGACCTCGCGGTCATTGACGCTCACGAACTGGGAGGCCGTATCGAGGATATGCGTAAGGATGTCACGCGACAGGCCTTCGGTGGACAGCAGGTGGATGAGCTCGCCGTGCTTGTTGAGCTGGGGATTCTTGGAGAGGAACATGGCGGTAGCAGGATGGGGCAACGCCCCGGAAAGGAAAGCCGGCCCCGGCAATCAGGACTTGCTGGGCTTGAGGCGGAAGCTGAAGCTGCCGTCGTCGGCACGGGCCAGCGCGAGCGACTGTCCGGCCGGCAGCAGCAGCCGGGCAGCCGCGTATTCGGCCTCGATGGGCAGCTGACGTCCGCCCCGGTCCACGAGGACGGCCAGGCGCACGCTGGCCGGGCGGCCGTAGTCGAAGATCTCGTTGAGCACGGCGCGGATGGTGCGCCCGGTGTAGAGCACGTCGTCGAGCAGCAGGATGTGGGCCCCCTCGACCTCGAAGGGGATATGGGTCTGGGCCGCCGAGGCAAGGCCCCTGCGCGCGAAGTCATCGCGGTGCATGGCGGAAGACACCGTCGCGATGGCGTCGAGCCCCCAGTCCTGCTGCAGGCGCTGCGCCATCCAGGCACCGCCGGAGGCGACTCCGGCCACGCGCAGCTCGGGGGTCCGCAGGAATTCGAGCTGGCGGCGCAGGGTCTGGTAGAGGGCTTCGGCGTCCAGCATCAGGGCGCCATGGGCAGGCAGAGTATCGGGGGTCATGAGAGGCCGTGGAGAAATTGTTCGAGAATGATACAGGCCGAGGCGGCATCGGCGTCGCGTGCGCCGTGGGCCAGGGCCTCGGTGGTGGAATAGCGCTCGTCCACGGTATAGACCGGCAGACGGAAGCGCAGCGCGAGCTGGCGCCCGAAGGACAGGGCCCGGCGGGTGTTCTCGTGCGGGGCTCCATCGGGATGAAACGGCACGCCGATCACCAGTGCCTGAGGCTGCCACTCGCGGATCAGGGCTGCGATGTGGGCGAACCGCTCGTCGCCTGCCGCCACGATGCTTTTGCCCGGGCTGGCACGTCCCAGCATCCGGTTGCCGGTGGCCACCCCGGTGCGCTTGCGCCCATAGTCGAAAGCCAGAAAGCTCTGGAACGGTGCCGGATCGACGGGAGGCGTGCAGCCCGGCTGCTGCAGGAGCGCGGCGGCCGGATCGGCCGGAGCGGTGGAAGGGCTCTGCACCCCGGACGGAACTGCAGAGGGCGTGGAGGTGTCGGACATGGGCATCAGGCGCTCCCTGCGGTGCCGGCCAGACGCCAGGCCTCGACGCCCAGCAGGGCCATGGCTGCATCGTAGCGTTCGGCCACCGGCACCTCGAAGATGAGGTGGTGGTCGGCCCGCACCGTGAGCCAGCTGTTGCGACGCAGCTCGTCTTCGAGCTGGCCGGATTCCCAGGCGGCGTAGCCGAGTGCCACCAGAAGCTTCTCGGGACCGTGGCCCTCGGCCAGGGCCTGAAGAATATCGCGCGAGGTGGTCATCTGCAGGCCGTCTCCGGTGACCAAGGAGGAAGCATAGACCGGCAGGCCGGTGGTGGCGTCCTCGGCCTGGGGATGCAGGATGAAGCCGCGTTCGGACTGCACGGGGCCGCCCCAGAAGATGGGCTCGTCCTCCAGGTCGGAACGGTTCATGGGCAGCTTGGCCTGGCGGAACAGGTCGTGCATGGAGAGATCGGCCAGCTTGTTGATGCACAGCCCCAGCACGCCCCGCGGGGTGTGTTCGCAGATGTAGATCACGCTGCGGGCAAACAGCTCGTCCTCCATGCCCGGCATGGCAATCAGGAAATGCTGCGAGAGATTGAAGTCTGGAGCAGGATCGGACGGCATGGAGCGATTTTAGAACCTGTTGGGCCCCCTGCGCAGGGCGTCATGCGGGTGTCACGTGTGCGTCACGCCAGCGCGGCCGGCACCTCCCCTGCCGGAGGCAGCGCCCATGCCACAATGTCCACTCGATCCGCCCTGCAGCCCGCCCTTTCCGCTGATGACGATTCCCGCCCTCGACACCGGCCTCATGTGGTTCCGCAACGACCTGCGCACCACGGACAACACCGCCTTGCACCACGCCCTGACGCACTGCCGGCGCGTGCATGCGGTGTATGTGTTCGAGCCCCCCGCTGCGGGCCCGACGACCCGCCCGCTGTCCGACCGCAGCGCGGAATTCCTGCTGCGCAGCCTGGAGTCGCTGGACGGGGCGCTGGGCGCGCTCTCGCGGCAGGCGGGCGCGATGGATGCCGACGGGGTGCACCTGCTGTGGACACAGGGCAGCGCCGAACGGGCCGTCACGGCCCTGGCGCGCCGGCTGGGAGCCGAGGCCGTCTTTGCCAATGCCGACGCCGACCCCGAAGGCAGTGCCCGCGATGCCCGGGTGCGCGGTGCCCTGGCCGATGCCGGGATTTCGCTGCATCTGGCGCAGGACCACCTGCTGTTCGGCCCCGACGATCTGCACATGCCCGGCGGTACCCTGCCAGCCGGCTTTGCCGCCTACTACCGCCAGTGGCTCGGCCGCATCGACGCCGAGACCCTGCGCCCCCACCCCGTCGCACCCCATGCCCGCGCCCTGGCACCTGCCCCAGACGCGCTGCGGCGCCCCCTGCCCAGCCTGGAGGCGATCGGACATGCACCGTCCAATCTCGCCGCGCTGCCGCTGTTTCCGGGCATGGAAGGAGCACGGCGCCAGTGGGACGAATTCCTGCCGCGCATGCCGCACTATCACCTCGCGCACGACTATCCCGGTGTGCGCGGCCCCAGTTATCTGGGGGTGCATCTGCGCTTTGGCACTCTCGGCATCCGGGACGTGGCCGCATCGGCCTGGGCCCTGCACCGCCAGGGGCATGAAGGGGCGAGCCTGTGGCTCGAACGGCTGGCGTGGCGCGATTTCTTTGCCCAGGCGCTGGCCCATCACCCCCACGCCATCGACCGCCCCTTCCGCGGAGGGCGCGACCCCGTGCGCTGGGACCGGTCGGCCCATGGCCGCAAGCTCTACGCGGCGTGGTGCGAAGGACGCACCGGCTACCCTCTGGTGGATGCCGCCATGCGGCAGCTGGTGCAGTCGGGGTACATGCACCATCGGCTGCGCATGGTGAGTGCGTGCTTTCTCACCCGCTACCTCGGCGTGGACTGGCGCTGGGGTGAACGCTTTTTTGCGCAGCACCTCAATGACCTGGAGCGCGCGAGCAACAACGCCGGCTGGCAATGGGCTGCAGGCACGGGCTGCGAAGCTCTGCCCTGGTACCGCACGCTGAACCCCGTGCGACAGGGGCAGCGTTACGACCCGCAGGGCCGGTTCCTGCGGCGCTATCTGCCTGAAATCGCCGCACTGCCCGATGGGCTGCTTCAGTTTCCAGCCCGCGCCACCGCGGCCGACTGGCGGGCAGCCGGACTGACTCCCTCCTGCTACCCCGCCCCCCTGGTCGATCTGGCAGAGGGCCGCCGTCTGGTGCAGCAGCGGCTGGTGCAGCACCACCCACAGCAGCGCAGTCGACGCGCCCGGCGCTGATTCCGCAGCCCGTCTCCGCCACAGCCGGCCTCGCCCGGTGCCGGTGCACCCCCCCAAAAAACCACCGGCGCCTTCCGCAAGGGAAAGGCGCCGGTGGAGCTGTGCACATGCCCAGCGGGGCTCAGGTATGCACGCCTGCCCCTGCGTAGGTACGGATCAGTTCGAGCAGCCGCTCTTCGGAGTACGGCTTGCCCAGGAAGCCCGATGCGCCCAGCGCCTCGGCATGCTCGCGGTGCTTGTCGGCCGTGCGCGAGGTGATCATGACCACCGGCAGATCGTGCAGCTGTTCATCTCCGCGGATGTTGCGCAGCAGGTCGAAGCCGTCCATCTGCGGCATCTCGATGTCCGAGAGCACCAGTGCGGGACGTTCCTCGGCCAGCACCCGGAGGGCCGCGAGACCGTCGGATGCCATGGACACCCGATAGCCTTCACGCCGCAGCAGGCGCTCGGTGACGCGCCGCACCGTGATCGAGTCATCGACCACCAGCACCAGCGGAGCCACCTGCACCTCGGGACGCAGGGGCGCCGCCCCGCTGCGCTCGCCTCCGAGCACGCCCGGATCGGCCAGGTCGCTGGAGAAGGCGCGGATCTGCTCGCCATAGACGAAGGACAGAGCCACCGGGTTGTAGATGTAGAGGATGCGGCCATCGGCCAGCAGCGTGATGCCGGTCAGACCGGGCATGCGGGCGAGCTGGGCGCCGATGTTCTTCACCACCACTTCGTGAGTGCCCAGCACTTCGTCGACGTGCATCACGATGCGCTGTGCCGCACTGCGCAGCACCACCACGATCTGGCGTCCGCTGGCGAGCTCCTGGCTGCGCGGCGATGCCTGCACCATGGCGCCGCCCCAGTAGAAGGGCAGATCGGTCCCGTCGACCGCAAAATGGCGGCTGTTGTAGGCCTGTTCCACCTCGCGCGGCGTGGCCCGGCGCACCGATTCGATCAGGCTCGACGGCACACCGAAGCGGCCATCGCCCATGCGCATCTGCACCACCTGGGTCACCGCCGTCGTGAGCGGCAGCACCAGCCGGAACTCGGTGCCCTGCCCTGCGTGGCTGGCCACGTCGACGTGCCCGCCGAGGGCATTGACCTCGGTCCGCACCACGTCCATGCCCACGCCACGCCCTGCGAGCGAGGTGGTCTTGACGGCCGTGCTCAGCCCGCTCTGGAAGATGAGCTGGGCGGCTTCGTTGTCGTCGAACGGAGCGTCCTGGGTGAGCAGGCCCTTTTCAATCGCCTTCTCGCGTATGCGGGCCACGTTGAGGCCGGCACCGTCGTCGCGCAGGTGGATGATCACATCGTTGCCTTCCTGCTGGAGAGCAATCGCGATCTGGCCCACGGCCTCCTTGCCGGACTGCTCGCGCTGGCCTGCCGCTTCGATGCCATGCACCACCGCGTTGCGCAGCAGATGCTCGAACACCGGGGCGATCCGCTCGATGACGCTGCGGTCCATTTCGATGCCGGCACCGGAAATGTCGAGCCGCACGCGCTTGTCGCTTTCGAGGGCCGACTGCCGCACCACGCGATAGAGACGGTCCGACAGGCTGTCGAACTCGACCATCCGCGTGCGCAGCAGGTCGCGCTGCAGCTCCTTGGTCTGGCGTGCCTGGGCCGAGAGATCGTCCTCGGTCGCCTGCACGGTGCGCTGGAGGTTGCGCTGCACGCTGGCCACGTCGTTGACCGACTCGGCCATCATGCGCGTGAGCTCCTGCACCCGGGTGAAGCGGTCGAATTCGAGCGGGTCGAAGTCCAGATGCGTGTCCTTGCTCTGGGCCATGCGCGACTGCATCTGCGACTCGGCCTGCAGCTCCATGTCGCGCAGCTGCTTGCGCAGGCGCTCCAGGCTGGCATCCATGTCGCCGAGCGCGGTGCGCAGCTGGTCGACCTCACCCTCCAGCCGGGCCCGGCTGGTCATGACTTCGCCGGCCTGACCCAGCATGCGGTCGAGCAGGCGGGCGCGCACGCGCACTTGCTGCTGCTGCGCGGTCTGGTGGGCCGCCAGGTTGGTGGCCACCGGCTGTGCGATGTGCTGGAGCACGGCAGGATCCACCACCGCCGGCACCTGTGGCTGCGCTGCAGCCCCCCCCTGTTCGGGTGCCGTGGCCTCGTTCTCGTTCGGGCTGCCCGGCTCGGCAGCGACGCCTGCGGGTTCCGCCGCCGGCACAGGCGCTTCTGCGGGGATCGGAGCCGCCTCGACCGCAGCGACGGCCTCTGCCGCCTCCTCGGCCGGAGCGCCGTCACGCAGCGCGTGGTACACATCGTCCATGCGGTCGACCATGCCGGCGAGCATGTCGATCTGGGCCGCGTCGGGCACGCCTCCGGCAATGTCGCCGACCGCGGTTTCCATTTCATGCGCCAGCGCTCCGAGGCGCATGGCCCCGGCCAGACGCGCACTGCCCTTGAGGGTGTGCAAGAGCCGCATGAGTCCGGCGCGGGTCGCTTCCTGCTCCGGATGGGCCGACCATTGCCGCAGCGTGTCGCCCAGGCGGGGCAGCATTTCGTCGGCTTCGTCCTGGAAGATGGCGAACAGCTCGGGGTCGATGGCATCGACCACCTCGTCCGCCGCAGAGGGCTGGGCCAGCACGGGCTGGCGATCGACCGGTGCGGCGGCTGCAGGCGGAGGCACCTCCACCGGCGCAGCCGCCTCGGCCGAAACTGCCAACACCTCGGGCTGGATCTTGCTCTCCGGCGGGAGCTCGGGCTGCGGGGCGGCGGCGGAAGCCGCGTCCTGTGCACCTGCCTCGACCGCTTCGGTCGACACGACCGGGACATTGTCCACGGAGCCGGATTCGGCAGGCACCACATCGGGTTCCCCGGAGGCCGTAGCTTCCTCGGTCACAGCCCATTCCGGAGCTTCCGGCTGCGCGACAGCGGACTCGATGGGCGCCTGGGATTCGTCGATCAGAGGCTGGTCGACTATGGCCACCAGCGCCTGCAGCAGCTCCACCGGCATCGACGAGGCACAGCCTGCCGCAAACTGGTGCAGCATCTGGCGCAGGGTATCGGCCGCCCCGAGGATGACCTCGGCCTCGCCCGGCACTGCCCGGCGCAGGTGCAGGTGGTCAAGGGCGTGTTCGGTCGCACGCGCCACCGAAGCCAGTGCCGACAGCCCCACGGCTCCGGCACTGCCTGCGAGCGAATGGGCCAGATGGGCGGCAGACTCGGGAGCGCTGCCCTGCGGCAACTGTGCCCAGACCTGCACCTCGCTGTCCAGTTGGCTGGACCAGCTCTCCGCTTCCTCGATGAAGGCATTGCAGAGCGCCAGCGGCAGGCGCAGTGCGCCCACCTGCCGGATCTCGTCGTCGGGCAGGCCATCGACCATTTCGGCCAGCACGGTCTGCTGGGGCCGGGTATCGATGAGTACGCCCGCCAGCTCGGGGTGCGCCGTGCGCAGCGCATCGATGCCGGCATCCGGCAACGGGGTGAGCCCGGCCTGCGGCACCGCAGCCGGAGACGCCACCGTGGCGGCCTCCTCGTGATCTGCAGTGGAAGCAGCTTCTGCGGGTTCTGCGGGTTCTGCGGGTTCTGCGGAGACGTGCGGCACCGGCAGGAGCTGGGCCTGGGCGCTCAGCCCGGTCAGCGCCTCCACCACGGCCTCCGACGGAGCGAACGGCACGGTAGCAGCCGCGACCGGAACCACAGGAACTGGTGCAGGCTCCGGAGCAGCGGCCGCCTCCGGTTCGACCGGTGCCTCCACTTCGGCCACAGGCGTCTCGACGGGAGCGGGCACTTCCACGCTGGGCGCGGGGACGGATTCGTCTCCCTCCAACGGCAGATCGATGTCCACGATGGCATCGCCCGTCAGGGATGCATCGAGGATATGGCCCTCGGTCGGCGGCACTTCAAGCGCCTCGCGATCGAGCACCGAGGCAGAGTAGGAAGACACGTCGGCCGGCAGGCCGCTGTCTTCGGCATGGGCATCACCCTGGAGGCCTTCGAGGCACAAATCCACATCGGCCAGCGGTGCAGGCACTTCCAGTGCGCGTCCTTCGGTCGGCGGCACTTCGAGCGCCTCGCGATCGAGCACGGAGGCAGAGGAAGAAGACACGTCGGCCGGCAGGCCGCTGTCCTCGGCATGGGCATCGCCCTGGAGGCCTTCGAGGTGCAGCTCCAGGTCCACGGCAGGCGCGGACAGGGGCTCGGCCGGGGGCAGGGACGCCACGCCTGCGGCGGGCGACGCACTCTCCTCTTCCAGCACCCAGTCGATGGGCGGCGTTGGCGGGGCTTGCAGCTCCACTCCCTGGGTGGAAGGCACATCGAGCACAGCAGGCACCGCAGCCGGAGCCGCCTCGCTGCCGTCGATGGCCAGATCGACGGCGGTAATCCGCTCGGGGAACAGGGCTTCAGGCAGCTCGTGCCCTTCGGTCAGAGGCGCATGCAGTGCCTCGCGATGCGCAACGGCCGCTTCTTCAGGCGTCATGACGGACGCCAGCCCGCTCTCGTCCGCACGGGCGTCGCCCTGCATGCCTTCGAGAGAAATGTCGATGTGCAGACCTTCGTCTTGCGCCTGCCCCGCAGGGAAGAGCACTTCGCCAGTGGCTGCCGGCTCGGTGGCCGGTGTCAGCAGGTTGCGCCGCGCGCCCCGCTCTGCGGGCGTCAGGGCTGCGAGATCGTCGTCCGCCCTCTGGGACGGAGGAACCACCGGAGCCACAACGGGTGTCGATACCGCCGGCCGCACAGATGCGGCCGGAACGGGTGCCGCAGCCGTCGGTGCGGCAGTTGGGGCTGCAAACAGGTCGGTGAGCAGAAAGTCCGGCTGGACTTCGGCCGGCTTGGGCTTGTCTTCGGTCAGGAATTCGGTGGACGGGCCGGCATAGCGGTCCGGAGTGGTCGATGGAGCACGCCCTTCGACCAGCAGAGGGAAGGCATGGACCTCGGGCTGTGGAGCCGGAGCCGGAGCCGGAGCCGGAGCCGGAGCCGGAGCGGCCGGCGCTGGCGCAGCCGGAGTGGCTTCGGCCGGCTCCACGGACACCGTGCCCGCTCCTGCGGCACGCGAGGGCTGGAGCTGCACATAGCCCTTGCCGTCCTGGAAGGCGACTGCACTGCGGGCTACATCCTGATGCGTCCAGGCAGGAGCATGGCCGGCGGCAATGGCGTCACGCCACTCGGACAGTGCCTGGAGACCGTCGCGCGACAGGGCCAGCAGATCGGCACTGGCGGGCTGGTTCTCGGCCAGCCAGGCATTGAGCACGCGCTCCATGGCCCAGGCCGCCTCGCCGAACGAGGCCAGTCCCACCATGCGGCCACTGCCCTTGAGGGTGTGGAACGCCCGGCGCAGGGTCGTGAGCTGGGCCGCATTGGACGGATCGGCCTGCAGGGCGGCCAGGGCGGCCTGTCCGTTGCCGACCACCTCGGCAGCCTCTTCCATGAAGATGTCACGCAGCTCGGCGTCATCGATGAAATCGTCGACGATGCCATCGTCAACGGGAGCCGCTGCAGGAACCGCCGCCTGTGCCACCGGGACAGTAGCCGCAGAAACCTCGGCTGCCGGCTGGGGCACCTCGACTGCGGGAGCCTGCGCTGCCTCTGCCACTGCTGCGCCCTCGGCGGACTGCAGCTGCAGGAATTCTTCGCTGTCCGCATGGAACCGGAACTGCTGGCGCACCTGCTCGGGCTGGTAGCCCATCATGTCGAGCAGGAAGGACAGATTGCCCAGATTCGTGCCAAGCAGTGTCAGGGTGTGCTGCGTGTCTGCCTGCGCCCAGGCTCCCGGCTGCGCAGCGGCCTGCAGCAGCCGTGTCGCCTGCCCGCCCATGGCCTGGGCTGCGGTGCTGGCTTCGTCGAAGCCCAGCATGGCCAGCAGACTGGACATGGTGGACAGCCGGGCCGGCACGGCCTGCGCGGTGTCGGGGTGGGCCGGATCGCGGAAGAAGGTGTCGAGCGCCTGTTCGATCTCGCCGAGCAGGGCACGCGACTCCTTCATGACGTGCTGCATGGTGTCGCGGTCGCTCTGACGCATGTAGAGCGCCTGCATCCAGGCGTCAGGAGCACCGGGATCCTCGCCCGCTGCGGCCTGGGTGATGCGCCGGGCGAGCTGGGTGGTGCGCTGGCTCAGGACGGCGTCATCCCAATGGGCATCGTCGAGCAGCGACTCCAGATACAGCATGGCCGTCGCAACCTCCAGCCCGACGGCCGGCAGCGGCGCAGTGCCGGATGCCTGGACCTTGCCCGTGACCTCCTGCAGGACAGTGGACAGGGCGCTTTCCTCGGGCCAGAACTGGTGCCACTGCTGCACGGCCTGCGACAGGGTGTCGCCCAGGCGGTCGAGCTTGCGCATGTCGCCTGCAGCCACTTCGGACCACAGGTCCTGGAAGGTGAGCAGCTGCTGGCGCACCTGCTTGAGGGATTCGGGCCGCACGGCGCCATACAGCAGCTTGCCGTAGCCGGCCACGGGCACCTGCTGCACGCCATAGCCCGTGACCACGGCCCGTGCCACTGCCACGGGAACCTCGGCCGGCAGGCGGTGCACGCCCAGCGCCGTGAAATACAGCAGATCCTGCCCCTGCCGCGCGGGCACCTGGGTGGTGCCGTGCTGCAGCGCTGCCAGCTGGGTAGCCGCCCCCGACAGGGCACGCTTGAGGTAGTCGTCGAGCTGCACGCCGCCCATGGCAAGGACTTCGGTACAGCCCGCAAAGAGCTCCCAGAAGGCCCGGGCTGCAGGCTGCGTGGACGCCGCTGCGAGCCGCAGCCCCAGAGTGGAGAGGTCGGACGCCCCGTCCTGCCCCTGCGACCGCAGAGTCCGGAGCAGCACGTCGAAGAACGCGGACTGCCCCACCTCGCCGCCCGCACCGACATCCGGAGGCGAAGCCAGGGTCTGCCACTCCCAATGATCGGGATGCGGCCACAGATCGGCCGGATGCACCCGGCTCAGGGCCGCGAGCTCGGCCACCGGCCGATAGGCCGGGAAAAGACCCGGCGCCAGATCGGGCTGACCCCGCAGCACGTTCTGCAGATAGTCCACCAGGGACCGGCTGGCCTGATCGACCAGCGCCGTGGCCTCGGGCGTGCACAGCTCGGGCTTGTCGATCAGCCGCCGGGTGAGTGCCTCCATGGCCCCCACCACGAGGGCGGCCGTAGGCCGGTCGACCATGTCGAGCACCCCCACGGCATCGTGCAGCCCCTGAGCCGCGAGTCGCAGCGCAGCGGTGTCGATGGTGGTGACGTGGCTGCCCTTGGCAGCCGCCACCTCCTCGCTGAACCGCTGGAGCTGGCCGTTGGCCAGATTCAGCGTTTCCTGCAGCGTGTCCACGACCCAGGCCAACGGCCCTAGATCGGCAATGGCGCCCCCCGTGGCCGCGCCCGGGCCATAGTCGTTCTGGTTGTCCATCTACTGGTACTCAACAATGCCTTGCTCAGGACGCAAGCGCCCGTCAGCTGATCTTGAAACGTGCCACCGAGGTGCGCAGGGCCTGCGCCACCTTGGAGAGTTCGCGTACTTGCTGCACGGTGGTGCGGGTGCCTTCGCCGGCCTGTTCGGTCACGGCAAAAATCTGCTGGATGTTGTCGGCCAGACCGTTGGCGGACTGCGCCTCCTGGTTGGTGGTGGAGGAAATCTGGGCAATCAGCTCGGTGAGCTCGCGCGACACCCGGTCGATCTCGGTCAGGGCCTGACCGGCGTTGTCGGACAGCTGGGCCCCCTGCACCACACCCTGCGTGGAGCGCTCCATGGCGGCCACGGCATCTTGCGTGTCGGTCTGAATCGCCTTCACGAGCGCCGCAATCTGGCGCGTGGCTTCTGCGGAACGTTCGGCCAGACGCTGCACTTCTTCTGCCACCACCGAGAAGCCGCGACCGGCTTCACCGGCAGACGCTGCCTGAATGGCGGCGTTCAGGGCCAGCACGTTGGTCTGCTCGGTAATGTCCGAAATCAGCTCGGTGATTTCCCCGATCTCCTGGGACGATTCACCCAGACGCTTGATGCGCTTGGAGGTTTCCTGGATCTGGTCACGGAGCATGTTCATGCTGCCGATGGTGTTCTGCACCGCATGCAGGCCCTGTTCGGCGGCCTCGCGGGACTTGACGGCCACGCTGGCGGTTTCCTGCGCCTGAGACGATACGCGGGTGATGCGGCCGGCCATGTCGAGCACGGCCTGTCCGGTGTTGCGGATCTCGACGAGCTGTTCGGTGGAGGCTTCGAGCAGCTTGTTGGACGTGCCTTCCACGTCGTCGGTGGTCTGCGCCACCTGGTCGGCCGACACCTGCACGTTCCCCACCAGGGCCCGCAGTTCTTCCACCGTCACGTTCACCGAGTCGGCGATCGATCCCGTGATGTCCTCGGTCACGGTGGCTTCCTGGGTCAAGTCCCCTTCGGCCACGTTCTGCAGTTCGTTCATCAGCCGGAGAATGGCACTCTGGTTGGCGGCGTTTTCTTCTTCGGCCTGTTGCTGGCGACGGCGGCTTTCAGCCAGCTGCACATAGGCCAGACCGGCAGCGAATGCCATGGCCAGCAGGGCGGCCAGCGCCATGACCACATACACCAGCCAGCTCACGCCAGCGGAGTCGCGCAGACCGTTCGAGAGCTGCTTTGCCGGCTCACGCAGCGTGTTGAGCGAGGTCGTGATATGCGTCTGTGCCTGACGGGCCGTGATCACGCCGGGCATGTTCTTGATCACTTCGTCGAGCTTGCCGCGCAGCGACTGATAGGTCTTCTGCAGCTGCTGGAGAATCTGCTGGTTCTCGCCCTGCAGCGGCTGGAGCCCGGCTGCAGCGTTGTTGCCCGCAAAGCCAGCCAGATAGTCGTCGAAGGCGTTCAGATCCTGCCCCATGGCGAACACGCTGTCAGGCGAGATGCCGGAGGGCGTCATGAACTCGCGCAGCGATTTCTCGATGCGCTGCACGCGCATGGCCATGTCGCCCACGGCGGCGGCATTGGCGGCAGGCGCCTGCTGCTGCACCAGATTGGCGCGCAGCTTGTCGGAGAGCTCGGCGATCTCGGCCACGTCGGTGTGGATCGGGGCCAGCGTCTTGCCCAGGCTCACCAGAGCGGGTTTCTGCTTGCCGATGGTGGCCACGTCCTTCTCGACGCTGTCCTCGCCCTTTTCGATGGCTTCGACCATGGGACGCAGGGAGCTGTCACGCACCGCAGCGGAAGTGTCGTTGCCTTCGGACAGGCCCTTGGCATTGTCCACCAGCGCCTTGTAGTTGCCCTGCAGGGAGCTGAACGCCGCTTCGTCCCCCTGAAGGGCACGGCCGGCATCGCGCGTCACCTGCTCGGACTGCAGCAGCACCTCGCCGGCCGCCGTCACCTGCTGCTTGGAAGCATGGGCGCGGTTGAAGGCGTAGATCGACAGCACGACCAGCACCACCAACGCCGCCCCGAGCATCACCAGCAGCTTGCGCATGTGCTCGGCCGCAGGGCGGGCGCCCAGCACGGGCAGCTCCACCAGGTCCCCACTGGCCTTTTCGGCATGGTGCTGGGTGTAGGCTGCCTCTACCGTGCTCGAAGGCGCATACAGGCTGGAGTCGGCAAAGGCCGATGCCTCGGCCTCCTCCGGCGGGAGGATGGGGGCAGCGCCGGGCTGGATGTCATTTTGCTGCCGGTTGAGTTCGTCGATCAGTGACATGGTGCTTGCTCTGTGAACGGAAAGAAAAAATCACGCTGCTGCCAGCGCGCCTGCGTCGGGGTGGACGGCGATGTCGAGGAATTCGGGGGTCTGAGCCAGCGCCTGGAGATTGACCTCGTGCCAGATGCATCCCTGCGGATCGGTGAACACGCTGCCGAAGTAGGCAGGTGCCGAGGAGGCCGGCGGCCCGGAACGCAGAAAGGCGTCCCGCCCCCGCAGCCCCTCCAGCGCCTCGACGCGCAGGGCCACGTTGAGCCCCAGGGCCTCGTTGAGCACCACGAGCCGGCGTGCCTGGGGCTGCTCGGGCTGTGCGCGCAGAACCGGGTCGACCGGCGCCGCATCAAGGAAGGAGGCAATGTTCACCACGCCCACAATGTTGCCCCGCAGGGCCACCACACCCAGAAACCAGGGCTTGGCATAGGCGATGGACTGGATGTCCGAGGCGGACTGGATCTCGCCGGACTGCTGCAGGGGCAGCAGCACGCGCCGTGCGCCGATGCGCACGCCGAGCCAGGACGCAGTGACGCCCTTGTCTGAGCCGGCCTTCTGCAGCATGCCGGCAATGCGGTTCTGCAGTTCCTGCAGGGCTTCCCGTCTTGCCATGTTCTTGTGCTCCCTTGTGGTTTCCCGACCGCTGGCGCAGTGACACGCACGCCAGCGGCACGGGCCTTCAGCCCAGTTCCTTGATCTTGGTGAGCAGCTCGGCCGGGTTGATCGGCTTGGTCACATAGGCGCGCGCGCCCTGGCGCATGCCCCAGACCATGTCGGTTTCCTGGTTCTTGCTGGTGCAGATGATGATGGGCACGTCGGCATAGGCCGGGTCCTTGCTCAGCTGGCGCGTGAGCTGGAATCCGTTCTTGCCGGGCATGACCACATCCATGAGGATGAGGTCGGGCTTCTGCACCTGGAGCTGTGCCATGGCTGCATCGGCGTTGTCGGCCGTGGCGACATGCATGCCGTTCTTCTGGAGCAGGCTCACGATGAACATCTGCTCGGTACGCGAATCGTCCACGACGAGGACATTGGAAATGGACACGGTTGATCTCCGGACTACGTGAAAATTACTGGAATGCCTGCACTGCGGCGAGCAGCTCGGCCTTGGTGAAGGGCTTGGTCAGGTACTGGTCCGAGCCCACGATGCGTCCACGTGCACGGTCGAACACGCCGTCCTTGGACGACAGCATGATGACCGGCACGGAAGAAAACTTGGGGTTGCGCTTGATGATGGCGCAAGTCTGGTAGCCATCGAGGCGCGGCATCATGATGTCGCAGAAGACGACTTCGGGATGCCAGTCGTTGATCTTGGCGAGCGCGTCGAAGCCGTCCTCGGCGAGAAGCACGTCGTGGCCTGCCTGCTTGAGAAAGATCTCTGCACTGCGGCGGATGGTGTTGCTGTCGTCTACTACCAGCACTTTCATGGTTGTTCCTCCCTGGAATCCTGTGGTGCGTGGGGATGGGCGATCGCCGAACGGAGCTCCGCGCTCAGATCAGAGCCATCTCGAAATCGGCCTTGCTGGCGCCGCACTCGGGACACAGCCAGGTGTCGGGCACGTCTTCCCAGCGCGTGCCGGGAGGAATGCCGTCGGCCGGCCATCCCTCGGCTTCGTCGTAAATCCACCCACACAGCAGACACATCCAGGTTCTGTATTCAGTCGCCACGCTTGCTCCATCGTCTTGTCGGGGTCGGGATCGAGGGCCGATGCCCCCTCCCTGTGCAGGAACGGAAACGCCAGCCTGGCCCGCATGGGCGGCATGGCGAACCATGGTTCCCGGCCGGCAGCCCCGGGAAGGGACTTTACTTCAGAAGGAACCACATCCAGGCGCAGGTGCCGCGCGGTACACTTCCTCCCTGAGGCTTCCGTTCCCAGCATGCCACATTCTACGGGAGCCTAACTTTCAGGATTCATTCACTTTTTTTGTTTTTTGGAGCCACCCGGCCCGTCGGAAAGCACCCAGCTGCATCCGTCCCGCCGTCCTGATGCGCGCAAGACGTCGCAATGGCTCCGTTCTGCCCCCATTCGACGCCCATGTCCACCCATTCCGCCTCTACCGATCTCAATGATGTGCTGTTCGAGCGCGCCCGCCGCGTGATCCCTGGCGGGGTCAACTCGCCCGTGCGCGCCTTCCGGGCCGTGGGAGGCACGCCGCGCTTCATCACCCGGGCCCAGGGCCCCTACATCTGGGATGCCGACGGTCGCCGCTACTACGACTACATCGGCTCCTGGGGGCCCATGATCCTCGGCCATGGCCATCCGGCCGTGCTGGAGGCGGTGCAGAAGGCGGCCTGCGACGGCTTTTCGTTCGGGGCGCCGACCGAGCGCGAGATCGAGCTGGCCGAGGAAATCATCCGGATCATGCCGGGCATCGAAATGGTGCGCCTGGTGTCCTCCGGCACCGAAGCCGGCATGAGTGCCATTCGCCTGGCCCGGGGAGCCACGGGACGCAACAAGCTCATCAAGTTCGAAGGCTGCTACCACGGCCATGCCGATGCGCTTCTGGTGAAAGCCGGCTCCGGGCTGGCCACCTTTGGGGCGGCCACGAGCGCGGGCGTGCCCGAGGCAGTGGTGCAGGACACCGTGGTGCTGGAGTACAACAATGTGGCACAGCTCGAAGAGGCCTTTGCCCTGTACGGCCATGAGGTGGCCTGCATCATCATGGAGCCGATCGCCGGCAACATGAACTTCGTGCGGCCCACGCAGGCCTTTGCCAATGCCTGTCGCGAGCTGACGCGCCGGCATGGCGCGCTGCTCATCATCGACGAGGTGATGACGGGATTCCGCGTGGCGCTGCATGGGGCGCAGTCGGTGCTGGGCATCGAGCCCGACATCACGGTCATGGGCAAGGTGATCGGCGGCGGCATGCCGCTGGCGGCCTTTGGCGGCAAGCGCGAGGTGATGGAGCAGATTTCCCCGCTGGGCCCGGTGTACCAGGCCGGCACGCTCTCGGGCAACCCGGTGGCCACGGCCGCAGGGCTGGCCACGCTGCGCGAGATCCAGAAACCCGGCTTCCACGAGGCACTGGGTGCCAAGACGCGTCGCCTCATGCAGGGGCTGCAGCGCGCGGCCGATGCGGCTGGCGTGCCCTTCAGCACGGACTGCGAGGGCGGGCTGTTCGGCTTCTTCCTGCTGCCGACGCTGCCGCACAACTACAGCGAGGTGATGAAGAGCGACTCAGCCGCCTTCAACCGCTTCTTCCACGGTCTGCTCGACGGAGGCGTGTATGTGGCGCCTGCCCTGTACGAGGCGGGCTTTGTGAGTGCTGCGCACACCGATGCCGACATCGACGCCTCCGTGGAGGTGGCTGCCGAGGCTTTCCGGCGCGTCGCCCAGGGCTGACACTGCCCGCCCGAGGCGTGCGGGGCAGATCCGGCGCCGCACCGAGATGGCGGAGCGGTGCCGGCTGGCGGTCGCCCATCGCGCCCACACCGGTTTGCCGCTCTTCCGTCGCGCCACGCGGATGCTCCTGCCCGCCCGCAGCCCCGGCCCTTCGGCTCTTCCTTTCCACTGCTTGCGCTTCATGTCTTCCCTCAAGAAAATCCTGTCGGCCCTGGTGCTGGCCCTCAACACCCTGGTGGTGTCCTGCTGCATGGTGCCCTTTGCCCTGCTCAAGCTGCTGCTGCCCGTGCGGGCGGTGCGCATTCCGTGCGACCGGGCCCTGATGCACATCGCAGGGCTGTGGGTCGGCGTCAACGGGAGCTGGTTCGAGGCCATCAACGGCACCCGCTGGCAGGTGGATGTCCCTGCCGGTCTGCGTCGCGACGGCTGGTACCTGGTGCTGAGCAACCACCAGAGCTGGGTGGACATTCTGGTGCTGCAGCAGGTGTTCAACCACCGCATTCCGTTTCTGAAGTTCTTCATCAAGCACGAGCTGATCTACGTGCCGGTGATCGGCCTGGCCTGGTGGGCACTCGACTTCCCGTTCATGAAGCGCAAGGGCGGCGCCACGGCCCAGCAGGATCTGGAGGCGGCCCGCAAGGCCTGCGCCAAGTTCCGGCTGAATCCGACTTCGCTCATCAGCTATGCCGAGGGCACGCGCTTCACCCCCGCCAAGCAGAATGAACAGCAGTCGCCCTACCGCCACCTGCTCAAGCCCAAGAGCGGCGGCGTGGGCATTGCGCTCGAGACCATGGGCGACAAGTTCACGGCCGTGCTGGACGTGACCATCGCCTACCCGGATGGCGTGCCGACCTTCGGCGACGTGATGGCGGGGCGCTTCCGCTCCGTGTCTGTGCGGGTGCATGAGCGGCTGGTGCCGCCCGAGGTGCAGGCCGCTCCGGGCGAACCGGTGCAGCGCATCGGGCTGCAACGCTGGGTGCAGCGGCTGTGGAAGGAAAAGGACGCCGAGCTCGATGCCCTGCTGCAGGCCGAGCCGCCTGCGGCCTCCTGATGCGCTGGGACATGGCGGCCGTCTGCACACGATTTAGGCAAATGGCGCACAATAGGCGATATTGACGCTGCGCTGACAGCTCGGTTTTCGGGGTTTTCCCGAAAACATCTGCCAGACGCACACTTTTCCCTTCCCGAGAAGGGAAGAGGAAATTGTTGCCGGAACAGGGCCCGTCTGCCAGGCTGGTCCTGCCCTCCGCCCCGGCGGCTGCATGCGGCAGCACCCGGGAACCACGCCCTTTGCCATGAACACCTCTTCCGCTGCCGCGCTGCCGGCCGCTGCCACACCCGCCGCCGCCCCGGCCCCCATCCCCACGCTCGAACCCGAACGCATCCCGAGTCCGATGCTGCTGGTCACAAGCGCGCTGATCGGGGCCTTTGCCTTCCTGCATGTGTATTCGGTGCAGGCCATTCTGGCGATCCTGCTGCAGGACTTCCATGCCACGGTGGTGCAGGTCGGCAATACGGTGGGGGTGACGGTGCTGGCGGTGGCGCTCACGGCTCCGCTCATGGGCATGATCTCGGACGCGTGGGGGCGCAAGCCGCTGATCGTGGGGTCGGTGCTGTTTCTGGCGCTGCCCACCATGGCGATCTTCTGGGTGCGCGACATTCACACCATGCTGGTGCTGCGGTTTCTGCAGGGGCTGGCAGTGCCGGGGATCACGGTGGTGATCCTGGCCTACATCGGCGAGGAGTTCCGTGGCCGCAACATGGCGCGCATGGTGTCGATGTATGTGTCCGGCACGGTGCTGGGCGGATTTCTGGGCCGGTTTCTCATCGGGCACCTGTCGGAGCACATGCACTGGCAGACGGCGTTCCTGTTCATGGGGCTGGTGAACCTGGCCGGCGCCGTGCTGGTGTGGCGCATTCTGCCGCCGTCACGCCATTTCGTGGCCAACCCCCGGTTTGCCGATGGCCTCCACACGCTGCGCATGCACGTGGCCAACCCGGCCGTGCTCACGGCGTGCGCGCTGGGGTTCTGCGTGCTCTTCACGCTGGTGGGCGGCTTCACCTACATCAACCTGCATCTGGCCGATGCCCCGTACATGCTGAGCTCCGGGCAGCTGGCCAACATCTTCGCGGTGTACCTGCTGGGGGTGGTGGTCACGCCAGTGACGAGCCGGCTGCTGCCGCGATTCGGCTTCCGCACCACCATTCTGCTGGCCATGGGCATGTCGCTCGCGGGACTGTGCCTGACGCTGCTGCCCTTCACGCCCGGCATCATCGTGGCGCTCGCGATCATGTCCACCGGCATCTTCATCACGCAGTCGTCGACCATCAGCTTCATCGCCCATCGGGTGAGCGAAGGACGCTCGCTGGCTTCGGGGCTGTACTACATGGCCTACTACTGCGGCGGATTCACCGGAGCCTGGCTGTGCGGCATCGCCTACACCCATGGCCGCTGGCATGGCACCGTGGCGCTGCTGTGCGCGGTGGTGTGCACGGCCCTGCTGATCGTGCGCCGCTGGATGCCGACCAAGGTGTAACGGGACGCCGGGGATCGACCCGGAGTTTCCTTTCCTTGCCTCCTGTCAAACGCCGCTGTGGAGGCTGTCGCCCACAATGCGGTCATGAGCAGTCCTGTCCCTCCTCTCCGTCCGACCATTTCCGTTCAGCTCGGTGCCCGCGCACCTGCCGACAAGGAGGCTGCCGCACGCCGCAAGGCGGAGCTGGCCGCTGTCGCCGATGCGGCTCCCTGGCGCGCAAGCTGGCTTCTGCATGCGCCGCACCGGCTGGGGTTCTTCCTGGCGTCCTGCGTCCTGGTGCTCGCGAGCCTGTGGTGGGCGCTGGTGCAGGTGGACCGCGCGACGGGAGCCCTGCACCTCGCAGGGGGGCTGCCGCAGATCATCGTCCACGGCACGGTGATGGTGCTGGGATTCATGCCGCTGTATTTTGCGGGGTTTCTGTTCACGGCAGGTCCCAAGTGGCTGCATGTGGACGCGCCGACGGCCACGGACATCCGCACTCCACTCCTGCTGCAGGCCGTGGGCTGGGCCCTGTGGCTGACAGCCGGGGTGACCGCGCAGGGCCGCGGGCTTGCGCTGGGAGGCGGCGCACTGGCGCTGGGTGGACTGCTGGGCATGGTGGGCCACTTCTGGAAGCTGGTGCGGGCCAGCACGCTGCCTGACCGTCTGCATGCCAGGACGGTGGGCGTGGCTGGCGTGGTGGGCTGCATCAGCCTCGCCGGCGTGCTGGTGTGCGTGGCGCTGGAGCGCTATGACCTGGCACGGCTGTGGGTACTGACGGCGCTGTGGGGATTCATCGTGCCGGTCTTCGTGGCCGTGGCGCATCGCATGATTCCGTTCTTCACCTCCAACGCGGTGCCGCTGGTACAGGTGTGGCGCCCATTCTGGGTGCTGGGCCTGATGCTGGGAGCCAGCGTGTTCGAGGTGCTGGCGGTGTGGATCGAGGGGCTTGCTGCTCCGGGAACGGGCTGGCTGCTGCTGCGGGGGCTGGTCGAGCTGGGGGTAGCCGGCATGCTGCTGTGGCTGGCCGTGGTGTGGGGACTGGTGCAGAGCCTGCGCGTGCGCCTGCTGGCGATGCTGCACATCGGGTTCGTGTGGCTGGGTGTGGCCTATGCCCTGAGCGCGGTGGCGCAGTTCGCGGCCGTCTATCTGGGGAGCCCGGTGTTTGGCTGGGGGGGGCTGCATGCGCTGACCATGGGCTGCATCGGATCGCTGATCCTGGCGATGGTGACCCGCGTTTCCTGCGGGCACAGTGGGCGTGCCCTGGTGGCCGATGAGGTGGTGTGGACCCTGTTCTGGCTGCTGCAGGCTGCCGTGGTGCTGCGCCTGATCGGCGCACTGCCGGGAGCGTCGGCGTGGTGGATCACGGCTGCAGCCCTGCTGTGGTTCGGGCTGCTGACGGCCTGGAGCTGGCGCTATGCCCGCTGGTATGGCAAGCCGCGAGCCGACGGCAAGGAAGGGTAATGGGCCTGTGCAGCCGCCGGCCCATGCCGGCGATGCTGCGTGCCTCAGCGCTCGCTGAGGGCGGCCGGGGAGAAGATGCTGGCGTCGGCGTAGATGGTGTCGAGCGGGAAGCGGTGGCCGGCGAGGTAGTCGTCGAGCGAGCGCAGGACCATGGGGCTGCGATGGCGGGCGACACTGGCGCGGATCTCGTCGGGCGTGAGCCAGAGGGTGCGCTCGATGGGTTCGTCGAGGGCGCGTTCGGGATGGAAGGCGCCGAGCGTGCCGCAGAAGGTGAAGCGCAGGAAGGTCAGGTCGCGGTCGACGCCCTTGCGAGGGTCATGCCCCTGATAGCGCGAGAGGTACACCCCCACCAGCGCCGTGGGAGTGAAGTCGTAGGCGGTTTCTTCGAGCACTTCGCGCACGACGGCCTGGGTGAGCGATTCGCCCTGATCCAGATGGCCGGCCGGGGTGTTGAGCACCAGGCCGCGCGATTGGCGTTCCTCGACGAGCAGATAGCGTCCATCGCGTTCCAGAATGCCGGCAACGGTGACGCGGGGGGTCCAGCGGGTTTCCATAACTTTTCATCATAGCCCGTAAACCCGTGCCTGCAGCCGGTGCCGCATGTGCTCCCCGGACCGGGCTGTGGCGCATTCGCCGCACTCGGCCCCTCCGCTCCCTGCAGGGGCAGGGCTTTCAGACGGGCTCGATGTGTGCGAGGCACTCTCCGGCCTGGCAGGTCTGGCCGGGGGCTGCCACATGCCGCAGCCGGCCGGCGCAGGGGGCTGTGAGCGCAACCTCCATTTTCATGGCCTCCATGACGGCCACACTGTCGCCGGCGGCCACCGGAGCGCCGTCCTCCACCTTCCAGACCTGGAGCAGGCCAGTCATGGGCGCGGTCAGGTCGCTCACGGCTGGTTCGGACGCCACGGGCGAGGGCATGGCGCCTGCGGACGCCGGGGCACCGGCCGCTCCGGCAGCCTGCCAGGCCTGCAGGAGCGCGGCTGGCAGCCCCAGGGTGACACGCCGGCCGTCGAGCTCGATGGCAGTGCGCCACAGCGGCGCGGCATCGCCTGCCGGGACGATGCGCTGGGCAGCAGCGAGCGGGGTGGCGAAGTCGGTCTCGATCCAGCGGGTGTGCACGCCAAAGGCATGGCCGTGCTCGGCGGTGAAGTCGGGAGCCTCCAGCACGGCACGGTGGAAGGGCAGCACGGTGGGGATGCCCTCGATCCGGAATTCGGCCAGGGCCCGACGGGCACGCGCCAGCGCCTGCTCGCGGGTGGCACCGGTGACGACCAGCTTGGCCATCATGGAGTCGAACACGGGCGGGATGGAAGAGCCGCTCTCCACTCCCGTATCGAGCCGCACACCCGGCCCGGAAGGCGGGGCAAAGCACGTGATGGGGCCGGGCGTGGGCAGGAAGCCGCGTCCTGGGTCTTCGGCGTTGATGCGGAACTCGATGGCATGGCCGCGCGGCTCGGGGGTGGCGGTGATGGACAGCGGCAGGCCGTCGGCAATGCGCAGCTGCTCGATGACGAGGTCGATGCCGGAGGTTTCCTCGGTGACGGGATGCTCGACCTGGAGACGGGTGTTCACCTCCAGGAACGACAGGGCCCCGCTGGTGGCCAGCAGGAATTCGACCGTGCCTGCGCCCACATAGCCCGCCGCCGCGCAGATGGCCTGCGCAGCCTCGTGGATGCGATGGCGCTGTGCGTCGGTGAGGAAGGGGGCCGGAGCCTCCTCGACGAGCTTCTGGTTGCGGCGCTGGAGCGAGCAGTCGCGCGTGCCCACGACCACCACATGGCCGTGGGTGTCGGCCAGGATCTGGGCTTCGACGTGCCTGGGGTGGTCGAGGAACTGCTCGACATAGCATTCCCCGCGCCCGAAGGCCACGGTCGCCTCGCGCACGGCAGAGGCGTACAGGTCGGCCACCTCGTCCATCTGCCAGGCCACCTTCATGCCGCGCCCGCCCCCTCCGAAGGCCGCCTTGATGGCGATGGGCAGTCCGTGCGTGGCCGCAAAGGCGAGCACTTCTTCCGCGCCACCGACAGGGCCTGGCGTGCCAGCCACCAGGGGAGCGCCCACCTCCTGCGCGAGAGCGCGGGCCTGTACCTTGTCTCCCAGACGGGCGATGGCCTGCGGCGATGGGCCGATCCAGGTCAGACCGGCATCGCACACGGCCTGGGCGAAGGCGGCGTTCTCGGACAGAAAGCCATAGCCCGGATGCACGGCGTCCGCCCCGCTGGCGCGCGCCACCTCGATCAGCCTGGCCATGTCGAGGTAGGTATCGGCCGGGCGGGTGCCCTGCAGGGCCCAGGCCTCGTCGGCCATGCGCACGTGCAGGGCATCGTGGTCGGGGTCGGCGTAGACAGCAACGGAGCGCACGCCGTAGTCGGCGCAGGCCCGGATGATGCGGACGGCAATTTCTCCGCGGTTGGCAATCAGGACTTTTTTCATGGCGGTGCAGTGAACGGAAAGGGAGAAGACGGAAAGGCGCGAGGGGGCAGATACGGGTGGCAGGCCCGCCCTACTCGACCACAAAGGCCGACAGGGGACGGAAGCGGATGCGCGCACCGACGGGAATCTGTCCCGCCAGATCGAGGTGGTGGGGCGCCACGCAGGCGATGACCGGGTAGCCACCGGTGAGCGGGTGGTCCGCGAGGAACAGCACGGGCTGCCCACTGGGCGGGACCTGAATGGCGCCAGTGGGGGTGCCCTCGCTGGGCAGCTCGCCCGTGCAGGCACGCACGAGCGGCTCCTCTCCCGCGAGGCGCAGGCCTACGCGGTTGGATTGGGGCGTGACGGTCCACTCGCTCGATGCCAGTCGGGCCACGGCCTCGGGGGTGAACCAGTCGGTACGCGGGCCAAGCAGCACGTCGAGCACGACACAGTCCTGCGCGGTGGGCAGCACGGGGGGCGCGGAATCGGGGTCGCCCACCACCTGCCCGGGCCGTGGCGGCATCACGGCCAGCAGGTCGCCGGCAGCCACCGGCGCAGGGCCCAGCCGGGCGAGCGTATCAGTGGCACAGCTCCCCAGCACGGGTGCCACGGCAAAGCCCCCGCGCACGGCCACATAGCAGCGCACGCCGGCCGTGGGCAGGCCCAGCGTCAGGGTGTCTCCGGCTGCCAGCGCCACAGGGGCATCCGGCTGGGCATGCCAGCGGGTGCCGTCTGCAGCCGTGAGAGAGAGGGGCACACGCGCGCCGGTCACGGCCACCACGCTGTCGCCCCGGCTGCGCAGCTGCAGCCCGCAGGCCAAGGTTTCGAGCACGGGCAGATGCGCCGGGTTGCCCACGAGCCGGTTGGCCTGCCGGAAGGCGCCCTGGTCGAGCGCGCCCGAAGCGGATACCCCCATGCCGGCCAGTCCGGGACGGCCCCCGTCCTGGAACAGGGTCTGCAGGCCCGCCTGGCACACCTCGAAGCCGGCAGCAGCCGGAGCGCGGGCTTCGGCCACGGACCTGGCCTGAGGCAGGGTGGGCACGGCCGACAGCGGGGACGCAGCCTGCGTGACCTGGACAGCCGCCGCCCTGGGGGTGCTGCGTGCGCTGCCGGCGCCGGCTGCGTCCATGTCGACAAAGCGCACCCGCTGGCCCGGCTGCAACAGCGCGGGCGGCTGGCGCGACAGATCCCACATGGCCAGCGGCGTGGTACCTATGATCTGCCAGCCTCCCGGACTGGCCTGCGGATACACCCCGCTGAACACACCCGCCAGCCCCACGGCACCGGCCGGAATGCGGGTGCGCGGGGTCTTGCGGCGGGGCACGTCGAGCAGCGGATCGCCCCCGGCCAGATAGGCGAATCCGGGCGCGAAGCCCGTGAACGCCACCGTGTAGATGCTGCCCGCATGGCGGCGCACCACGTCGGCGGGCGTGAGGTGCAGGTAGTCGGCCACCTCGGCCAGATCCTCGCCGTCGTAATGCACCGGAATCTCGACGAGCTCTCCTTCCGCCGCGCGCGCCACTGCCCCGCCCTGCCGGGCACGCAGGAGCTCGATCAGCCGGGCACGGGAGCACACCTCGGGCCGGAAGCGCACGAGCAGCGTGCGCGCGGCAGGCACCAGCTCCTCGATCCCTTCGACAGGGTCGCTGCGCAGCGCATCCAGAAGCGCCAGCACGTGCGGCAGGTCATCGAGCTCGACGAGCACGACATGGGGTTGTACAGGCAGAAAACGCAACGCAACACTCCTGATGGAAACACGGATACGGGCGCAGGGCCCCGGCTGGACCTGGACGGGCTCAGACGTGATAGGCCCCATCGGGCACATCGGTGATGAACATGTAGCCCGGCGCATGGGTCACGGCAAAGGGCACGCCCGATGCCATCACCGCCGCCTGGGGCGTGACCCCGCAGGCCCAGAAGACCGGCACCTCGCCCGGCTCGATGCGCACCGCATCGCCGAAATCGGGCCGCGACAGATCGCGGATGCCCAGCGCCGCCGGATCGCCCACATGCACGGGGGCTCCGTGCACCGAGGGAAAGCGCCCCGAGATCATCACGGCCTCGGCCACGCGCGCGGCGGGAATCGGCCGCATCGACACCACCATCTCCCCATGCAGCCGCCCGGCGGGACGGCAGGCACGCGAGGTGCGGTACATGGGCACGTTGACCCCGTCGGTGATGTGCCGCACCTCGATGCCCGCCTCCTGCAGCGGCGTCTCGAAGGTGAAGCTGCAGCCGATGAGAAAAGTCACCAGATCGGGATGCTCGGCCCACAGTGCGGTCGCATCGCCCACCTCGGCTTCGAGGCGGCCGTGGCGCCACACCCGGTACAGCGGAATGTCGGTGCGCAGATCGGCGCCCTCGGCCAGCACCGTGTGGTGGGCTCCGGCCTCGATCACGTCCAGCACCGGACAGGGCTTGGGATTGCGCTGGGCGTAGAGCAGAAAGTCCCACGCCCAGTCTCGCGGCAAGGCGATCATGTTGGCCTGGGTCATGCCGGGTGCCACCCCAGCCGTGGGGGCGACCTTGCCAGCCCGGTAGGCCGCCCGCGCGGCACGGCCTGCAGCCAGGGCGGCAGGAGAGGCGGGGTAAAACGTCCCGGTGGAAGCCTGCGTCATGGGAATCCTCCTCAGTCGGTGGTGGAACAGGTGCACGCACATCCGCAGGCCGCGCCCGAACCGGCACGCGGACCCTGCAACTCGCTGCGGGCGGTGAAGGCGCGCAGCGCCACCCCTTCGCGGGCCAGCGCCTCACGCACGGCACGGGCCATCTGAACCGCACCGGGACTGTCGCCATGCACGCAGATCGAATCGGCCTCGACGCGGGTGACGCGGCCGTCGATGGCCTCCACCACCCCCTCGCGCACCAGACGCACCATGCGGCGCGCCACGGCCTGCGCATCGTGCAGCACCGCCCCCGGCTCCCGGCGCGATACCAGGGTACCCTGCGCCGTATAGGCCCGGTCGGCAAACGCCTCGGCCACCACGGTCAGCCCCTCGGCGCGTGCCCAGCCCACCAGCGCAGATCCCGCCAGTGCCACGAGCACCAGCGACGGATCGGCTGCCCGAATCGCCGTGATCACGTCCCGTGCCTGCCGCTCGTCGTGTGCAATGGTGTTGTAGAGCGCGCCGTGCGGCTTGACGTAGCGCACCGTCGTGCCTGCGGCACGGGCGAGCCCCTGCAGCGCCCCGATCTGGTAGATCACGTCGGCCACCAGATCGGCACTGGCCACGTCCATGTTGCGCCGCCCGAACCCCGCCAGATCGCGGTAGCCGACATGCGCCCCCACCGCCACCCCACGTGCCGCCGCCGCACGCAGCGTGGCCAGAATGCCCGCCGCATCGCCGGCATGGAAGCCACAGGCCACATTGGCACTCGTGACGATGTCGAGCATCGCGGCATCATCTCCCATCTTCCAGGCGCCCAGGCTCTCGCCCAGGTCGCTGTTCAGATCGATCACGGTCATCTCGCTCTCCTCGCTCACATCGACAGGAACCGGAAAATCGGGCCGATGGACTGCAGTGCCATCCACCAGGTCAGCACGCAGGCCAGCGTGCCCAGCGCCAGCAGCGCACGCGAATACGGATAGCCCCCCATCAGGTCACGCCGCATCCAGCCCACATACATGAACAGGGTCAGCCCGAGCGGCAGAATCAGCCCGTTGAAGCCGCCTGCAAACACCAGCAGCGCAGCCGGTGCCGTGCCGAGCAGCAGGAACACCGCAAGCGACACCACGATGAACACCACCGTGGCCCGGTTGCGCGCCGGCTCGGTCAGCCCCGGACGGAACACCGTCACGAAGGAAATCGACGTATAGGCCGCCCCGATCACGCTCGTCAGCGCCGCCGCCCACAGAATGACGCCGAACACCCGCAGCCCCATCTGCCCGGCGGCCGCCTGGAACGCCTGGGCCGCCGGATTGGCACTCTTGCCCGAGATGTCGATCACCACGCCGCTGGCCACCACACCCAGCACGGCCAGAAAGAGCACATAGCGCATCACGCCCGTCACGATCACGCCGTTGAGCGCCCCGCGCGTCACGGCCGGCAGGTTGTCCACCCCGGTCACCCCCGTATCGAGCAGCCGGTGCGCTCCCGCGTAGGTGATGTAGCCCCCCACCGTGCCACCGACGATGGTGGTGATGGTGGCGAAATTGATCCGGTCGGGCCACACGGTCTGGCGCAGCGCCTCCCCGAGCGGCGGATGGGACGCAAACGCCACGAACACCGTCAGCCCGATCATCACGATGCCCAGCACCACGATCAGCCGGTCCACCGCACGGCCAGCCCGCTTGGACAGAAACAGCCCGATGGCGATCACCGCACTCAGCAGCCCGCCCCACTTGATGTCGAGTCCCATCATGGCGTTGAGCCCCAGGGCCGCCCCCGCGATGTTGCCCACGTTGAACACCAGCCCCCCGAAGATCACCAGCACGGCCAGCACATAGCCGCTGCCGGGAATGGCCGCATTGGCCAGATCCGAGGCCCGCATGCCCGTGAGCGACACCATGCGCCACACATTGAGCTGCACGACGAAGTCGATCAGCACCGACGCCAGAATGCCGAAGGCAAAGGCCGCCCCCATGGTGGCCGTGAACGTCGCCGTCTGGGTGATGAACCCCGGCCCGATGGCCGATGTGGCCATCAGAAAGATGGCGGCCACAAGCGACGAACGCCGCGCCTTCACAAAGTCGCCGGACGGTGCCGGCATGTGCTGTGCTTCACTCATGAGACTCTCCCGTAAAGATGGAATGGCCCGCATCTCCATGCAAAAGCCATGCCAGCGTTGAGCAATGCATATCTATGCATCACTCATAAGACACATATTGTTCAACAAAATGGCGTTGAATTTTCATCAGGAGATTCACCAATGTGGGGCAAATTCGGAGCGTCGTCGGTTCTTTGTGCCTCATGCCGGGGCATGCAGGCGGCGTTTCATGCACCGCAAAGCGGCCTCCGCCGCACCGGCCGGGCCCCTGGCGCCACTGCGCCTGCAGCCCGATGCCGCTACACTGGGAGCCCTGGCCCACCCACTGCGCCCCGCTCGCGCTGGTGTGCACCGCGCCACCCCGACCGCCATGACACGTACCGCCGACATCCAGAACCTGGCCCATCGCACGGCCGAAGACATCCGGCAGAAGCTGCTGGCCGGAGCCTGCGCGCCGGGCCAGCGCCTGTCGGAAGCCGCCATGGCCGAGCTCCTCGGCATCTCGCGCAACACCCTGCGCGAGGCTTTCCGCATCCTCACGCAGGAAGGCCTGCTGTGCCACGAGCCCAACCGCGGTGTGTCGGTCACGGTGCCCACGCTCGCCGCCATCATCGACATCTACCGCGTGCGCCGCATGCTCGAATGCCAGGCGCTGGCACAGGCCCACCCGTGGCATCCGGCCCGCCAGCAGATGGAAGCCGCCATTGCCGACGCGCTGCGCTGCCGCGATGCGGGCGACTGGCGCGGCGTCGGCACGGCCAACATGGCCTTCCACCGCGCCATCGTCTCGCTGACCGACAGCGAACGCCTCCAGACCCTCTTCTCGCACGTGCTCACCGAGCTGCGGCTGGTGTTTGGCATGCTGCAGAACCCCGAATTCCTGCACGCCCCCTACATCGACATGAACCGGCACATCCTGAGCCTGTTCATCGCCGGCCAGCACGACGAAGCCGCCCAGGCCATGGAAGCCTATCTCGTCCATTCCGAGCGCGGCGTACTCGCCGAATACGCCCGCATGCCCCAGCCGGCTGCAGCCGGCACGGCCGCCGACGCGCCCGACACCTCCCTCAGCCCCCCCACCGCTCCCCGGACTGCTGCCCTCAGTGCCCGCAAGCCGCTGGTCTAGGGGGCCCGGCCGTTCCGCTCTGCACGCACGGCCCCGTCCGTGGCTTTCTCCATTTTCATTTCCCTGTCCCTGCCTTCTCACCGCATCGTTCCGCCATGTCCCTGCACGAATACCTGCTCTTTCTCCCGGCCTGCTTTGCCCTCAACCTGGCCTTCGGGCCCAACAACCTGCTGTCGGTGCTCAACGGCACCCGCCACGGCGTGCGCGTGGCCGTCACCGCCGGGCTGGGCCGCATCGTGGCCTTCGCCATCATGATCGCCATCTCCGGCGTGGGCATGGGCGCACTGCTGCTGGCCTCCGAGGTGGGCTTTGCCATCGTCAAGTTCTGCGGGGCGGCCTACCTGATCTGGATGGGCATCCGCATCCTGCGCGCCCATGTGCCGGCCGACGGCATCGCCGACCTCGCCGCCGACACGGCCGGACAGGACCACGGCCCCCATCTCGGTGTGCTCGCCCGACAGGAATTCACCACCGCCATCAGCAACCCCAAGGCCATCCTCATCTTCACCGCCTTCCTGCCCCAGTTCGTGGTGCCCGAGCACTACGCCGTGAGCTACACCGAAGTCGGCGCCACCTTCCTGCTGCTGGAAATCGTCACCGTCGGCATCTACGGTGGCGTGGGACGCTACATGGCCCACATGGCCAACCGCGGCCGCATGATGCAGTGGCTCAACCGCGCCAGCGGCACCATGATGATCGCCTTCGGCATCCTCCTCGCCCTGGTGCGTCGCCCCCAGGCGGCGTGAGCGTGCCGCTCCCACCCCCTGCATCCCGCCGCCTTCTGCGTGGGTGCAGGATGACCCGGCATATGCCATTAAGTGTCGCATCCCGGATGATTGCATAGATTCCAAACGCTCCCCTCTCTTCATGGCCAGAAGTGCTCCTGCAAGAGCTGATAGAGTCCCTGTCATCCAACCGGGGATTGCTGCAAGCCATGAACCAGCCAGCATCCTGGCCCAGCGCTTTTCCATCACTGAGCAGACGGTCTAAAAATGGAAGAAGCGAGAGGTCTTTGCAGATCGCTCTACACGGGTTCCGCCGGCCGATTCGATTCGCCTGGGGCCTCGGCTCTCAGGCCTTGAGGTAGTCCTCCCGCCCCCCGATCCAGCGGTCGAGGTGGCGGGTGGCCTCGCGGGGATGGTGGGCGAGCATGTGAGGGGCCCAGTGGCGGGCCCATTCGATGAGTTCGGTGTCGGTATCGAGGTCGGCAAAGCGCAGCAAAGGGGTACCGCTCTGGCGGGCACCCAGCAGCTCGCCGGGGCCCCGGATGGCGAGGTCGCGTCGCGCAATCTCGAAGCCATCCCCGGTTTCCACCATGGCCTGCAGCCGCGCCTTGGCGGTGTCGCTCACGCGGCCGGCCTCGTTGGTGGCGTAGAGAAGCACACACACGCTGGCGGCCGCACCGCGTCCCACCCGCCCCCGCAGCTGGTGCAGCTGCGACAGGCCGAAGCGTTCGGCATGCTCGATGACCATGAGGCTGGCATTGGGCACGTCCACGCCCACCTCGATCACGGTGGTGCTCACCAGCACCTGCGTCTGCCCCTGCACAAAGGCTTCCATCACGGCCTTTTTCTCGGCCACGGGCAGCCGGGAGTGCAGCAGCGCCACGGCCACGGGCCGGCCATCGGGGGTATGGGCGGTCTGCAGGGCCTCCTGCAGTTCCTCCCAGGTGCGGGTGGCGTTCTGCAGGTCGAGCGTCTCGCTTTCCTCGATGAGGGGGCAGACCCAGTAGACCTGCCGGCCCTCGGCAAGCTGGCGACCGATGCGCTCGACGATTTCATCGCGCCGGTGCTGGCTGATGATCTTGGTGAGCACGGGGGTGCGGCCCGGCGGCAGCTCGTCGATGGTGCTGACCTGCAGGTCGGCGTAGTAGCTCATGGCGAGGGTGCGCGGAATGGGCGTGGCCGTCATCATGAGCAGATGGGGTTCGGCCACGGGCCCACCAGGGACTTCGGGCGGGGCCATCTTGTCGCGCAGCGCCAGCCGCTGCGCCACGCCAAAGCGGTGCTGCTCGTCGATGATGGCCAGCGCCAGACGATGAAAGGTCACACGCTCCTGGATCACCGCATGGGTACCGACCACCAGGGCGGCCTCGCCGCTGGCGATGCGGGCGAGCATCTCGCGGCGCTCGCGCGGCTTCTGGCTCCCGGTGAGCCAGGCGACTCCCACCTCCAGCGGGGTGAGCCAGTCGAGCAGCTTGCGGAAGTGCTGGGCCGCGAGGATTTCCGTCGGTGCCATGAGCACGCACTGCCAGCCGGCATCGATGCAGATGGCTGCCGCCAGGGCGGCCACCACGGTCTTGCCCGATCCCACATCGCCCTGCAGGAGGCGGTGCATGGGGCGGCCGGTCTGCAGGTCACGGGCGATTTCCTCGGCCACGCGGCGCTGGGCCTCGGTGAGCGAAAAGGGCAGCACTGCCAGCAGCCGCTCGTGCAGGCCGCCTGCACGCACGGGCAGACGCGGCGCATGCAGCCGGTCGCGCTCGGCCCGCGACTGGGCCTGCGAGAGCTGCTGGGCGAGGAGTTCCTCGGCCTTGAGCCGCAGCCAGGCCGGATGGGTGCGGTCTTCCAGCGCGGCCATGGACACATCGGGCGCAGGATGATGCAGATAGGCCAGCGCCTGCGCCAGGGGCCAGGGCGGCTGGTGCAGACGCGCCGCCAGATCGCGCAGCGCCTCAGGGGGCACGGTTTCGGCGAGCTGGCCTGTGGTCTGCGCCCGCTGCAGCCCCTGCACCACGGCCCGGCGCAGATAGGCCTGCGGCAGGCTGCCGGAGGCGGGGTACACCGGCGTGAGCGCATCGGGCAGCTCGCCACCGGCGGCCCGAAAGGCCGGATGCAGCATGGTGCAGCCCATGAAGCCGGTCTTGACCTCGCCGCGCAGCACCACACGCTGCCCCTCGGCCAGCGCCTTCTGCTGACCGGGGTAGAAGTGAAAGAAGCGCGCCGTGACCACGTCCGTGCCGTCATCGACCGTCACCACGAGCTGGCGGCGCCCGCCCCAGCTCACCTCGCAGGAGGTGACCACGCCCTCGATCTGCACCGTCGCACCGGGCGCCGCATCGCTCAGGCGGGTGATGCGGGTCTCGTCCTCGTAGCGCAGAGGCACATGGAGGGCAAAGTCCATGGGCCGCACGAGCCCGAGCTTGCGCAGGGCCTTCTGCTGGGGCGAGAGCGGGCGCCCGGCCCGGGCAGACGGCGTGCGCGCAGCGGGCTGCGCAGGGGAGGAGGCGGAATCGGCAGGGGAATCGGACATGGAACGGAGGCGCTCTCCCGAAAGCCGGCACGGGAAGTGCCATCTTTCACAAAGGGCCGGATTGGACAGGGCTTGCCGCTGTGCAGTGCAGCATAATGCCACCGACACGGGTTAAGATAATCCATTGAATCATCAACCAACTGCGGAGCATTCTATGAGCATCAGCATTCAGAAGGTCGGCATCATCGGCGCCGGAACCATGGGCAACGGCATTGCACAGGCCTGCGCCACCAGCGGCATCGACGTGGTGATGGTGGACATCGCCGAACCCGCCGTCCAGAAGGGCATCGCCACCGTCACGGCCAGCCTGGACCGCCTGATCAAGAAGGAAAAGATCACCGAAGCCGACAAGGCTGCTGCCCTGTCCCGCATCAAGGGCAGCACCAGCTACGACGACCTCAAGGACTGCCACCTGGTGATCGAGGCCGCCACCGAGAACCCCACGATCAAGAACAAGATCCTGCAGCAGCTCGACAGCATGCTGCCGGCCGATGCCATCATCGCCAGCAACACCTCCTCGATCTCCATCACCGAGCTGGCTGCCCAGACCCAGCGTGCCGACAAGTTCATCGGCATGCACTTCTTCAACCCCGTGCCCATGATGGCGCTCGTCGAGCTCATCCGCGGCCTGCAGACCAGCGACGCCACCCATGACACCGTCAAGGAACTGGCCGAAAAGCTGGGCAAGACCCCCATCACCGTCAAGAACAGCCCCGGGTTCGTGGTCAACCGCATCCTGGTGCCCATGATCAACGAAGCCTTCTTCGTGCTGTCCGAAGGCGTGGCCACGCCCGAGGACATCGACGCCGGCATGAAGCTCGGCTGCAACCACCCCATTGGCCCGCTGGCGCTGGCCGACATGATCGGTCTGGACGTGTGCCTGGCCGTGATGGAGGTGTACGTCGAGCAGTTCAACGACAGCAAGTACCGCCCCTGCTACCTGCTGCGCGAATACGTGGCCGCTGGCCGCCTGGGCCGCAAGACCGGCCGTGGCGTGTACGACTACACCGCCAAGTAAGCCTGCGGGCCCTCTACGGGCCCCTGTGCAACGACAAGGGACGCCGTGTGCGTCCCTTTTTTCATGTCTGTTCCATGGCAGTTCTCGCTCGCCTGTGGACTCGTGCCGGAAACACCGGGCTGCCGCGCATCAGGCCGCTTCGCGGGCGACGGCCTGTTCCGGTTCGCGGTGGGTAGCAGCAGCGGCGGCTCCGTTGCCTTCGGGGGCTGTCTGGGCTGCGGCAGCGATCGGGGCGCTGCCTTCTGCCGCCGACGGAATCGGGGCATCGGCCACCGAGGCCAGTGACAGGGAGGGAGACGCCGCATTCTGGTAGCACGACTCCTGCGTGATGCCACGCTGTGCCTGGAGCTGCTCCAGCGTGAGGCGCACCACATGCAGCTCGTGTCTCAGAATCCGCAGCTCGGCCAGCATTTCCAGCTCGCTGTGCTTGTCCTCGACCTCCACCTCCTGCTCGACGAAGATCGCGGCCAGCGAAGCCGTGACCATCGACAGCACGGCCAGCCCCAGCAGCACCACCACCACCGCGAACATGCGCGAAGCGTGGGTCGAAGGCACCACGTCGCCATAGCCCACGGTGGCTGCCGTGGTGAACGCCAGCCACAGCCCGTCCGAGAAGGTGTAGACGGTGGGGTCGAGCAGCCAGAACCCCACCCCGCCCAGCAGCAGGATGACCGCAGCCAGCGCCAGCGAATACATGAGCCCGCGCCGCACCAGCCGGTGGTGCCGCAGCCGCATGCGCTCCTTGCGCCGTTTCCACGGAGGGGTTGCCGAAGGGGTGTTGCTCATGCCTTCATTATCTGCGCGCGCCCCGGCTTCCCGCCCCGGGTGTCGCAGCTTTGTGACGCCTGAGTGACAGGACATTCCCGCAGAGACACGGCCCTTGCCCGGATGGCTGCCACGGAGCGCAGGGCACGTGAGGGGACGTCACGTCACGGCGCCGGGGCGGCCGCAGCGGGATTCGGTGCCCGCACCGCCTCCACGCCCCACGGCCAGTCACGGAAGGCCGCCAGCCCCTGCCCACCTCCGTGGGCAGCCGGCGTCGCCGGCGCTGAGGTGGCAGGTGGCATGCCTCCAGCCCGCGATGCCGGTGCCGGAAACGCCGTGGCCGGTGCAGCCTCGCCGGCCGGAGCCGTGGGATTCGGCTGCGGCTGCGAGGTCGGACTCCCCAGAGTGCCCACCACCGTGCCGGCTCCCACGCCCACACCGACCGGGCCGCCCAGCCCTACACCTACACCTGCGCCGGCAGTGACCTGGCCATGCGACCCGACACCCAGCCCCACGCCAAAGGGCCCGGAATGCACGGACACTCCCGCCCCGGCACCCCCCGTCCCCAGCCCCACCCCCACCGACACGCCCGGAAAGATCGGCACACCCACCCCCACTCCCACGGAGCACCCCGCGAGCACAGAGGCCCCCATCAGCACGCCCGCCCCGCAGGCGCAACGCAACAGGCAAGGCAGCGAACGCACGGTACGCGCGGCAGTGGAAACAGCAAAGGACATGACAGAACTCCTCGGCAGGGCACCCGAGGCCCCGATGGAAGGGATGAAAACGGAACGGAACAGAGCAGAACAGAACACCCACGCACGGCAATCAGGACAAGCAGCCGCTCGACCTTCTCAGGCTGGGCTGCATCCACGCCCATGCACCATAGCGGGCCTCTGCCGTTCGGACTCCCCTGCGCAGCCCGGAGTTCCGCACACATGTGCGCAAAGTGTGACGGATGCACGGCAGACGCGTGCCGACAGGCGCAGGAGGCGCTGCGCCACCTTATGCGCAGGGCGCGGCATCTTGCGGGGACTGCCGCCGCAGGCGCAGGCGCAGGTCGTCCCCCACGCTCGTCACCTCGTGCCAGTGCCAGCGCACCGCATCGGCCACGCGGGCCAGCGGCGGCAGCGCAGCCAGCGGTCTGCCCGGCCCCAGGGCCAGCGGCGCCACATAGGCCAGCCATTCGTCGGCCAACCCGGCATCGAGCAGCGCCCCCACCAGCGTGGCCCCGGCCTCGACGTGCAGTTCATTGACCTCGCGCCGCGCCAGCTCGGGCATGAGGCTGACCAGATCGACGCGCCCGGCCGCATCGGCGCCCCAGGCCTCGACCTGTGCCCCGGCCGCACACAGGGCCTCGCGCCGCGCCTCCCACGCTGCGCGCGCGGCCGGCTCCGCAGGCGGCACGCCGTAGATCCACACCTGCCGCTCCGGCACGGCCAGCAGCCGGGCCTGCGGCGGGGTGCGCAGCGCGCCATCCACCACCACCAGATGCGGCTGGCGGGAGGTATCCGGCAGGCGGACGTTGAGCAGCGGATCATCGGCCAGCACGGTGCCCACGCCGGTGAGCACGGCACAGGCCCGCGCGCGCCAGTGCTGCACGTCGGCGCGCGCCGGCTCGTCGGTGATCCAGCGCGAATCCCCGTCGGCCAGCGCCGTGATGCCATCGAGCGACGAAGCCGTCTTGAGCCGCACCCACGGCAGCCCCTGCTCCATGCGGCGCAGAAAACCCAGATTGAGCTCGCGCGCGGCATGGGCCACGGCGTCGGGTGCCATGTGCACCGCAATGCCCGCCGCCTGCAGGCGCGCAATGCCCTGCCCTGCCACCAGCGGATTGGGGTCGCGCAGGGCCACCCACACCGTGCCCACCCGGGCCGCGATGAGCGCATCGCAGCAGGGGGGCGTGCGGCCATGGTGGGCACAGGGCTCCAGCGTGACGTACACAGTGGCGCCGGCCACGTCGTGCCCGCGCCGTGAGGCGTCGCGCAGGGCCATGACTTCGGCATGCGGGCCGCCTCGGCGCTGGGTGTGGCCCTCGCCCAGCACGCGGCCGGCGTCATCCACGATGACACAGCCTACGCGGGGATTGGGATTGCTGAGGGTCAGGGCCTGGGCGGCCAGATCGAGTGCGCGCTGAAAGACATTCATGCCCGCATTATCGGCGGGCGCACCAGGGCCTGCTGCCGTGGCCTCTCCACCCGACAGGCCACCCAGGTCTGGCCGCCCTCCAGGGGAGGCTGCAGCTGCCAGCGTGCCCCGTCGCGCAGATCGGCCTTGGCCCTGCGACAGCCCTGCGGGCCGTTGAGCTCCAGGTTGGCGCACACCAGCCAGCCCCCGGGCCGCAGCAGCCGGTGCCATGCGTCAAGCAGGGCATGGGGCGGCACATGGCCATCGAAGAACACCATGTCCACACTGCCCGGCGCACAGTCCAGCGCCGGGAAAGTGACGGAAAACGAGCCCTCGTGCAGCCGCACCCGCCCGGCCAGACCGCACTGCGCAATGTGCTGCCGCGCCAGCGCGGCATGGGCGGCATCGCCTTCAAGCGTGTCGACCTGTGCCTGCGGACTGGCCCAGGCCATCAGGCAGGCCGTGTAGCCCAGCCCGGTCCCGAACTCCAGCACGCGCCGGGGCGCGAGCGCTGCCACCAGCCGCCAGAGCCCCTCCCCATCCTCGAAGGTATGGGCGCTGCACCCATGTGCCGCCTGATGCCGGCGCGTGGCCAACTGGATCGCCTGCAGCTCCGCAGGCAGCACGGCAGTGGCAGAAGACGGGGACAGAGGCTCAGTCAGCCCCGGAAACAAGGACGAAGAAGACGACGACATGGCAGAACACAACGGCAACGACAGCAGCACACGCACACACGGCAGCGCCCGTCATTGTCCCCCCTGCGGCCCGCGCCCTGCCGTGCGGACGGCTGCCCCAGCACCAGCACCGGCACTTGGGGATACGCCGGCGTCTTCGGGTGCAGCAGACTCCGCGACAACCGGGGGCAGATCCTCATCGCCCTGTGGTGCGGCGGCGGTGGCGGCTGCAGCCTCGTGGCCCGATTTCCCGTCTTCCTCCCTGTCTGCCCGTGTCTCAGGAGGCGGCAGAGCGGCCCAGCCTGCGGGAGCTACCGGCGCCCCCAGCGCCTTGCTGTACACCGACCGCGGGCGCAGCATGCTCGACAGCACCGACGCAAGCACGCACGCGGGCATGGCGGCCAGCACCACGTTGTAGCTGCGCGTGCTCTCGAACACCATCAGCGCCGACATGGCCGGCGCATGGGTAATGGCCGCCAGCAGGCTGCTCATGCCCGCCAGTGCCCACAGCGCCTGATCGGCATGGCCACCGGGCACCTGCACGCCCTGCGCCACCATGAGCCCCAGCGCCCCACCGAGCGCCAGCGTGGGCGTGAGCACCCCGCCCGGCACCCCAGCCGCACTCGCCACCGTCACGGCCATCAGCCGCAGCGCCGTCACAAGCACCAGCGCCGACAGCGTCCACGGATCGGTCAGAAAAGCCTGCACCGTGCTGAAGCCATTGCCCCACACCTCGGGCCGGATCACCGACAGCCCCCCGATCACCAGCCCCGCCAGCCCGAAGCGCAGCGGCACCCACGGCACCCGGCGCTCGAACCCCTGCCGCGTGCGCTCCAGCAGCCACAGAAAGGCAGGCCCCACCAGCCCCGCCAGCACCCCCAGCAGGCAGGCATCGACCAGATCGGCAAAGTTGATCGGCGGCACCGCCCGGGTCAGGTACAGCGGCCCGGCGGCAAACAGCGTCTGCGTCGTCAGCTCCCCCATCATGGCCGCCACCAGCAGGGCCGCCATCACGCGCAGGTGCAGCCCGCCCAGAATGATCTCTGCCACGAACAGCGTCCCCGCGATCGGCGCATGGTAGGCCGCGGCAAAGCCCGCTGCCGCACCACATGCCACGATCAGCCGCCGGTGCGCCTCGTCCATGCGCGAGAGCCGCCCCACGAGCGAGGCCATCACCGCCGCAAGCTGGATCATCGACCCCTCCCGCCCGATCGTGATGCCGCCGCTCACCGCCAGCAGCGACGCCCCTGCGCGCACCACATTGGGCGCCACCGGCAGACGGCCGTCGCCCACGCGCACGGCCTCCATGTAGGCGGGCCCCGGAGCACCGCGCAGCAGCCGCTGCCCCGCCCACACCACCAGCCCGGCCGCCGTGGCCGCCACGCAGGGCACCAGCACCCGCTGCCAGGGCGCCAGTGCCGCAGCGGCCGCCACCAGATGGTGCTGGCTGGAATACAGCCCCATGAGCGCATCGAGCGCCCAGCGGAACCCCTGCACCGTGCACGCCCCCAGCACACCCAGCAACGCCGCCAGCGGCAGCATGGCCACCATCGGATCGAACCGACGGCGGCCTGCCACATCGGAAGGCAGGGAAGAAGACGAAAACACGGACACGACCAGACCAGAATGCAGAAGAACGACAGAAGAAACCCCCGACCCGCCGCAGCGGGCAGCGGGCAGCGGGCAGCGGGCAGCGGGCAGCGGGCAGCGGGCAGCGGGCAGCGGGCAGCGGGCAGCGGGCAGCTTACCATTGCCTTGTACCGAAGCACACCGTCCGTGGCGCACAGGGTGGCGCCCCTCTCGGGTTCTGGCTTTGGGGCAGAATCATGCCCATGCCCCTCCTCGCGGAAGTGGCTCAGGCATGCGCACGGGGACGGGTGCGGGCACCCCTCGGCGGAGTGGTGCGCTGCACCTTCAGCGCACCTCTCTGCTCACCATCCGGCATCCACGCTGCCAGTCGGCAGCAAGCATTCTCTCCGGCAGGAGGACGCCGCGCCACCCCTTCTCGCTGCACCGTTTCCGGCTCCGGCCAGAACGCTGCCGCAGTCACCGTCACAGCCAATGGCAGTCAATGCCCGTCAATGGCAGCCGATCCACAGCGCGCCGTGAAGATGGCACACCCATGCAGCCGCCCCCGCGTGGCCGGCGGACAGAGGGGGAGCACGCCGCGCGTCTCATGGCCGGGCGGTCTGCCTCGGCCCCGGTACGGCCGATCGCCCGACTCCGGGATGTGTCGCCTTGCCCTGCCTGACCTTTCTTTGTTTTTGTATTCCTCTCACCTCAAGGGAGCCCGCATGAAATCCTTGCTGATGCAGCAATGGGACGACTTCTGGAAACTCAACCCCGCCAAGCGGCGCTGGGAAATGCCCTTCGTGGCCGCCATGGCCTCGGGCGTGCCCCTTTTCATCGGCGCGTACTTCCAACACGTGGAATACGGCCTGGTGTCGAGCCTCGGCGGCATGACGTTTCTGTACATGCCGCACACCAAGCTCGCGCACCGCATCGTGTTCATGCTGTGCGCCGCCTCGTGCATGACCACCAGCTTCCTGTTCGGGCTCGTCGCACACCATTTTCCGCACCTCATGGTGCCGCTCATCACGATCCTGACCTTTGCGCTCACCCTCATGAGCCGCTACTTCCGCATCGCCCCGCCTGGCAACCTGTTCTTTCTCATGGCGGCCATGATCGCAGCCTACATGCCCCTGCCCGTCGACCACATCCCCTATCAGGTGGGCCTGCTGTTCATGGGCGCCCTCATGGCCTGCATCCTGGGCCTGTTCTACACCCTGTACCTCATGGCGCGCGGCGTGCCGGAGCAGCCCATCATGCCCGTCGAGCAGGACATGGAACTCGTCGTCAGCGACTCCGTCATCGTCGCCCTGTTCGTGGGCGCCTCCCTGCTGCTCGCGCAGATCCTCGACATGCCCCGCCCCTACTGGGTGCCGGTGAGCTGCATCGCCGTGCTGCAGGGCATCAACTTCCGCGCCGTATGGAGCAAGCAGCTGCACCGCATCACCGGCACCGCCCTGGGCGTGGTGCTGGCCTGGGGGCTGCTGTCGCTGCACATGAACGTCTGGTACATGTGCCTGACCATGATGACCCTGAGCACCCTCATCGAATTCGTCGTGGTCCGGCACTACGCATTTGCCGTGGTCTTCATCACCCCGCTCACCATCTTCCTCGCCGAAGCCGGCAACCCCGGCATGGTCAACGAAGTCATCGCCGCCCGCCTGTGGGACACCCTGCTCGGCAGCGCCATGGGCCTGCTCGGCGGCTACTGCCTGCACCAGCTGGGCCTGCGCCACTGGCTCTCGCACCGGCTGCATGTGATGCGGGGGTGAGGGGCAAAGCATGGGCATCCTTCAACCAACCGTCCCTCGCAAAACCGGGGCGGTTCAGGATGGCGCTTGGGCGGTGGGCGCACATCGAAGCGCCGCTGCTGGCATGGGTGCTGGGCGGGGGCACTGGCGTCCCCCTCATCGCTGCTGTTGCGTCGCAGCTCACGGCTGATGGTGCAGGGACTGCGCTCTTGCAGGCAAGCGATGGCTCGCATGCTCCATGCCTTGCTGGCGCAGCGCTGCCAGTGTCACCCGTTCTTCAGCTTGCAAATGTTTGTATCTCGATTCCATATGCGTACATTACCCGTTTTGGGCAGTGTTGCACTTCGGATTGGAGACCGCTCAAACATTGTTACTGGTAACCTCGCCAATATTGTTCAACTTCCCACAATGCTTGATTTGGCATTGAGTTGCGAATTTCATCAATTATTTTTTGGTATTGAACTGAATTCAATTTAGACCAGCGGATTATTTTTGCCTCATTCCATACGCAACGATGGTCACCGATGTTTTTGGCGAACAACTCATCGAGAAGCACGTTATCAATTGGCGGATGTAGTGCTTTAACATTAGCATGGGCATGGTGCCCACCACAAACAAAGCCCGCCTTTAGATAAATATTGATTAGCTTCGCCGCGACCCCATGCGTAAATTTAAGACCAAGCCCTTCAGCTTTCAAAATAATGTCTTTGCGCCAATTTTCATGACGGGCGTCTACCTCTTGTGGCAAAGGCAGATTGCTTGGATCGACAAGTAATTTGTTTAAATCAGCCGCCTCAATAATTTTTTTCGCTTGTTCCACTGAAAAACGGCAGCCCTTGACACTCGCTGCACGCCCGGCAGCCCAAGCAGAAAACCGATGTTTGTGTTCTTCGATGGTGTATGGCACCGTATAGTCTCCCTTTGCACTTTAACGTTCAAGGCCAGGAACGCTCTGTCTATATGCAGACTCCCCGGCACCGAGGGATTAGCCCTCATCATTTCTGCACCAGCCGCCACGCGGCCTTGTTGCCCCTTAGTTCTGGAATCATTTCAATAAGACCTGCATCTTTCAGCTTGTAAAACTCAGATTTAACAGCATTCTCGCTCTTGATGCCCGTAATATCTCTGGCTTGGCGGTTCGTTATAGTCATTTGCTTATTAAGAAATTCCATAATCGCCTCTTGAGGAGTCGCAAGTGGGGCGTGCGGAATGATTACCCGAACGTAATTCCCTTCGTCAAGGATGTCGGGATTCCGCAGGCGCCACTCCTTCATCTTTTGAAATGCCGTATTCAATCCTTCACCAATATCCTTGTTTGGCGGACTCTTGTACCTAGATAGAATTCCAACGATCCTGGGATTTCGAGCGTAGCGAACGTCGAGGATATTGTCTTTATTAACGAAAGCAGGAAGGCGCCCTGGACTAAGAACTTCAATCCGATTGTCGAATATCTGAATCTGGACGTCATCTGACATTGAGTAGTCACGATGAATTAGTGCGTTAACAACTATCTCCCAGAGCGTCTCCGGCGGATAGGCCATCGCTTTCGGGCCGTCAGTCGTCCAAACATTAATTGACGACATAATCTGCGTCACCCGATCAACTGTCTTGTGAATAAGTTGATATAGCGGCCCCTCAACTGACTCGATGGGGCCAAGATGATCGCGTTCAGGGCCTTCTTCCTTGGTTTCGTAGCGTACGATCCGGACCGAACATTTCTTCGGCATCAGGCTGCTGGGTTCTGCAGAAAAAAGCAGCACCCCTGCGACTTTCGGTTTGAAAGTTTTTCTATCGATCAGATTCTTGTTGAGCGCAAGTTCAAGAGGGTCAGTTGTCGGCGAGTAGTCCGCAAGAAACTCAGATATACGGGGTGAATCGACGATATCCTCTGCAATTGCGTTATCAAGCGAATAGTCTTCATATGAGACAGCTCCTTTCGCAAACGATAACGCCGTAATACGAGCTGGATCGCTTACCGGAAGCGACTGCGCACCCTTTCGCTCGTACACAGTACCATCCGACGTTTTATGAACGGATTGGCTCTTGTCAATCTGTATTCGCAAAACATAGTGCGGCTTGCCATCAGCCTTAAGAAAAGCGATATCCATTGGAAGCGCTGGCTGAACCTCAGTTAGCGCCTGAATATGTTGGTTGAAGTCTTCAATATTCTTGACACCGACCCATCTCTTGGACGGATCAGGCTCGTCTTTCTCATCAGCTATTCCAACGTATACCTCACCTCCGTCAGCGTTTGCAAACGCGACAGCTACTCTTTGCAGCTTTGCACCTTTAATTTCAGCGGCTTTCCGATCGAAGAAATGATCCTCAGATCGAATGGAAAGCTGCAGTGCATCCGCAGCAGATATGTTCTTAGTTTCCATGTGGTGTCTCGATGAAGAAGACTAACACAATGTATCCTGCAGATACATGCCAGATAAGCTGGGCGGTGCGGAATATTCTGATCACGCGAGTCCTCAAAAAACGCAAGTGCATCAAGAAGTGTCGCTGCTTTTTTAGCAGTTTACCCCAGACTGCTGGCGGGTTGAAGATGTGCAGAATCGTCCACGGCGACGTGCGTCGCTTACGACTTCGCTGGGACCGCTGTGGACAACTCCGGCACACCAGAAAATTCCATTCTATGCGACCCATTGCGAGGGTGGGCTGGCAGTAGGCCCCTGTAGGTTTAATCCAGCGCCTCGTCAGCCATGCTGCCGTGAGTCAGCATGGTGTTGTACCCTTCGATGAACTGTGCAATATCGACTTTGGCCGCAATCACGCTGTCATAAGCCCTCAGAACGTGTTCACAATCTTCTGAGCAAAAGAGCCAAGAATGCCAAGTGAACGAACTGCAAGCTGGTGTTGAGCCATCGCTCATGGTTCTTCGAGAGCCTGC